>JBPBQB010000308.1:0-6745 GCA_050954545.1 Janthinobacterium lividum | reverse complement strand
GAATAACGCGGGTTGCTGGCCGAAATACTCTAAATTCAGCCGCGCCAGGGGCAAATCAGACCAAACAAGCCTACAAAGTGCATAACAGGCTCTAGTGTACCGTAAATTCGCTCCGATGTGCAGTATTCGTTTGACCAAATGCAAGGTGCTGTGTTTCTCTCTCATCCACTCAAGAAAGGCTACTCTATGAAAAAGGCGCTTATTACGGGAATCACGGGTCAGGACGGCTCTTACCTCGCGGAACTGCTCCTTGCTAAAGGCTATGAAGTCCATGGGATCATTCGGCGGGCTTCGACTTTTAATACCAGCCGGATCAACAGCCTGTACGAAGACCCGCATATTAATGGCGTCCATATGTTTCTGCACTATGGCGACATCTCCGATTCGACGAACCTGATCAAACTGCTTTATCGGATCCAGCCGGACGAAGTCTACCACCTGGCCGCGCAGAGCCATGTACGTGTATCGTTCGACATCCCGGAGTACACAGGCGATGTCACGGGCATCGGCACGGTGCGTATTCTGGAAGCCATCCGGGAAGTCGGCCTGAAGACCCGCTATTACCAGGCGGGCAGCTCTGAGATGTACGGGCTGGTGCAGGAAGTCCCCCAGCGGGAAACGACACCGTTCTACCCGCGCAGCCCTTATGGAGCGGCGAAAGTCTATGCCCATTGGATCACGGTGAACTACCGGGAAAGCTACGGCATGTTTGCCTGTAACGGCATTTTGTTCAACCATGAGTCCCCGCGGCGTGGAGAGACTTTTGTGACGCGTAAGATCACTCGGGCCGTGGCTCAGATCAAAGCAGGTCTTCAGGACAAGCTTTATCTGGGTAATTTGGATGCCAAGCGTGACTGGGGCTACGCGAAAGAGTATGTCGAAGCCATGTGGCTGATGCTGCAGCAGGAGGCACCCGATGATTATGTGATCGCGACCGGTGAGACCCATACGGTCCGGGAGTTCCTGGAAGAAGCCTTTACCCATGCCGGTCTGAACTGGGAACAGTATGTCGAGCATGACGCCCGGTATGAGCGTCCTGCAGAAGTCGATCTTCTGATCGGCGATCCGACCAAGGCGAAAGAGAAGCTCGGCTGGGTACCGCGCACGACGTTCCACGACCTGGTCCGGCTGATGGTAGACGAAGAAATCTCGTCGCTTAGCCAGCTTCAGACCCGTCCGAATGTCATGGCGGGCAGCCGATGAGCGAAAACCCAATTGCTGAGAACAAGACGACAGAGATCAACTGGCCCGATACCCGGGTCGTCGTCACGGGCGGAGCCGGATTCCTGGGCTCGTTCGTGGTCGATAAGCTCAGGGAGCGCGGCTGCAAAACGGTTATTATCCCCCGCTCTTCCGACTACGATCTGCGGGACAGGGACTCGATAGTCCGGCTGTATGAAGAGGCGAAGCCCGACGTTGTGCTGCACCTTGCGGCGGTAGTCGGCGGCATCGGGGCAAACCAGGGAAACCCAGGCCGCTTCTTTTATGACAACGCGATCATGGGCATTCAGCTAATCGAGTATGCCCGGCAGATGGGTGTCAAGAAATTTGTCGCGACGGGCACGATCTGCGCGTATCCGAAGTTCACGCCGATCCCGTTCCATGAAGACGAGCTCTGGAACGGCTACCCGGAAGAGACTAATGCACCTTATGGCCTGGCGAAGAAGATGATGCTGGTGCAGACGCAGGCGTATCGCCAGCAGTACGGCTTCAACGGCATCTTTTTGCTGCCGGTCAACCTGTATGGGCCGCGTGACAATTTCGATCTGAACACGTCCCATGTGATCCCGGCGCTGATCCGCAAATGTGCCGAGGCTAAGAACGCGGGCCGCTCCGAGATCGTCCTCTGGGGCGATGGCACTCCTACTCGCGAGTTCCTGTATGTCGAAGACGCCGCAGAGGGCCTCCTGCGGGCCGCAGAGAGCTACAATGGGGATCTGCCGGTGAACTTAGGCACGGGCGAAGAGATCCATATCCATGACCTAGCAACGGTCGTGGCGGCGGAAGTCGGTTTCACCGGCGAGATCGTCTGGGACACGACAAAGCCGAACGGTCAACCGCGCCGGTGCCTGGACGTATCGCGAGCTAAGGAGCTGTTTGGCTTCGAGGCCGCGAACACTTTGCAGCAGGGCATCGCCAAGACAGTGGCATGGTTCCGTGAGCATGACCAGGAGCTGCGTGAAGTGGTCTTCGCGTAGTCAGCGAGTCGGTACGAATGAGTAAGAGCCTCCCCCGGAATGAGTTTCCGGGGGAGGTTTTTGTTTGAGTCCAGAACCATGCAATAAATTGCACGGCTATTCAGCGAAGACGCTTGGAAGTACCACTTCGCGGCACTGAGATGTTTACGTGATGTCTACGCCCGGTCTCGATTCTCGGGCCGTGGGGCTTCAGCGTCTTAGAGACGAGCCGAGAAGTATGAGGCTTGCCAATTCTTTCCTCTCCGGTTCCTTTTGTTCCCCTTCTTTTCGTTCCCCTTCTTTTTGCTTCACCGGGGGTAGTTCGTTTTGACATTTTTCTGTTTCCAACGGCTGCGGGACGATTGGGTTAGTGTTGTCGAGCCGATCGTGGTTGAAGCTCATTGGGGTGCAGTGGAGGTAGTCTCGGGCCAAGAGGCTGACTTCCAGCTCAATGCTTTCATCGGCGTGGCAGGATTGCTCAGTCTGCTCCAGCTTGGCGAGGGCGTCTTTGCGGGCACGGCCTTCAAAGAGCAGAGGGACGTCGCGGCCAAGCTGGCGCACGGCTTTGTCGATCTGTCGGTGAAGGCTGGTCTCGTGGCGCATGACCCGGTCAAGCTTATCGATCTGCTCGTCTTCGGTGAGTGTGCGGTCTTCGTAGATCTGGGCCTGCCAGCGGTGAAGCCGCCGGAGCCGCCAGGAGGCTGCGGCGATGGCTTCGACGTAGTGTCGTTCGATAAGGTTCTGGGGATCGATCTGCTCACAGAGTGTGATGAAGATGGTCTCGTAGGCAGCGGGGTCTTCACCGAGCTGGGTGAGAACGATGTCGCGGGCAAAGAGGCCATGCGTCGTGGCGTTGCGAGCAGCAATCTCTTTGCCCACCGGTGTGGTGGGTCCAGTGCTCCCAAAAGTGCCAGAGTAGCGACTGACGTCGCTGAATTTTCCTAATAACATAGTAACGCTTTTTTCTTTCTGCTACAAGTGTTCTTGTGCAAACTATCAATCGCGGTACCCCCATTGTCTTTGTCGGCAGATGTGTCTCGGTTCTTTAGGGCTGCCTAATTACCCCTCCCGTCTCGCTAGGGCTCCCCACCTTCCCCTGTTAGGGAAGGGCTTTGGAAAAGGCAGGATAGGACATTAGGTATGAGGGCAGAGAGGGAATGAGGGCAGGGGCAAGCCCTGCCCCTACTCAGAGAACCCCATTTTTGACAAGGGCTTTAAGGTTTGAGAATGGAAGTTAAGGATTGGGGGCTGGAGTCTATCTTAGCTTAACAAGGCCGAATTTTTCGTAATTGCGGGGGCGTTTGCGTTCGAGCAGGTAATAGCGGGCAGAGTGGAAGGTTTCGAGGGGAGCAAGCTCCCAGGCAGGTACGGCGGGTGAGGTCAGCCATTCGGGCAGATGCAGCAGACGGTGGGCCCAAAGGGCAAGGAAGGCACGCACGAGGCCTGCGTAGGGGTGTGGGTGGTCGGAGTGGAACCAGTGCCACTGGATATAGGCGTTGAACTCACCGTGTTTGCGGGCAGCAGCAGCATAAGCTTTTCGCGTCAGGCGGTCCTCCGACAAATGGTGAATGACCGCAGTATCCAGAGCCATTGCAATTCGAAAGCCGGCCTTTTCCAACTGGTAGGAATATAGAGTATCGTCCGCATGGCCTTTTGCGCCAGGGCCGATCTCTACATCAAACTGCGGAACCCGTTCCAGAACATGCCGAGAAAAGGCCATGTTCGCACCGATGAGCGCTAGGGTTGCTCCTTCGGGTAGGTAGTCCGTGGAAGCCAGCCAGACGATGTGCATTATCTTCATCCAGGGACGATGCAAATGCGGGGCTAGCTTGATGCCGCCAGCGATGGCGTCGGCCTCACCGCGCAGGATCGGCCCACACATACCCTCAATCCAATCGACGGGCGGACGAACATCGTCATCAGTGAACAGCAGAATGTCCCCGGTGGAAGCCGCGATACCGGAATTGTAGGCGTAGCCTTTGCCCCGGCGCGGCTCCCGCAGGTAACGCAGCGGCATATTGGGCAGCGTCAGAGACTGCACGAGGGACGCTGTAGCGTCCGTCGAGCCATTGTCCACCACAGTCAAATCGCATTGGTACGCGTCGGGAACGGCAAGGCACCCGATGGCTTCCAGCGTCTGCCGGAGGTCTTCAGCCCTGTTACAGGTACAGATAATAATGGAAACGGCAGCCAGCATCAGGTCGGTACACTCCTCGCGATTTTGCTTATCTCAGTCATATCAGTGTCCCCTCGAGCCAGCGCGGGGGATCGCCCTGCATTACCTTTATCAGATAGCTTATACAAGTTTGCGGAGGCCGTGGTGGGAATAATGGCGCGGCTTGCGCCGTTCCTGTAAGTACTGATCGAGCAGTGCAATGGTCAAAGCGTGACCCATTTCCCACTGGGGCGGGTAAGGCAGGCGACGCACCTCGCCGCGACGGGTCAGCGAAGACAACAGCAGCCTCGCGCGGCGCAACAGCAGCCGTATCCGAGCGGCTTTGATCGTATTATGCTGCCAATGGTGCTCGATATAGCCTAGAGAGCGGCCATACTTACGCTGAGTATCGAGCATAGAAGCGCGAGAAATGCGGCTCGGATCGGGATGATGCTCTACAAGGACATCGAGGGCGCTGCCAAGCCGGAACCCAGCGGCTTGGAGTTGCCAGGAAAAAAGAGATTCATCAAAAAAGCCGAGAGCGCCAGGGCCTAACTCGGTATCAAAGGATGGAACTTTCTCCAGAACACGGCGGCTGAATGCCATGTTCGCCCCAACCATGAAGTTCGGTTCATCCGGGTCCAATCCTTCGGTTGAGGCTAACATACCTCGGTGAGAGAGTGTCATCCAGGGCTGTACCACATGCGGGGCTAGCTTGACTCCACCGGCGATGGCGTCGGCCTCACCGCGCAGGATAGGCCCGCACATGCCTGCAATCCAATCGACGGGTGGGCAGACATCGTCATCTGTGAATAAGATCACGTCGCCTTGTGCCGCCAGAAGTCCAGCGTTTCTTGCCTCGCACTGTCCGCGATTCGGCGCGGAAACATACTTGACATCGAAATTTTCGGATCGGTACTGCCGAACGATTTCCGCCGTGTTGTCGGTGGAACCATTATCCACGACAATTAATTCCGTCGGCATTGTCTCCGGAACATGGACTGCAGCTAGGGATGTCAGCGTCTTCTGGAGATACGAAGCGTGATTAAAAGTACAAATAATAATCGAGATGGTGTTCACGTTAGCCATTTATATTGTTTGAGTGACCGGTAAATCTTTGCGGCTGAGCGCGTCGAACATCTTTGCGGCAATCGCGTCCCAGTTCAGCTGAGTCTTGACTTTGTTTCTTGCGCTTGCGGAGAAGCGTTCAAGGCGGGGCATGTCTCTCAGGAGGGAGACGATACTTTCAGCAAGGCAGTCGGCGGTCAGCTCAGGCAGGACGAGGCCGTTGACGTCATGATCGACGATCTCGAACATCGCGCCGCGATCGGAGACGATGCAGGGAACGCCGTAATTCATTCCTTCCACGAGAAAGCCTCCGTAGGGTTCGCAGCGGGCGGGGGCGACGACCAGGTCGGAGGCAAGGAAGAGATCCTGCATCCCGGTGGCCGATGTGATATAGCCGGGGGTTTCGACTCCTGGCTCGTCAAGGGGCGTTTTCGTGCCGATAATGACGAGCTTTGCGTCGGGAATGGTCTGCCGGACCTTTCGGAACGCGTCTACAACAATATCGCCGCCTTTTCGGTCCCAATCCGTGCCATTGAAGATGATCTGGTGGCTGCCGAACGTTTTAGCACCGTCGTAGGGAGTGCGGAAATTACCGCTGCTGCCGATGACTGTGATTTTGTCTTCGGGGACGCCATAGTCGTTCATTAGCGACTGTTTGACGAGATTACTCCAGGGAAACAGGTGAGCGGCACGCCGGAAAGCGTCCCCTTCGGTGTCCAGCCAGTCCCGGCGGGCTTTGTCGGTTTGGAAGGGAGCCCAGGCCGGCCATTCTTTGACGGCAAGAGCCATAGTGAAATCGAGAGTCATGGTAAAAGGGATCGGTGACGGGTGCAGGAAGGGCGCGTACATGCCGAACATGTGCAGAACCAGATCGGGCTGGACGGAGAGACGGGCGATCTTCTGCTCCGTCTGGCGTGATTTGCGAAGGAAGGCGGCTTTTCGTTTGTGGAGGATACCGGCCCGCAGGTTTTTGTCACGGCTGATCAAGGGGGTGCGGTTGTATATTCCCCGGACGATGGTTCCGAAGAGTGAGTTGTTGTAGGCATCTCCCGAGACAAGACATTCCAGGTGTGTGCAGCGGTCGGCCAGAGAGGCGTGGAAGATCTGATAGCGGCGCATGAACCCGGCATCCCCAGTCACCACTATGTTATTTAAATCTGTCATATCAATGGTATCCCGGACAATGCGGCGGTACTTGTGTCCCGCCGAGATCATCCCTGATTGAGTTTTTGCAGGCCGTGCCGGTCGTATTTGCGCGGCTTACGCTGCTCCTGTCGGTACTGCCGGACAAACCAATAACGCTGAAGCAAGCGCATCTCGGCTTCCGCCATTCCTTCCGGTCGCT
>JBPBQB010000206.1:0-6801 GCA_050954545.1 Janthinobacterium lividum | reverse complement strand
GAGAAGAACCGCGACGTGGCCGTCGCCGCTGGTTTCCACCGTGTGCGGCTCCGTGCCGAGAGTGACGGTCCCGACCTCGCCGATAGTCACAGGGATCCGGTTTTTGACCGCGACCGTGACATTCTCGATGTCTTTCGCCGTGGCGAATAGACCCGAGACAAGCACTTGATACCGCAGAAACGATTGATCGTAGTAGCCGACGGAGTTGACCTGGTTGTTCTTCGACAGTGCGTTCTCGACATCCTGGGCGCTGACCCCACGAGCCAGCAGGGAAGTCGGGCTAAGCTGGACCAAAAAGTCCGGCGTGTCGCCTCCCTGCACGGCGATCTCCCGAACACCGGGGACACGCAGCAGGCGGGGGCGCAGGGTATAAAGCGCGAGTCGGCGCAGCTCCTGTGGGCTGACAGTGTTGGAATACAGACTGTAGCCCATGACTGGGAACACAGACGGGTTCAGCCGCTCGGAGGTCACATTGGTACCGGCAGGCAGTGTCGCCTGCACCTGGGCAATGCGGGCCTGTACCTGCTGAAGTGTCGAGGGCATGTCCGTGCCCCAGCTAAAGTTGACATCCAGCTCATCCCCGCCGCGTTGTGTCAGGGAGCTGACTTCGGTGACATTGGGGACACCAGCGACCGCATTTTCCAGCGGGCGTGTGATATTCGCCAGCACCGTAGGAATCGGTGTGTTGCCTGCATCCGCAGTCACAATAATACGCGGCGCATTCAAGTCGGGAAAGATCGCGACCGGCAGCGCCTGAGACGCATAAAACCCGCCCATGCATAAGACAACGACCAGCAGTAGGATCGCTTTCCGGTAACGCTGGACCCATCCGCTCAAGCTCTTATGATCCATGCTGAACCTGCACTTTGGCACCGTCCGGCAGCCCGTACTGGCTGGAGACGGCAACGGATTGACCATTGCTGAGGCCGCTTTGGATCTCGACCGAGTCACCGACAGTCAGGCCTATCTTGACTGGGACTATATGCGCCACATTGTCACTGCCGACTGCCACTACGCTGGTCTTGCCGGTGTCGGGATCGGTTAGCATAGCGGCGCGGGGCACGATTAAAATATGGGAGCGCTGCTCCGTTGTAATTTGGACACGGGCGGTCGTGTCATCTTTTAAAAGATGATGAGAGTTTGTGACCAGAGCCAGTGCAGGAACCGTACCAGTCGCGGCGTCTACCTGCTGGGAAATTGTCTGAACACTCGCATGGAAGACGCGGCCCGGCAGGCTGTCTACTGTAAATGTCAGTGCCTGACCACGATGCACGGAAGCAACGGCATCGCTCGGCAGGCTGATATTAAGCTGAAGCTGATTCAAGTTCGTGACCACAGCGATTTTGGCAGTCGTATCGACATTCTCGCCGACTGTGGCCCCAACAGCGCTGATCTGGCCTGCCAGCGGGGCATGGATCGTATAGAGCGAACGCTGCAATCGTGCTGTCGTGAGTGCGCCCTCAGCATTCCGTAATTGCTGACGGGCGACCTGGACATCCTGACGTTTGACGACATCCTGCAGGGACGCGGCACGAGCGGCAGCGACTATCGCCTCCTGTCCGGCGATGGTCTGGCGCTGCCCGGAGACGGCTTGCTGTTGCGCCTGCTGCTGGGCGGCGGCGGTTCGCAGGGCAAGCTGTGCGGCTTCCACGTCTTTCTGCGGGACCAATCCATCGGCGTAAAGAGTCTGTTCGCGGGTCAGGTTCTGCTGTGCATTGCTGACGGCTGCTTCAGTTCCGGTCAGTGTCGCCTGCGCTGCCGCAAGTGCGGCCTGGGCGTTTCGAAGACCGGCCTGCGCCTGCAAAATTGATGTCTGAGTCTGAACCGTCTGCTGCAGGGCGTTTGCCTGGGCCTGCTGCACCTGGACCTGGTTCTGACCGATAGTGGCCTGAGCCTGCTGAATCTGACCGAGAAGCGGCTGGGTCGAAAGCTGAGCGACAATCTGACCCTTTGACACAGTCTGCCCGTAATGTACGAAGAGGCCGCTCAGGACTCCGGCCACGGGCGGAGTAAGTGTCGCTTCCTGGCCCGGCAGCGCCTGCAGAGTGCCGGTCACGGGCAGACGCTTTTCAAGTGTCCCGCGCCTGACAGCGGCCACTTGAAGTGTCGGCAGCGGGGGCGTAGTGTCGGCAGATGTATTTCCGCCTCCATGCCCGCAGCCCGCCGCAAGCATCGCGAATGCTGCCACTAGAAGACAACGATTGATTTGTCTGGTCATAAAACTTTCTATGGCGTGCCTCGTCCCCCGGCTCCGCCTGTTCCTGTTCCCGTCGTGCTGTTCCCGGAAGGACTGGTCCCCGGCCCGCCTGCGCCTGCCGGGCTGGTGCCGTTTGCACCTGTGGCTGGAACTGTCGGGGTAAGGGGAACGGTGCCGGCCGGTGCTGGTGTGGCCCCTCCAAATGTCGTGAAGAGTGTGCCGGATGCGGCGGCAGCATCGTAGGTCGCCTGCGTGTAGGCGATCCGGGCCTGGGTCAGCGCGGCCCGCGCGTTCAGCACTTGCAGGAGGGGAAAGAGGCCGTTTCGGTAGCCGAGCGTGGTTTTATCGTAAGTGATCTGGGCGATAGTCTGTGCTGTCCGGGCGGCTTCTACCTGTCGCCGACGGCTTTCGGCGGTCAGGTAGGCCGCGCTGATAGCCGCGATGGTTTGCCGCCGAATGGCTTCCACCTGTGCTCTGGCTCCTTCTAATGCCGCCTGCGCTTCCTGGATTTGAGCGTTGCCAAGTCCGCCGTCGGCGAGGGGAAGGGTCACAGCGGCTTGAATGGTGTCTTCACTTCGGAAGCTGGTGACATCTTTGCTTCGGATGTCGATGGCCTGCAGAGACACAATCGGATCGCGGTAAAGCCGAGCGACGGACAGCGCGGCTTCGTTGGCCCTGATTGTCGCCTCAGCAGCCCGCATGTCAGGGCTGCGAGAGAGGGCAAATGCCTGTGCCTGATCGAGCGTATAGGGCAGAGCAATAGAGTTTGGGGTGACATCGGAAATAGCAAGAGGGCTGTCAAGAGGACGTCCGACCAAGCTGTTCAGGCTCTCTCTCGCGACATCTAGGTCGTTCTGCGCCCCGTCCAGCGCAGCCTGAGCGGAGGCGACCGGCACCTGTGCCTGCAGGACATCAAGCTGGGCGGCATCGCCAGCCTGGCTGCGCTTCTGGACATCGCTCAGCGCCCGTGTGTCTTCGCTCAGTGTTTCCTGAGCGACTGCCAGTAGTGCCTGTTTGCGGAGCAGATCGTAATAAGCGACAGCGACCTGCCCCGCAAGGGCCAGACGCGCTGAGTCAAACTGGGCTGAGACAGCCCCGCGCTGTTCCTGGGCCTGGGTTTCTGCCAGTTTCGGACGTCTGCCAAGCGGCAGCGGCACGGTCAGCGTGTTTTGCAGGGTCCCAAACGTCTCCTGGCTGGGAGGTGGCTGGTAGACACTCGCATTCGACTCAGAGACGGTGCTGTTAAACGTAACCTGGAAGCGCCGCTGAGCCTGGGCCTGTCCCACGCGGGCCTGCGCCTGAGCGAGATTTTGCCGGGCGGCTGCGAGTGCCGGACTGGACTGAACCGCTAGGGTAGTGATTTGCGCGAGTGTCAGCGGCTGAGAGTCTGTTGTGGGAGCAGCAGTCTGAGCCTCGGCAGGCCACGTACCGACACAAACTCCGGCAGCGATGAAAGTGAGCAGCAGCGCGTTTTTTCTCATGGGTATCCATGCTTGATTTTACACGGCTAACATTAACACAGCGTGAAAAGTAGATGAGAATTTTCTAATGCGGCAAAATGATGGTGAAGCGGCTGCCCTTACCTGGTTCGCTCCAAACTGTGATTTCGCCGCCATGGGACTTAACAATGCTCTGGACGATAGACAGGCCGAGGCCGCTGCCGCCGGTGTTGGCGCGTGACGGGTCAGCCCGAAAGAAGCGGTTGAAGAGATGCGGCAAGTCGCTTTCGGCGATGCCGACTCCCGTATCAGAAACACTTAATTTGCATTGCTGAGGGGCTTCAGTGACTGAGACTGTCACAGTGCCGCCCGGCGGCGTGTAAGCCAATGCGTTTTCAATCAGGTTCTGAACCATCCGGCGCAATGCATCCGAGTCGCCGCTGACGACTGCCTCAGTGTCGGTTTCTACGATCAATCGCAGATTTTTTTCCGACGCGCGACCTGCAAGCACATCGGAAACTTCCACGGTCAGTGCTGCTAGAGAGAGCGGCAGGAAGTGGATGGAGGGACTAGCGGCATCGCCGCGTGTCAGGTAGGCAAGGCTTTCCACGATGCGGGCCATTCGAAGCACTTCTTCCAGGCCGCTTTCCAAGGTTGACCGGTATTCAGCGGCAGAGCGCTCACGGGTCAGAGCCAGCTCAAACTGGCCTCGGAGAATGGTAAGGGGTGTCCGCAGCTCATGGGACGCATCGGCAGTAAACTGGCGCTGGGCAGAAAAAGAAGTGGAGATGCGCGTCAGCATTCGGTTCAGAGCAGCGATTAAATGGCCGATCTCGGTGTCGGAAAGTGTACGCGGGCTGAGCTGTGCCGAGTCTAGCCGATCTGGTGTCAATGTCTCCGCTTCAGTGACAATATGGTCGATAGGCCGCAGGGCGTGTCCGACCAGCAGGCCGCTTCCAATCCCGGAGAGCATCAGAAACAGCAGTGAGGCTAGAATGAGGCTGGTCAGGATTTTCGTCAGCAGGTCTTCCGCCGGGTCCCAGGGCACGGCGACCTGCATGACATAGGAAGATTGGGGAACGGCGACTGTCAGGCAGCGGAGCTGGTCGTCATCGTTGGTCCCGGCGAAAACAGGAAGATGAGGCAATGCTGGCAGCGAAGCCAAGACCGCCTGTATCTCCGGTTTTTCTCTCAGAATGGGCGCGATTGCGGCTGTCTGCCCAGTATCAGTTCGGACCAGCCGCAGGCAGAGCGCGTCTGATCCGATGCCTGTGAGGTTGACTGAGCTGAGACGTGCTTTACGAACCACGACATCCGGGTGACAGGCATCCGGTGCTTCCCCAGGATCGGGACTATCCGCAGGGGCCATATGGTGAAGCATCGTCGCGGAGGCATCATGCAGCGCTTGATCTGTTTCGTGCTGCAGGGCATTTCGCACCAGGCTATAACACAGGATAGAAGCGATCAGCAAGATCGCTGCTGTCGTTGCCAGGGACCAGACTGAAAGTTGAAAGCGGAGGGATTTTGTCCAGCGGAGCGGCATAAGTATCAGCCGATCTGATAGCCGATATGGCGCAGAGTACGGATCAGCTTGTGATCCATACTCGAGTCGATCTTGCGGCGCAGGTAGCTGACATAAACATCGATGACATTCGAGCCGCTGTCGAAATCGAAGCCCCAGACATGTTCGGCGATCATGGCGCGAGTTACCGGGCGGTGTGCATTCCGCATCAGATAATCCAGCAGGGCGTACTCCCGCGAACTTAACTCAAATTCAGCCTCGCCGCGCCGTGCCCGGCGTGTCAGCGTGTCGAGTGTCAGGTCTTCGACAGACAAAATAGCCGCTGTCTTCCCGCCGGTGTGCCGCCGCAGGAGAGCACGGACCCGGGCCAGCAGCTCATCAATAGAAAACGGCTTGGTCAGGTAATCGTCGGCTCCCGAGTCCAGACCAAGCACTTTGTCTTCCAGCGCATCGCGGGCTGTGATCATCAAGATCGGGGTCTCGTCTCCGATATTTCGCAGAGTCCGGCAAAGATCCAGGCCGTTCATCTGCGGTAGCATCCGGTCCAGCACAATCAGACCAAAGTCGGCGGCCTGAGCCAGATGCAGGCCTTCCGCGCCGTCAAGCGCGACATCGACGGTGTAGCCCGTTTCGGTCAGCGCCTGACGCAGAAACTCTGCGACCTTTTGTTCATCTTCGACGATAAGAATTTGCATTGCCGAGAGTATACCCAACTGGGTACAATTATTTGGAGGAGAAATCGAGTGATGGCATTGGCAGAGGATTTGGGCGACAACCCGGATTGGATGGCAGGGATCGCAGAGCGCAAGATACAAGATGCGATTGATGACGGCTTGTTTGATAACCTGCCGGGCCGGGGGGAGCCGCTTGACCTATCGGTCAACCCCTTTGAGCCGCCGGGGATGGGCGCGATCAATCGGATGCTCAAACATAACCGGCTGCTGCCGCCCTGGCTACTGCTGGAACAGGAAATCGAAGCGTCACGGGCCCTGGCCCACGGGGCGCTGGCGCGATGGGAAGCCTCCGAACCCAGCCTGCGTGATACCCGAGAGTATCCAAGTCTGCGGGCGAAAGCACGGGAAGCCTATGCCCGGCACTTGAAAGAGACCAACGACTTGATTCTCAAGTATAACTATTCCAGCACGTTCGCGTTTCGCACTCAGATCCCGTTCGCGCAGAAGCGGCGGCTGGCTGAGTTCGACGCCCAATACGGCGCTGACGAAAAAGAAGCGGAGACTTTATGAATGCTCTGTGGCTGGAACGCGGCGGCATCGCACTGACGGTCTACTTTCTAGCCCGTACTGTGGGCCGCTTCCGTGGGACTAAAGTCCAGCAGGCAGCCCTTCAGACGCCGCTGGTCGATGTCGCCATTTTAGAAGCAGTTTTCCAGCCTCGCCTAAAAGACGGCGACGATGCGGATCTGCTAACCGAACTTAGAGACACGTTTGCCCATCTCAACCGTCAAGCCTGGGCCGAAGAGTTCTGGGCACTGCACGCCCAGATCGCCACATTGTCTCAAACATTGGGTCCATCCCAGACTGCCACTCTGCGTCGGGCAATTTTACGCCTGCTGACCGCAAATGACCGCTGGCTGCAGTTGGTAGGAGCGAAGACAGCCGCAGACTTAGGCCTAAGTGAAGCGA
>JBPBQB010000195.1:0-6815 GCA_050954545.1 Janthinobacterium lividum | reverse complement strand
GCCCAGGTCAGGTTTGTCGATGCCATTGATGTCCGGGTAACTCTTCTCGTATTTGACATGGACAAGCTGACCCGGCTGGATTCCGCCTTTGAGGGGCTGGTCGAAATCCCCCCAGACATCATTATCCACGCGGATTTGTGATGTGCGAATCTGTTTCGGCCCCGACTGAGTCTGGCCCCGAGCCGGTGCATCCGGTGCTTTGAACTTGTAGTCCACCAGGAAAATATGGTCACCGACTTTGAACGGGTTACCGGTCGGCTGGACTTCTTTCTTCGTCACGATGCCCCAGGCCTCTCCTGTCGCATTGTTATAGGCAACACTTGGCGGCAGAAACTTGGAGGATGGAATACCGGCCAGGGGCAGGATGACTGCCAGCAGAATGGATGCGATCACCAGGCCGCCCAGATAACGCATCACACGGTTCAAACTCATTCAGGAAACTCCTTACGGTGCGGGAGCACCCATCAGCCAAAATAAAACCGCCATTCGGACCGCGACACCATTGGTGACTTGATCGGTAATGACGGCGATTTCCTTGTCATCCGCCAGTGCCGAAGCAATCTCGACACCCCGGTTCATTGGGCCGGGATGCAGGACGGTCACATCCGGCGCAGCGTCTCGAAGTTTGAGTTTGCTGACCCCGAACAGCCGGGCGTACTCACGCACCGACGGAAAGAAAGCCGAGTCCTGACGCTCTAATTGGATGCGTAAGATGTTGACCACGTCAACCCCGCGCACACCTGCCTCTAAGTTCGTAAAGACAGTCACAGGGAGCTGATCGACATCCGCAGGAAGCAGAGTCGGAGGGGCAATCAAGTGAATTTTTGCGCCCATTGCCGCCAGCCCCCAGATGTTGGAGCGGGCGACCCGGCTATGCAGAATATCCCCGACAATCGCGACAGTCAGCCCTTCGATGCGGCCTTTGACCTGACGGATCGTCAGCAGGTCCAGCAGCCCCTGCGTCGGATGCTCATGGGTGCCGTCACCGGCATTGATGACAGGCTTATGGGGAACATACTGCGCCGCAAGATGAGCCGCGCCGCTGTGCGAATGACGGATGACAAACGCATCGATTCCCATGGCATCGAGTGTCAGCATCGTATCTTTCAGCGATTCACCCTTGACCGCGCTGCTTGTCGTTCCGGTGAGGCTGTACGTATCGGCAGACATGATCTTTGCCGCTGCCTCAAACGAAGTGCGGGTTCGGGTGCTTGGCTCGAAAAACAGTGTCGCCACAGACTTGCCGCGCAGGGTCGGGACTTTTTTGACGGGGCGGGTGACGATCTCTTTGAACGACTGGGCCGTGTCAAGCAGATAAGTAATTTCGTCGGCATCTAAGCTTTGCAAATCGAGCAGGTCTTTTCGTCTCATGCCCCTGCCTCGTTTTTACTAAGTTCTTTATTGCTGAGTTCTTTATGGATCACGACTTTGTCTTCACCATCCAGCTCTTTCAGGAACACTTTGACAAACTCACGGCGGCCTGTCGGAAGGTTTTTGCCGACATAATCAGGCCGTATCGGCAGCTCTCGGTGGCCCCGGTCGATCAGCACCGCAAGCTGAGTCACCGAAGGCCGTCCCAGGTCTACCAGTGCTCCGAGCGCTGCCCGGACGGTGCGGCCTGTGAACGCAACATCGTCTACCAGTACCAGTCGTTTGCCTTCGATGTCGAATGGAATTTGCGTCGTGCCGACATGGGGCTGATACGTCCGAAAATCATCACGGTACAGAGAAATATCAAGTTCACCGCAAGGTACTGAAGTGCCTTCAATGCGCTCGATTGCTTCAGCCAGACGACGTGCCAGGGGAGCACCTTTTCGCAAAATACCGACAATGGCAAGGTTTTCCACGCCCCGGTTCTTTTCGAGCACTTCATGGGCGATTCGTGTCCACGCACGGCGCATTTCGTCGGCGTCCATGATGGTGGCGGCGCTGGATTCTGTTAAGCTTGGTTCGGCAGGAGCAGACATAGTTTTGCCTCGAAACGCTATTCATCAAAAACGAGAGTAAGCAGTCGGGCAGAGGAAAGGAGGCGCAGTTGAGCAGGCAGTCTATAGAAAAGCCTGAACGGGAGAGACGCTGCCTTCCCCGCCTCACAGGACGGAATTAAAGGTCACGATTTTCAAGTTTCAAGAGTATAGCAGGCAGCACCGCGTTTTGTCAAGCTGGATTTGCAGACCCCCTAGCCCCCAATAATGGGGGAATAGGATTAAGACTTGGAGAAGCCAATTGCGTCTCTTCGCTGATTCCCCCATTATTGGGGGCTAGGGGGCATCACCCCAGCCAGCGCAGCAGCACGGTGGCGAGGCTTAAAAAGATGCTGATGCCGATGACGTCCTGGAACGCTGTCTCGAACGGTCCGGCGGTCAGCGCCGGATCAAAGCCCGCGCGTTTTGACAGCAAAGGGATACATGTCCCGATAATACCGGCGATGTTGACGGAGATGAACATGCCGAGAAAAACGACCAGGCCGAAGGCCCAATGATGATCCCAGACACCGGCAATGAGGCCCAGTGTCACGGCACACGCCCCGCCAAGGATGAGCGTTGTCGCTACCTGACGCTCGACAGCGTGACGCCAGTGGGAAAGCTGCACCTGGCCCGACGACAGACCGCGAATGATGATAGCGGCAGATTGCAGGCCGGTATTGCCGCTGATGGCGGAGATGATCGGCATGAAGCTCGCCAGCAGAATGAACCGGGTCAGGGTCTTGTCGAAGACATGAATCACGACCCCGGCAAACAGCTCGATCAAAAGCGTGGTCATGATCCAGGGCAGCCGGAGTTTGGCGATCTGAACCGGCGATTTCCGCTCCAGCTCCTCGGCATCGGAGCCGACAGTACGGAGATATTCTTCGTTGAACTCTTCGATGAGGACATCGATGATGTCATCAATCGTGACAATGCCCAGCATCTTCCCGGCCCCGTCGGTGATCGGCAGTGTCAGCAGGTCGTACCGGGAAATCAGCCGAGCAGCATCTTTTTGGTCGGTTTCCGGTGAGACACTGATCGGCTCACGGGTCATGAACACCTGTACCGGCTGCTCCGTCTCCGCAGTCAGCACCGATTGAACCGAGCAGACACCGACAAGCACACCATCCGGCTCTGCCACATAAATCTCATTGATTGTTTCCAGCGCGTCCGCATTGAGGCGCAGATAATCCAGCATTTCTGCCGCTGAGAAATGGGGCGGAACAGAAGCGAACTTGTCCGTCATCAGACGACCGGCTGACTGGGCCGGATAGGCAAGCAGTTGACGCACTTCCTGAGCGTCGACCGGAGCCCGCGCCGAGAGATCTGCCAGAAGCGAGTCAGCGATATGCGGATTTGCTTCAGAGAGGACTTCTGCGGCATCATCCATCGGTAGGTGATCCAGAAGATCAGTGATACGTCCCAGCGGCGCGTTGTCGGTCAGGAAGCGAACCATGTCAGGCGGCAGCTCATCCAAAATTTCGGCGGCGCGAGCATTATCCAGCCAGTTGAAGACGGCAAGAGACTCGGCCCGGGTCATTGCTCCCATTGCTTCCACAATCACTGCCGGATGGCGGCCTGTCAAGGCTGCCATCATTCGCAGATCGCCCCCATCGCCGAGCGGTTTGCTGAGAGCCGATTTCAGTGATTCCGTTAATCGCTGCACCGCATCATGTTCCATATCCCGCCCTCCAAGCATAATAATCATCCGACAAGAAGAATACCCCAACTGCTCGAAGAACACTCATAAAGTGCAGATTTGTTACAAAAAGGTTACAAAGCAAGCATTGGTGGGATAAATGGGGGCCGATGGTGGTAATAAATATAAAATTTCAGTCATCTCATTCTTTGGCATGAAATTTGCAATACAACAACAAAATGTGTGACCAGGGAACAATTTTGTCAATTTTACAGACAATATTTAGTAAAGAGCTTTGTTAAGTAAAACCCATGAAAACAGCACTTGTTCATGATTATCTCGCACAAGCGGGCGGCGCAGAGCGCGTCGCAGCCGCTTTTCATAACCTGTTCCCCGAAGCGCCTTTGTACACTTCGGTCTATGACCCAGCGGCGACTCTCGACAATTTTGCCGAGATGGACATCCGAACATCGTTCTTGCAGCGATGGCCGTTTTCCTCGCGCCGGTTCCACAAACTTGCTTTGCCTTATTACCCGTCTGCGTTCGAGCGGTTCAACTTCACCGGGTATGACCTAGTTCTGAGCAGCTCCAGCAGTTTCGCAAAAGGTGTCATTACACCGCCGGAAGCCTGCCACATCTGCTATTGTCATACGCCATCGCGCTTTGTCTGGCGTCAGCAGGAATACCTGGCGCAAACCCGCTCTGCCCGTGCTGCCTCCGCTTTGATCAGCGCCGTAGTCAATAGTATGCGCTCGTGGGATGTCGAAAGCGCTCAGCGTGTCGACTACTTTATTGCGAACTCGTACAACGTCGCCCGGCGCATCCGTAAGTTCTACCGGCGCGACGTTGCGGCAGTCATTTATCCGCCGGTCGAAACCACGAAGTTCAGACCCGTCAGTCCGGAAGAAGTCGGAGATCATTTCCTGGTTGTTTCCCGCCTGCTGAACTACAAGCGCCTGGATCTGGCAGTCCAAGCCTGCACCCGGCTGAACCTGCCGCTGCGGGTCGTTGGGATCGGCCCTGACCTGCCTTATTTGAAGCGGATGGCCGGGCCGACCATCCAGTTCCTGGGACGTTTGCCGGACAAGCAAGTCGCACAGGAGCTGGCTCACTGCAAAGCGCTGATTTTCCCCGGTGAAGAAGATTTTGGAATTACGCCGGTCGAATGCATGGCAAGCGGCAGGCCGGTCATCGCCTATGGCGCAGGCGGCGCATTGGAAACAGTTGTGGACGGAGAGACCGGTCTGTTCTTTGCGGAGCAGACAGTCGATTCTCTTGTCGATGCATTGATAAGGATCGATCAGATTTCTTTTTCGACAGAGGCACTTCAGAAGCGAGCCTCATGCTTTGATACGTCTGTCTTTGAGGCGCAGATGCTGGCTTTAATCAAAGACGCTCTGGAAGAACATCAGAACAACAACAGCGTCACCTTTATCAATCGGAAGAGCCTGGATCATGATAAAAGAATGACATTCCAATTTTCGCCAAAGACATTGTCGGAAACCTTTGTGGCCGACAACCTGAACAGGCTTCGCTAAAGTGCCGGAAAATAATTAGTCTCTTAAGAAGACGCTCGAAAATGCCATTAAATAATTATTGACGATGAACCAAATTCAACCTCACAATCCGCATTCTGCTCCTTACAGCGCTCCTACCGAGATGTCTGTGACTCCGCATGATCTGGTGCATATCGCATGGCGACGCTTGTGGCTGATCGCATTGATCATTGCCGTTTCAATACTCACTGCCGCTGTGATCTCCAGGCACACGCCCAAAAGGTGGCAGGCCAACGCCCAGGTTCTGCTTGTCCAGCGGTCTCCGATGATGGTCGCTTCTACTCAGGCCGCAGCCAGCGCTCCGGTGATTGAGTCCATTGAAACTCAGATCACCCTGCTGCAAAGCCGTGAGCTGGCTCAGGAAGCGGCAAAGAAGATCGGTGTCAGCGCCGACACTCTTCTGGCTTCCTCAGCGATCACCCCGCGCAAAGACGGCGACAATGTCATTGACTTAACGGTTGAAGCCGACAGCCGTCAGCATGCAATCGAGCGGGCGAATGCTCTCTGTCAGACCTTTGTCGAGTACAAGAAAACGCTGGCCCAGAGGAACAGTCAGGAAGATCTTTCCCAGCTTGAAGTCCAGGCGGCTCAGGCTAAAAAGCAGGTAGCCGATGCCGATGCGAAGCTTCTTGTGTTTCAGCAGACACACCACTTAGGAGGCATCGGAGTACTGGACCCGCAGGCCCAGAAGACTGCAGCGCTCAACGCCATCCTGGCGCAAAACACGGTCATCGCCGGTCTGCAAAACGACAATGCGACGGCCCAGGCGACTGCGGCGGCTCTCAGCAGCGAGCTTCAGCGAGGCAAAGAGGCTATCGCCAAGACTCATACCGTCCGTGACGACAGTGAAGTGACAAAGCTTCAGGAGAGCCTGGGGGATCTGAAGCAGAAGCGTTATGAGACATCTCAAAGATATTTAACAAAAGCCGGTGGTCCCGGTCAGCTTCTGCTGGCGCAGCTTGACGGCCAGATCGCAACGACACAAGCAAATCTCAATCAGGCCATCCAAACTCTGGAAAGCCAGCCGTCCCTTCAGGCTCAAGGCGCACTTCAGCAGGCAAGTGACGCCGCCCAGTCTGCCGCAAGTTCCGCTCGAGTAAAACTCGCGGCAGCGATTGCACAGCGTGACGAGCTTAATCGCCAAACTGTGGACCTGCCGAAAGTCAGCCAGGACGCCCAGAACTTAATCGACAATGCGGCCCAGGCGCATAACCTTTACAATGCGGCAAGCACGGCTGTCCAATCCGCCCAGCTTGATAAAGACGTTGCCAGCGGGAATGTCCAGATCGTTCAAGCCGCCTTTGCGCCGGACGCACCGTTCAGCCCCGAGCCTAAGCGGGACCTTATGGTCGGGTTTGGGGTCGGCCTGCTTCTGTCCCTTCTGGCAGTTCTGCTTCTGGAGCAGATGGACAGCTCTGTCCGGACCGCCGCCGATGTCCGCCGCCTTGTGGACGGGCCGGTGGTCGCAGTTTTGCCCCAAATGACCCGGATGGAGAAAAGCCAGTTCGCGGACGGCAGCAGGCCTCCCCATTTGATCGAGACTTACAATGCCGCACGTGCGAACCTCGGCCTTGCCATGCGGCAACGGACAGGGGTGAACCTGGACGATCACCAGATCATTCTCGTGACCAGCGCTCTGCCTGGCGAGGGTAA
>JBPBQB010000189.1:0-6838 GCA_050954545.1 Janthinobacterium lividum | reverse complement strand
GCCATCAGCAGGAACATGACAACCAGCGCGACGCTAAAGTCGATCAATGTCGAATAGACAGTGGACAACGGCAGAGCCAGGCGTGGGAAATAGACTTTGGACACCAGGGCCGAGTTTTGCAGCAGGCAGCCACTCGCTTTGGTGAGGGTCGAGCTGAACGCATTCCAGGCCAGCAGTCCGGCATACGAGAAGACGAGGTAGGGGACGCCGTGGGGGGCGGGCAGCTTGGCGATCTTACCGAAGACGAACGAGAAGATGCCGGCGGCGAGCAGCGGCTGCAGGACGACCCAGACGACTCCGAGGGCGGTCTGTCGGTAGCGCAGCTTGACATCGCGCTGGGCGAGTGTGGTCAGCAGGTCACGGAACTGCCACAGTTCCCGCAGGCTGATCGCCTGCCATCCGGCGGTCGGCTGGATGGTCAGGAAAGGTTTTGGGGGGTTCAGGCTATCCATTCGGCTCCATTCATACTCAGTAGTCATGCGGGCCGGAACCAGTGTATCCGGTAATCGGTTTCAGGCAGACCGCGCGTACTCTGACGATATTCTACCATGTTCTGCCGTCTTACTATGCAAAAATCGTGCCAACTCCGGCGGTGGGCTTGAGATTGTTGTTAGGCAGATACCGATTAATCGCGACTTATGAGGTACAAAATAATCATTTCGACAGCGGGATACTTAATCGTTTACTACTGGCACGAATTTTGCAGAAAGACACAACATGACTATTGCAGCCCCCAAACTGACGGTTTCTGCTGCGCCCCGCATTGACTATGTCGATGCTCTGCGCGGACTCGCTTGCCTGTTTGTCGTCATGTACCATTTTTTCGATGGCAAGCATCCTTATGACATTCATCCCTGGCTCGACGCGCATCCCCAGTTTCCGTTTATGGCCGTCTTGCGGATCGTGTTCAGCTACGGTGCGGCTAGCGTTCCACTTTTTCTAGCACTCTCCGGCTTCTGCCTTTTCTGGCCTGTTGCCCGAAAATATCCTCTCCCCGACGTGCGCGTCGATTTTTTCCAATTTATTCAGCGGCGAGCACGTCGCATCCTACCCCCGTATTATATTGCTTTGTTAGGTTTTGTGCTGTATGAGCGAATTGTCCCCGGACAACTGACAGCCGAATATCCCAGCGGCGGCGTCAAGGTGGTTATTGAGCATATCCTCATGCTGCAAAATTTTTCCCTTAAGGCATTTGCCGCGACCAACTCAGTGTTTTGGTCCCTGGCTGTCGAGTGGCAGATGTACCTGGCCTTTCCCCTGTTTTTATGGGTGATTCGGCGAGGCGGAGAGAAATGGGGCTTACCGCTTCTCGTCGCTGCCTCACTTCTCGTCGCTGCTGCCTGGTCTGTATTCAGCACCCACAAAGTCGGTCAGCCAATCGACTGGCGGGAATACAACATGTGGCACGCATCGCCCCTCGATTACTGCTGGTACTTCGCCCTGGGAATGGCAAGCGCGTACTTGGTCGCAAATCCTCATTTTCGGACCCTTCGCGCCTGGGTGACAGGTCTTGGGCTGGCCGCATTTCTCCCCGCAATTTATTTGACGCCACAGCGATTGCCATTTGCCCCGGAAAGCTTCTTTTGGGGCCTCGGGTTTGTTGGTCTTCTCGTCGGCACGAGTTATGTCAAGACGAGCATCTTTCAGCCTCGTGGATGGTTACACAGCCTTACCTGGTTTGGGACTTGCTCCTACAGCATGTACTTGGTACACGGGCCGATCATCGTCTTGATGGAGCGTTTGGTCGGCGCACGGCTCGCCTTAATAATCACCTTGCCGATTGTGATTGTCGCTGGCTACCTATTCCATCTGGCCTTTGAACGTCCCTTCATGAACAGCAAGCCCGGCGTCAAGATCAGAACCGAAGCGCAGGCGGAAATCGCTGCCGTGGAAAGTCCGGCACCATAACCCTCCCACAAAATCACCTGGCATCTTTCATGCAAATTGACCAAATTATGATTACCAACATAACACAACCGATTAGGGCCGTTTCATCCGATACCCAAGTCACTCGAAGTCACTTGAATTATCTGGATGGCTTGCGTGGACTCGCGGCTTTATTTGTGGTTCTGCATCATGTCTACTTTGAAGCGACGCTATCCACCGCTTTCTCGATCTTCCCACCGCTTCCTCAGTGGACATCGCCGCTTCAATTTGGACGCATAGCAGTTGATATTTTCATTGTCCTATCCGGTTACTGCTTGATGCTTCCCGTCGTGCGAGATGGCATCCTGCGCGGCGGTCTCTGGCAATTTGCACTTCGCCGTGGCCGCCGCATTCTCCCGCCATACTGGGCAGCACTTCTGTTGAGCATGGCTGCACTCTCTTTGCCCCCCCTGAGATCACTGCCAAAAGATATTTGGACACTTGGCATTCGAGACGGATGGAGCACCGGAGCTATAGTCTCACATCTACTGCTACTTCACAACCTCAAGAATCAATGGATTTTTCGCATTGATAGCCCCATGTGGAGCGTAGCGACAGAATGGCAAATTTATTTTGTTTTCGTGCTTCTGCTGCTTCCTCTCTGGCGACGTTGGGGACTTTCATTCTCCATTGCAGCGGCATGCATCTTAGGCTGCGCTCCTCACTATTTACTTCATGGCCGCTTTGATGTCGCCGCGCCACAATTTCTGGCTTTGTTCAGCTTTGGAATGGCAGCAGCAACGTCTAATATTCGACCAATAGCCTTCAAAATCGCGGCGGCTTTTTTCGCATTAGCTTACTGCTTTTGGATAAGACAGCTTAGTCCCGAATCGATCCCGATGGATATCTTAGCAGGTATTACAACTGCCTGCTTGATTGCCGCCTTGCGAGACTATAAAAGTGTTTTTATTTTATCATCAAAGGTCTGTGTTCGGCTGGGAGCATTTTCCTACAGTTTGTACCTGGTACATTTCCCCGTACTTTTAGCCGCTTCCAGCATCCTTCTTCCTATTCATTTGAACCGCTGGCAGTTTTTTGTACGCCTTATGCTTCTGGGCGTCCCTGCGTCGCTGGCTATTTCCTACCTCTTCCATCTCGTCTTTGAGCGTCCGTTCATGAACAGCAAGCCCGGTGTCAAGATCAAGACGGAAGCACAGGCCGAAATCGCGGCGATTGAAAGCCCCGCACCGTAGTCATCAATTTCATGTCTTCAAAACAAAGAGCGTCCGCCCCAAATTAGGGGTGGACGCTCTGTAATAGTGAGGGGAGATAAGAGTGTCGGGAACAGGTCAGGCCGTGCCGGTTTTGTGCTGGCGGTAGTCCTCGATATGCTGGTAGACATGATCGGGGAAGTTCAGGTCGCGGTAGACGTTGCCGGCGTCCGGGTCGTCTGGGTTCGGGATGATCGGGAAGTCCTGCTCCTGCTGGTACTGCAAAATCTTCTCACGCCGGGGCGGATTGTAATCGTGATCCGTTACCTGGGTGTAGAGGGACCGGGCCTCCGCTTCGCCGAAATCTTTGTCTTTCGCGAGCTCGGTCACGACTTCGTCTTCGGTCAAAAAATGCCGGGCGATCATGGTAAAGACAAGGCGTCCATAGTGGCCGATGTCTTTTTTGTGGTCGAGTGAGTCCAGCAGATGCGCCATCATCGCGTTTTGTTTGAGATCTTCCAGTGCCATTTCTTCTCTCTCGTTTCTAGTTTAGTTACTGATGTTACGCACGCTCAGTTGCGAGGGAGTACGAGTAGTTGAAAACTACTCGCTAGAAGAGGCACTCTTCGAGTGAAAGATCAGCCCCAGAGGCAGTCTCTTCGTCCGGCAGGACGCTTTTCCTAGCGAGTAGTTTTCAACTACTCGATCCTACTGCGTAACATCAGTGAGTTAGATAGAGAGACTATTTCCAGAACGCGCAAAAATCAAACGTTTGTTTGCATTTCTCGGGCACGATGCGCCCACTGGCTGTGCGGGTACTTGGTGAGGAAGCTGTCGAGAACGTCGTTGGCGCGTGCCGGATCGCGCTCTCGCAGGAGCTGGCCGAGCTTCAGGCGGGCCATTTCATCTTCCGGGGAGTCCGGCGTCTCCTGAAGCAGTGCGTTCAGCAGGGCAATCGCCGTGTCAGTCTCGCCCGTGGCCTCCAGCGTTCCAGCAAGACGCAGCCTCTCCCGAGGGGTCAGCGGCAGTGGAAGCCCCAGCGCCTGGGCGTCACCCACGCAGCGGGCGGCCTGGGGGAACTGATCGCGTTTTAAGAAGACCCGCACCGCCCCTAGCATTTCCCGCACTGCCTCCGGCTCATCCGGGGCCGCCAGCAGGTGAGCGAGTTCCAACCGGACCAGGCCATTATTCGGGTCTCGGTCCAGAAACGCCCGGTACTTTTTGATCGCGAGATCCAGCGATTCATGACCCCGCGCTCCTGCCGACCGTGCATCCTGCAGCAAATAGTCCTGACGCCCATCACGCAGCAGCCCGGTCAATTCGGCAGCGATCAGCCCAAAGACAAATCCGCCGATATGTGCCCAGTAAGCAGTGCCGCCAGGCTGTGGATTGATGATAAAGTAGACGCCGCCGCCGATGTTCTGGAGCATCCAGACCACGACACCTGCCACCGCCGGCACTTCCAGCTGCCCCCAGCTTGAGCCGAAGAGAGCGCCCGGCAGCCAGAACATACGGATCTGCGCCCGATGAAACCGGATGGCAAACGGTGCGAGGATAGCCGAGATCGCCCCTGACGCCCCCACCAGCGGCACGACGACTTTCGGGGCATACAGCAGGATAATCGCCATATGCAGCAGTCCCGCCGCGATCCCGCCGCCGAGATAAAGGGCAAGAAACGCTTCCCATCCCAGCGCTTCTTCCACATGCGGTCCGAACAGCCACAAAAACATCATGTTCCAGAAGATATGCGCGAGGCTGACATGGATAAAGATGCCCGTCAGCAGCGCGATAAAGTGCGGTGCATTGGGAATCAGGCCCCAGCGTTCATACGTAGTCGGCCCCGTAAAGCAGTACACGAGGACATTGAGGGCAATCAGCGTGTAAGTGACCCAGGGCGTGCGCCGTCCTCGCCGATCCGTGCTGAAGGGCAGCGGCAGAAGAACGGTCAGAAGCAGGAGCCAGTAAGGGGAAAGTGACATAAAGAATAACACCCTGATGTTACGCAGTTATAGGCGCGGCAATCAGAACGCGGCAATAAATTGCGACGCTGTGGGGCGCAGACGCCTAATGTCCGCCTTCGCGGACAGGGAGCAGAATCATAATGATACTCTGCTCTTTCTCCACGAAGGTGGAGAGTAGGCGCTTCGCCCCACAGCCGAGGACTTCAGTCCCACGGCTCTGAGGTCTATGTAACACCAGCTACACACTTACGGGAACACGCTTGCCGGTGGCCGACGACTCAATGGCGGCAAAGACCATGGCGAGGCTCTTGATATTGTCGTGACACTCCCCCATCGGAGTCGCGCCCGTTTGGAGTGCATTCAAAAAGTCGCGGAGTGACCCGGCGATTCCGCCCGGCGTATCGTGCAGGACTTCGCCTTCGACCGGCGCGGTCAGCCGGGTAAACCCGTCTGTCCCAATGACAACCGCTGCCGTGGGGGGACCCTGACCATCCCAGAGGGCTGTGCCGCGTGGCCCTACCGCCCGCCAGTCGGATTCCCAGCTTGTGTCATGGCCCTCACTGCTCCACGAGCCGCGATACGTATAGCGCAGGCCACCGGTCATCTCGAACAGCGCTGTGGCACTGGAGGCACCCTGATACCAGCTCCAGGGCGGGTTAAACTCCTCGCAGTAGACGGAAAGAGGGTCGGCTCCTGAGACATACCGGGCGGCATCGAGCGTGTGGATCGCCATGTCCAGCAGCAGGACACTTGCCATTTCATCGCGAAAGCCGCCGAAGTGTGCGCCGAGATAAAAGTCCGAGTTGAGAATGCCGAGTATGCCGGTCTGCTCGACCACCAATTCCCGAAACGCCTGAATACGGGCATCGTAGCGGCGGCTCTGGCTGACCATGTACAGCTTGCCGGCCTTCTCCGAGGCCGCGACCATTTCCCGCGCCTGTGCCATGCTGGATGCCATCGGCTTTTCTCCCAGTACGGGAATGCCTGCGGCGAGTGATTGGAGTGTTACCGAGTGATGCGATTCCGGGATAGTCACGTCTACCAGAAAATCAGGCTGCACTTCTGCGAGAGCTTTTCCCAAGTCTTCGCCTGTGTGCGTCTGGGATAGCTCAAGAGTATCCGCCGCAGACGCCGCCGCACCGGGTTTGACATCGACCCACCCGCCGATTTCCACATCAGGATGCTCTTTGAGGTTCTTCGCCCAGGCCTGTCCCATCCCGCCCGCGCCAACCAGTAATGCTTTATAGATTGTCATAATGGCAGATTATACCGCACTAACTCAGCGCAGTGAACAGTTGAGCGAAAGGAACGACTGAGTCAAAGCAAACGAGTGACTGAAGTCTCTATGTCAGAAGGCATTACTTCGTATCTGCTAAAGGGCGTTCAGAAACGCCGCCTGTCCAGGGGACAAAATATAGAGAAGAGCAGAGTCCGGACTCTCTTATCTTGCGTCTCCTAGACGCGCGGCGCTTCGCCCTTCAGCAGATACGAAGTAATGCCTTCTGAGGCATAGAGACTTCAGTCACTTGCCCTTCTCAGCGCATTGAACAGTAGTCGTGCTTGCTGGCGTTTGGCCCGAATTCCGTAGCCAAGCCCTAGAACAGTCAACAGCAGGCAGACATTGGCCAGCCAGTCGCCGTATCGAGTGAAGACTGTCCCTACCCCGCTGCCGAGGGGGACATCAGCGACAAGAATGTCAGGAGCATAGAGCGGAGACTGAGCCAAAATTCGTCCCTGGGCATCAACGATCTGTGAAAGCCCATTGGAGTCGGCGCGGACAAACGGCACTCCGTTTTCGAC
>JBPBQB010000144.1:0-6904 GCA_050954545.1 Janthinobacterium lividum | reverse complement strand
AAGACGCGGATCGCCGCTCTGGCCGTGGCGCGTCTCGCGGTTTTTTTGCTTAAACTTGCCGCTGGGGACTGACTGCAGCGTCCCTTCGGTTTCTTCGTAGGAGCCTTCTCCCTCGGTCTCGATGGCTGTTTCCACCGCATCCCCGCAGGATTTCTCCCACATGACGTAGACCTGTTTGTACAAATGCTCAAGCCGTGCAAGCTGGGTGATAATTTCCAGATGTGCGGTCTCAGCAAACTGCTTGGCCTGAGCGTCCAGCACCAAGGGCAAACGCTTCCGCACATGGAACTCGCTGCATCCCACTTCCAAAGCAATTTCGGTCGGCGTTTTCCCGGTCAGCTTGAGCAGTAGGATCATGCCGTCCCAGAGAGTGCGGGTCTGGATCTGTGAGCCGTTGAGTCGATAGCCAGCCTCGATATGCTGGATGGGAGTTCGTTCGGCAAAAGGGGGCAGATTTCTATTAGCGGACATAGGGGTTGTTTTTCCTGACAATCGAATTATCTTCTAACTTCCTAGAGTCCCATCATACCGAAATAGATTCGGTTGGGCAGTCGTTGAAGCGTTTTCCGCTTGTCTTCAAGCGCCGGTTCATAGCTGGATGAATTTGGGCTTATCGATATGCTTAATCATGTCCAGACAGGTCAAAAAAAGTGACTGAAAGTGCCATTATTTTTGGAAGTTTGACACGCATCACAGAGCAGATTAGCATCCGATATTTGATATTTGCTGGCATTTACCATCCGCACATACTATTAGGCGTTGCCCCATTCCTGATTGCAGGCGCAATCAAGACTTGATGGGTTGATTTTGGTAACTGGGTTCGATAGAATGCTTGTTATGAAGAGACGAAAACCCTTGAAACCGCTAGGACCAGAAGCCAGTGAGTCCCCTGTGTTCGTGTGGTATGTGAAGCCGCCTAAACCCATCAAACAAGTGAAGATGACCATTCGGCTGCAAAGCGACTATCAGCTTTTGGTGAATGTCGCGGCATCTCGCCAGCTTGGACAATTCTCGGCCATCAGGCTGTGCTATGCGCTGAAAGAGAAAATCCTGCAATTACACTCAGCAAGCACTGATGAAGAGGGAGCAGTTGCCATTCCACCGAGCGCAAAAACGGACGCTGGTCTTCACCGCAGCTTTTCTCTGAATGTTCCAGACTACTTGAAGCAATGGCAATTGGAAGAATTGAGAGGCCAGTATTTTGTTGTAGAGCTGGCAGATGGCATTCTCCAGGCTGATTTAAATACCCCTTTACCGGCAGATCACTCCAAGAGATAGTGGAGTATGGCCGGTGTAGTTATCACGCTTGCACGGGCAATCAGGAACTAATTGCACAAGCATTGGTAACCCGTCAATATGACTGATTTGGTTCTTAGTTCCGGTTCTTCTCCCCCTAGGGCTTGCGAAGAACCGGAACTAAGAACCGTTTGTAAATAAATATCGCGTATACACGCGAATAACAGTGAAGCATGGTATACTCAAGCCATGAACACAGCAAAGGACCTTACTGTTAAGAATGTCGCCGAAGAGCTTGGCTTGCACATAGATACTGTGAAGCGGCTTTTAGCGGTGGGGCATCTCACTGGCTACAAGGCAGACTTGAAACAGTGGCGAGTAACACGTCTTGCGCTGGATCAGTTTAAAACGAGTGGAGGCGTCAAGAGGCCAGGGCGGCCAAGCACTAATCAAAACAAGGAACCAAGATCATGAATAGAACGATCAGCCGTGTTCGGGGAGCCATTATTTATACTCGTGTCTCGACAGGGGAGCAAGATAAGCACGGAACCAGCCCAGAGACGCAGCTAGATGCCTGCCGGAAGAAGGCGCAGGACCTTTCGCTGCGTATCGTCGCTGAATATTATGATGGCGGCGTCAGCGGTGGCTTTTTGACATCGCGGCCAGGTATGCAGTCTGCCCTGGCTGACATTAAAGGCGGCTTAGCTGATACTCTCCTTTGTCCTAACATCAGTCGCTACAGCCGGGATGTGGAGCATCAGCAAGCTATCAAGAAGGCCGTGCGAGCAGTCGGTGGGCGGCTCGTTTTTTGTGATGCTGATTTTGAGGACACCCCTGCCGGGGATCTGAACTTCACTATCCAAGGCAGCTTCGCGGAGTATGAGAAGGCAATGATCCGGGAGAGACTTATGGGCGGAAAGAGGAAGAAGGCCCAGCAAGGGTTTCAAGCCAACCGGGGCAATCCACCATTCGGATACCATGTTCCTACGAAAGATGATGTCATGCGGAGTGACTACCCTCTTGAACAGCTCGGTAAATACGTGCTGATCCCGGAACAGGCTGAAGTCGTGCGCTGGATGTTCGAGGAATATGCGACAGGTCGCCAAACATTGCCAGAGATCGCGCGGGAAATGAACAAGCGTGGCATTCCAACGAAACGGGGCGGCCTGCACTGGCGAGCCGTCAATTTCGCCTATATCTTCGCCAATCCGGTTTATAAAGGCCAGCCCGTTGCAGGGCGCTGGCAAAGCCGCAAAGATGAGGCCCGGCTGAGTGAGACGAACCGACTGACAGGCGAACCAATAGTCTCTTCGCATTCCTACTGGCTTGCTGAACCGGAGAACTGGATACCACTTGATGCGCCGGCCATAGTCAGCGAGGAAACATGGGAGCGTGTTCAAGTACGGCTCAAAGTAAATAAGTCAAAGCGTAGTGGAAATCCTCTAACTCTCAAGATGTTATCAGGATACATCTTCTGCCCTGAATGCAATGCTCCAATGGTCACCACCTATGGGCCAGGTTGTCAGAGATATATCTGCTCAGGCTACAAATATGCACGGCAAGATAAGGGGGAGGTATTTTGTGTAAAAACACGGTACTCGGCCCCAATGGTAGAGCAGGCGACTTGTAAGGCTCTGCTTGACGCCTGCGCCCGTCCCAAGGCAGTCCAAGCGGCAATCACGGCCTACGAGCGTTCTCTGATGGCTCCAGCGGCTTCTGCGGACCCAAGGCGAGAACTAGCACAGATAGATAAAGCCATACTGCAGCTTGCTACCGAAGAAGCTGCAACTGTACAAGCTCAGATCGCAGGTATTCGGGCCGGCGCCTCTCCAGACGTGTACGCTACAGTGTTCGCCGACATTGCAGCTCGGCGCAAAGACTTTGAGGATCGCCGGGGTACTCTTACAATTAGCCTGAGATCTAAAAAGAGCATCCGTTTCGCAGTCCAATCAGAAGCTACGTGGACAGAGATGTTGACAAAAGCACGAGAAGTATTAGAGTCGCCTGATGTTGCTGGCGCGGTGAAGCGCAAGATATTGGGAACGGTCATAGAGAGGGTAGTTTGCGATAAAATGGGAGCGACCGTCTACTTCCTGCCAGGAGTCGTCGGAAACCAAGCTACTTTACAGAACGTGAGAACGTCTTGATGGACTGAGCCGAGCGCGTAACTTCCGCCCTGAGCGGGGCTGTCGGTGGTCAGGGTCTGACCGAGGATGCTTTTGGCGATGGCTCCGTCAAGATAGTCAATGGCCTCGGAAAAGCCTGCGGATTGAGCACGGGCGGTTTCCAGCAAACCTAGGTGCATATCCGATGGCAGGACGACGGCGCTTTCGTTGTGGACTTGGGACACAATCGCCAGCAGCTCCCGCTGCTGGTCCGGGCCGTAGCCCCGGTTCGGATCGTAAGTGCCGGTCACTGTCGGCAAACCGAACTTCTCCAGATACTTCGCCCACCATTTAAGAAACTGCTGCTTGACATACCAGGGCTTGTACGCGGCTTTCAGATCGCTCTGCCCCAATGGGTTCTCATATTGGGGCAGCCAGGCATAACGCAGAAACTTGTCCGGCGGATACGATGCCCCATCAACGCCTCGCAGGGCCGTGACATTGGCGAATGCATCGGTCTCAAATGTGAACCCGCTCGGGTCTTTGCTTTTCAAGCTTGCCAGGCCGACCATGCCGGCATTCGGGCCGGTTTCGATCAGCAGATAATTGATCTCGACCAGCGAGACGCCGAACGCCAAGGCATCCAGCACGTTATAGAGTGCGTCTAAGACGCTTCCGCGCAGAGTAGTCAGCGCTGACCGCACAAACGCGGCGATTTCCCTATCTTCGGGCGTGTCGGACGCAGCATGGATCGCCCAGTCCTGAGAGAGAGCCGCGAACTTTTTGGTCTGAAGACAAGCTTTGACTTGCGGGTCCAGAAGCATTCGGCGGTAAGTCTGTGTCCCGCCCGGCAGGCCGTCATCAGGGAGAGCGATGCTGCTGAGAGCGCCCAGCAGCGAGACGCCGTTTGCCGGGGCCAGCTCCTCCAGCGGCGGATTTTGACCCAATCTTAACCGATTTTTGATATTCTGTAATGTGATATTTTGTAATTTCATAATCGCACCGCCAGCACGTAAACATCGGTTGTTTCTGCACTCAAAACGTGTGTTGTCACCAGGCGGCTGCCGGGGCCATGTCCGCCCCAGCTCTCTAAAGTCCGCCCGTTTCGAGCCAGATAGACATGGCCGATGTCATGTGCAGGGGTGGGCCGGATAAACGCGATCCGTGTCAGGCCATCCTGCAATCGACAGGCTGCATAAGCGCTGCGCTTCAGTCCCTGCGCCGCGCACCAGTCATTTTGATTGACAGAGCCGTCCGGCAGGATCGTCTGCCCCAGCGTCGAAACTGCAATCGCCGCCCGCGCCCAGCCTGAACAGTCGATGTTGTCGTAATCCGGCGTCACCCCCGCCAGATCGTCTGCCTTTGCGCCCAGCGTGTAGCCGATCCCCCGTGCGACGCAGACGGCGAGGTACTGCCGCAGCCGCTCCGGGTCCAGCGGAGCGCTGTGCCACGGATAGGATTGAGTCGGCGGCAAAAGCGCCGGAGCATAGCTTGATTTCGTCTTTTTCGTGTTCACTGTCAGTGTCATCGTCGTTTAGCCTTTCTTAAAATGGCCTCTAATCACAGAGGGCTAGAATCAGCACAGGCGTGTTGATGAGGCGAAATATCTGAGTCTTGCGGATGGTCCACAGCCGCCCGTCGCGGAAGAAAACGTCATTCGCCGCCGGGGGATCGGTGACTGCGCCGTCGGCATAAAGCGACAGTGCCGGATGCACCAAACTGACCGATTCATTGCCGTCGAAGTAGGTGCCGAGCGTCGGTGAATCCATCGGTGTGAATAATCCGATCTGGCTGCGGCTGACACCCGCCCGGATCAGCGTGAACGTCTCGCCATAACGCCCGAACAAAGCCGAGACGCGCCGAGCACGCGCGGCTGCAAGTATGTCGGTCATCAGAAGCCTCCCGTATCCTCTGCCTCAAACGGCAGATCAAAGAGGGATGCATCGAAAAGTGACCGGACGACGCACACGCAGCAGACGCATCCGTCTGAAGCAGCAACGGCGATTTAGACGACCCATCCGGCAGACCTGCCGACGCGTCATAAGCCACGCGCTTCGACGCGCGTCCAAACGGTTCCAGCCTCTTAAGTCCCAGCGCGGCCAGCCGGTCGCCAAGCTGGGACAGGCTCTCGGTGCGGGACGCCGAAACAGTCAGCGGCCCCAGATGGAAATCATCAGTCGCGCCGGGTGCCCGAGACTGACGCCGCAGGAATTCGCCGGCCAGCGCCTCAGCGACACCCAGCATAAGTGTCGCCTGCAAGCCGCTGTCTCCCGCCGAAGCCGCAAGAATACCGACATCCAGCCCATATTCCAGCGCCGGCTGCTGCGCTGTCAGCAGCAAAGTCAGATCGGCATCAGAAGAAGTATCCGCCGTCTCAATCGCGCACAGCGGCTTGAGATCGGCAATCGTGAGTGGCAGAACAGACATATCAGGCTCCTATATATGAAAAGAGCCCCCCGGCCCCCAATAATGGGGGAGCAATATGGAGCAAGACGCACTTCTCTAACTCCCCCATTATTGGGGGCCGGGGGGCTTCTTTACGCTACCTGCGCTCCAAACGCAGCCCGCCAGTCGCCGAACCCGGCGTTGTAGCGGGCACGGACCCCGTACAGGAACTGGTCACGCAGGAACCCGTTTTCTGAGCTGCCTTCCAGCGCCTGGAACTCGAACTCCTTACGCATCTGAAGCACCAAGCCCCGCACGACCCGCCCGGTGTCCAGCAGGAACCAGTTAGTGGACGATGCCAGGTAGGGAGTCGTCAGCAGGGTCAGCATGCCTTTCAGCGGGTTCATCGCCAAGTCCTGACTGCCGATCGCAGCCGGATCCGGGAAGAAGCTGGAATTGAGAAGCTGTGTCGCCTCCCAGTACAGCTCCGGCGGAATCACCAGCAGGTTAGGCCGCGTTCCCATCGGCCGGCCCTTATCGTCTGTAAAGCGCATCATTGCCGTGATTGCTGCCTGCAAAGACAGCGCCGCCAGAGCATCCGTCCCTTTGTTAGTCTGAGCCGCGCCCTGGACATGAGTCCCGAAGAAGGGAACGTCGTCGTAGCCGTTTGACGCGAACCCCAGCCCTAACAGCCCAAAGACAATGCTGTCCAGATGCTGCTTGGCGACCATCGCCATCTGACGGACACGCAGCGCGATCTGCCCGTACTGATCGTCTTCAAGGGCTGTTCTGTCGATGCTCAGTGTGCTTTCCCAGGTCTTGTTCTGGATCGCATACGAGTACGGCTTCATATCCGCCGGAGACCGCTCATCCAGGAATTCGCGCATTCCAGGCAGTGCGCCAAGCCAAGCATACTGCTCCGTATCCCGCTCCGAGGGGACCACAGTCGCGATCTTATCCCACTGCGCGGGCGTCTCGCCGAAGGTCTGAAAAAAGGCGGTCTTCAACCCCGCCGTCAAAAGCTCAGGAATGTCCGATTTCACCAGTGTCATTTCAAATTTCTCTTTTCTGTTGTCTAATCCAAAACTCTTCACCCTCCCCTTTGGGGAGGGTCGCGGCTTGTCGCGGGGTGGGTTCTCGCGTCGGGGTGGATTCTACTCCCCTACCTTCAGCGCTCC
>JBPBQB010000184.1:0-6918 GCA_050954545.1 Janthinobacterium lividum | reverse complement strand
CACAAGATACATCAGCTTGGCGCGGCAGAACTGGCGGCTTTGCGAGAAGCCGATGACGACGATACCACGAAAATTCTCAATCTGCGTAAAGCCCTAGCCGAGGCGGTGGACCGTGACAGCGGCTCCAAACCTTTCGTGGTCGGTATCGGAGAACGTGCGGAGAGCCTGCTTCAAGCATTTGAGGATCGCCAGCAGTCCACCCAGCAGGTGCTGGCTGCCTTCGAGAAGCTGGCGGAAGAGTACGTGTCCGCAGATGCCGAGCGCCTTTCTCTAGGCGTTGATGCAAACACATTTGCGATCTATCGAACATTGAAGCCTTTGGTAAGCAGCGTGACGGCGGCACAGTCGCAGGCCCTGAACGTGATTTTCACGCAACACCCGGATGCTGCTTGGGATGAAGAGCAAGAGCGCAGGCTGCGTACAGCACTGTACGCAGCGGTTCTCCCCTGGGCAGGGGCAAAAAAGATGGTCATGGTGACGAACGCTCTTATGAATCTTGAGCGGGTATAAATTCCATGAGTACAAATCACTTATGAGCACGACCCTCGAAGTAGCATCTCGACGCACGCCAGTCGTGTTGGCAGAATGCTGGCATGGCCCTGACGACTTGCGCTGGGCAGCGCGGCATTGGGCTTCCCGGATCGGAGTCCCTCTTCGGCAAATACATCTGCGGTCAATGCACACGAAATGGGCTTCGATCTCGCAGGCAGGCCGACTAACGCTAAATACCGATCTGTTGCCGCTGCCGCCTGATTTAGGAGAACTTGTTATCGTTCATGAATTGGTTCATTTACTGATGCCTAATCATGGCCGCGTCTGGAAGTCCTTCATGGCTGCCTATTTGCCTGATTGGGAAGAACGGCAGGAACGGCTTGATGTTCTGAGCCGCGGTACCCAGACTAATATCCGACTACCAGTCTTGAAAACTCGAAGCACTCCAGGGAGAATACTGATAAGCAGCCAAAATGGTTTACAAGAAAACAAACGTGAATCTTGACAGCCCTCCGCTCCACAATTGGCCCCGAATGGCGCAAACTGTCGACGAAGCCGCCGCTGGGCTGCACACCCAGTATGGTGAGAAGGGCATTCCGTCCGACGTTCTAAAGCGAGAAATCGAGTGCATCGGCGGCTACGGCAGGGACAGTGTTATCCCGTCTGACTACTGCTACAACGTCATTAACCGAGCCGCGTATTCATTTCGGCACTGGGTGCTGGTGAGGGTGGGGTGGGGCAGGTACAAATACGTCGGCCCGGACGACGCCTTTACCGGACCAATCTTGTGGAAGCCGAAGCAGGAGGCTGAGCGCCAGGTGGGAAGGTGGAGCGACGGGGTGTGTCGGCTGGACTTCGACCCGAGGGTTTAGGCGTTTTTTCGGTAACCCAGAAAGGCCCCGTGGATAATCATCCACGGGGCCTTTCTTTTACTTGGTGAATCTATCGCTACGACATCCGCTTGGGGCGGAAGTCGGCATCCTCGCCCGCCATGATCCACTCGGCTGTGACATCCAGGGCTTGGGTTAGGGCTTCGAGTTCCAGAGTGGTCACATACCGGGTGCCATTCTCAATGCGCCCAATCTCCTGCCGATCCGCAATCCAGCCGCCCTGGGTAACTGCGGCCAGCCGTCCGCAAAGGCCATCCTGAGTCAACTTGATCTCCATCCTTCGTACATGGCAGCGGGTGCCGATCTGGTTCTTGAGGCCATCTTTGGTGAGGAGGCGTGAAGCGCGAGTGGACATGAGTTTCCGCGAAAGTGAATTCGTGCCCGCTTTGGACTGGGCAACGTCTCTCATTTTCGCAGAAAGGGCTATCTGATATGTTCGCTGAGTAGCGCATTTTAGGGTATACTCTGTATGTTCGCTTGCCCGAGATCAGGCTTTCGTTCCAACCGTTCTCCCAACAGCCAATTCATACCGGTCCGGGAGAAGTGTATCGCACGGATGGTAGGAGTAAGGCGTCATGGTCGGAATAATCGCAGTATTCATCGGGCAGTGGATCACCAGCGCCGTCACGCAAAAGGTATTAGCCCGCCGTGCCGCCGCCAAGAGCAGACCTCAAACCTCAAACGGAGCGCCTTGCTCCCAAACAAGCCGCATAGTCAGCAAAATTGCGACCCGCATCATCCCTCAGAAAACCAGATTGTTGACCGAGCGGCAGGCCAGTTACAAGGCTCTGATCGCAAATGGCAGTATCCGCCCAGTGCCCAGCGCCAAGTGGTTGAGCGGCCAATCCGTTGTTTGCGCTAACGGACATCGGTCGGCCTTTGGACTGTTCGCATCCTTGTCCGGTTATGGGACATTCGCCAACTTGCCTGACTTCAATCACCTCGGAAGCGGATGGGGGTGGAAGGTCGACAAATGGGCTGCTCGTCTTCTTTGGCAACGGGGTGCAGAGGGGCAAACGATCCGCGACCGTGACCCTAGAAATGATGGGCATTTGGAAATGGCGTGTCCGACCTGTGGGGTAGCCTCCTACACCTTTGAGGAACCGTCGCTGCGGGACTATGCGATGTGCACAGCCTCTGCTGACTTATTCTGGCTGTTATGCCATCCCTACCATAAAAAATATTTAAAGTGTATAGCCTGTGAGTTGCGGAAGAGCTACTGGAACGCGCTGCGTTCGCTGGACTAAACAAGGAGTTGAACAGGCATGGCAGAACAAGAAAACATTGCAGCACAGTTCGGGCGAAACGCTCAGGCCGCCCTTCAAAGCGGCACATTCGAAGAAGTTTATAAAGCCATTGAAGTGAAACTGCTGGAACTTGACGTGCCCGGTGCCGAGACGCCCGATGTGGCGGACAAGGTCAACCACCCCCTCCTGATGGCTTATCTCCATTCACAGACGCAGGAGGCACGGGACCGGGCATGGGATAGCATTGCGGCCCGCATCTTCTACCTAGGTAGCCTGCTCCCTGCGGAAGTGGCGGACGGCGCGTTCCTGGCGGACCGGGCGCAGGTGGAGGAGTTGCTGGCGAAATGGAGGAAGTTCTGGGCGGATAGGATGCTTGCGATGATAGAGAAAGACCGCAACGGCCAGAAGCGCGGTGGCAACGAAGAAGACCAAGAAGATGCTGATAAAGGTTTGCAGCCGTTCGATGGCAATCTTTTAGAGGGACTGGGAGAAAATTTAGACATCTTCTCTGACTATGGGAAGAGTATTCGGCAGGGGAGAGTGGCGCTCCAGGAAATTCTTGATGAACGGCAAGTTGAGAAGCAACAATCAGAACCCCAATCTTCACCCATGGAAGAGATTTCCGCGCAGCCTGTAACGTCGCAAACCGGGTCAGTTCAGCCTGCAGAGGGGGCGGCGGAAAACGCCGACGTTGACTCTTTGGAACTACACTCAATCCGTCCCGCGTCCGGGCGGCCACGGACTTTGATCCAGCAGGCCAGGGTTTTAGCTCGGCGGGTAGAAATCCTTCCCGAAGAGGATATAATCAACCTCTCCGGTTATCGACGTAATGAAGAACTTGGCGATGATTCATGGGACTTGATCCTCACGGCTTCCAACCCCAAAATGCCTCCAGTCCGCATTTATCGAGCACTTCGGTGGTGGATTCCCAATCTCGTCTATTCGCGACTCTCCCGTTTGATGAAGCTGAGTGTGCTCTATCATTCGGTTGCCACTCATGCTCCTGCGGAAGTGGAGGCAGAGAGTTTCGTTGTTGTTTGTCCATACTTCACAGGTTGGCTTTCGCTAGAAAAGTGGCGGGAAATGCCGCAGGATGAGCGCGTGGAAATCACCAATTTTGGTGCATTCTCCGCGCACGTGGCCCTGGAATTATTGGTAGAGACATCGGTGGATGAGGACACGTTTGGCTATGTTCTCCCGAACGGAACTTTCCTCCGAAATCCCAGTAGACACTGCTTTGGACCATTTTATCTGGCAATGGCGGTGAGGGGGCACGAGCAAGGGCCTTTTGGAATGGAGTTAGATGAGCCGCCGCCTCAGATGCGGTGGAACGATTACCGGGAATCCATCAAGGAATGCAATGCGTCCCCATCGGCGGTCGCTAAGCTGCTTAGAAACCTGGCCGCCCTGACCGATGATGATTTGGTCTCCTGCGTCCGCCTACCTGATATTCCGCACCGTGAGCGTGTTCAGTCTATCTTGCTCAGCAGATTGCTGCGGATTCGGAAGACTGCCCGCAACTATACGAAAAAAGTTCATGAGTTGGCGGATGCCGTCGCAGAGGATGGATGATAACCCGCAATGGCGCATTATAGACACCTTTGCGAAGGAGTAATGTCAATGGCAATTGAACACAGCGTCTCTGAAATCCAACGACGTCAAGTGTATCACGGCAAGAACGTAATGAAAAGGACCTATTATGTTATACGTTTTCCTCTTCGGCTTCGTCATGTTTGTCGGCCTGGTGTTTTGTAAAGGATCATGGTTTGGCGGCCTCGCGCTCACTTTGAAGTGGGCTGGAATCGGCCTCATCGTGTTCATCGTGATCGGGATATATCAGACGTCGAACGTGGCGCGTGACCCGAACTACTACATCACTCCGGGCAGCGCAACTTACAATCGAAACCTGCACATTCCGCCGCCTGCTGATCCTTACGCCCAGCCTGCTCATGTGCAGAACCAAGTCGCCTCGGCCCCTGCGGCTCCGCGTCGCCAGTTTGACGGGATTTACAACCCTGAGACGCAGGCTCCGATGAATGCGCCTGCGGCTGCCTCGCCGCCTGCCTATTCGGCACCAAAACAGGAGGCTCTCAGCCCGACGCAAGTGGATGCACTCATGGATCGTGAAGCTGACCAAGAATGGCTCGTCCCAGGTTTTCGCTGTCCGGTCACAACTGTAGGCAGGCAAAACCTTGCTGGGTGGTACACCCAGCAAGCGGCACTGATGCGGAGCCAGCAGCCCTACGGCTCTCCTACGAGGGTTGGCTTTTATGACGATTACCCAAAATACTGCGACCATGCGGCAGCACTTTTACTGGACCCAAATTTCGACACGAGTCACATCGTTGACCCGAGGTCGCTTCAGCGATGAAAGCACGTATAAGATCAGGGCAAACCGAACTTGCCCCTGCCTTCTTCCTAGCGCCATGGCGCGAATCAGTATAATCGCTTGCAATACTTCTATCGCCTCACATGATGGCCTCCCGGAGTAGAACGAGGTAAAATCGAGGGAGAGGACGCAAGTCGAATGGCAATTGAATATGGCGTGTCTGAGACCGACCGACGGCAAGTGCACCAGGGGAAGAACGTCCAGTTTTTGATCCTCTCGCGTCGTCTAGCCGCGACGCGAACGCTGGAAGTTCCGTATGCCGTCATCTCGATCACTGACAGCCATGCTTCCTACCCCGATGCGGAAATCGCGTCATCCCCTTTGCGGCGCTCCATTCTGCGTCTTCGGTTTGATGACACTCCGCCCGGATACACTGGCACCAGCTACCAGCCGTTCTCAAAGGCCATGGCAGAGCAGATTGTCCGGTTCGTGTCTTCTAACGTGCAGAGCGGTGTGAAAGGAATCATCGTTCATTGTGCCCAAGGGATCAGTCGTTCCAGCGCCGTTGCCGTGTGCCTCTCGGCATGGCTCAATGGCGAAGAGGCAGACTTCTTTGACGACTATTTCTCGCCGAACGCTCGTGTGCGGGAAATCATGAGGCAAACCATTGCCGTTATGGAGCCAGAAGGCATCAGCAGAGAAACTTGATATAACGAAGAAACTTGACATAAGGGATGACGAGCCGCCGAAGCCACTTATGGAACTGACGTGCTTCTCCATGGGGCGGGCGACTGGTTTTTGCGATGCCCTGCTCGTTCGGGCGGGCCAGCCGAGGTTGACCGCGGTAATGGCGGATGGTGTCCAGGACATGGAAGCGACGCTCAACGTCGAAGACGAGGGTGTGAAACACGAGCAACTGGATGCGGAGAAGCCAATCGACTTAGACCAGGGCGAAGCGCCTGAAACCCTAACGACTGCACTGCAGCCTTTGCTCCAAATCTTGGACTTGTTCGTCTCGCGCACGGACGGTGCGGGAGAGAATCAGCCGCAGCTTCAGCCTGTGCCGTTCACCGCAGGCCATGACGACTACACCCGCTCCCTAGCGCAGCAGGCCCTGTTCAGTGGCGACGCTCTGGGCGCGGCTAGGCACATCTTCGGCAACCCCTACGGCTCCCAGCGGGAAGGGCTGTCGTCCGTGTATGTGGACAAGTCTGGCACCGTTTATGTGATGCGCCCCCACGGACACACCGTCGCCGCGTTCAATGCGATCCGCGACAATCTGCCTGAAGGCTATGAGGTAAGCCGCGAGACATTGCCGAAGTCTGGCATAGACTTCCGTCGCCTGACGCGGCTGTCTGGAGGGATCATGCGCGGCCAGTTCTATCCGCATGGCGTGGGTATGTCCGTGGATTTACAGCACCCGCCGACGCCCGCGCAGCTTCGAGCGATGGCGGATTATCATGCCCTCACCTCTCAGACAACCTTCGTCGCGGAACTCTACGACGGAGAAACCCTGGTAGGGTACGCCAGGAACATGGCTGGCCTGCGGTGCGTATTGGAGAAGGTCCAGGGTGGCGTCCGTAGCGGGAAATTGCGAAGTGCTGCCGCAGAGTGCGGCAATGTTGTGATCGGTGAGGGTTTACCGGAGAGTGTCGGCGGGCGGATCGGTGGCTGAACGGCAGCTAGAGAGGCAGGGTACCCAGGTGGAACACGGAACGTCAGAATTGATCAAGACTACAGGAAACGTGGCGGAGATTATCGGCGGCTTCACGTCACCCGCCCCGCCGTCACTTGGCGACTACCGGTTTGGGGCGCACCTGACATCCTACCTCAAGGCGCTTATTGAGGCCAGTCCGCTGAACCCCACCGAGCGTGGGGGGGCCCGCGGCGCGGCCGGCCCCCACGGCCCACCGCGGGGGGGGGGGGGGGGGGGGGGGGCCGGGCCCCCCCCCCGCCCCCC
>JBPBQB010000135.1:0-6934 GCA_050954545.1 Janthinobacterium lividum | reverse complement strand
TGCTGGCGGACATAATTCACAATCGCTACATCGATCTCATCACCGGCAATGCGGATCGAGCGGGCTGCGGCCATCGCGCCGAGCGAGATCACAGCAACTTCCGAAGTTCCGCCGCCGATGTCGACGATCATCGAGCCGATTGGGTCCGAAACAGGCAGACCAGCGCCGATTGCCGCCGCCATCGGCTCTTCAATCAGGTAAGCTTCTTTCGCGCCCGCTTTTTTGGTCGCTTCAATGACCGCTCGGCGCTCAACTTCCGTGATACCCGAAGGGATTCCGACTACGACGATGGGATGAACAAAACCTTTGCGGCGATGGACTTTTTCGATAAAATAGCGCAGCATCCGCTCCGTTTGATCGAAATCGGCGATGACACCGTCTTTGAGCGGGCGGATAGCGACAATGCTGTTGGGAGTGCGGCCCAGCATCCGCTTCGCTTCCTCGCCGACTTCAATGACCTGGTTAGTCTGGCGGTTGACTGCCACGACGCTCGGCTCACGCAGCAGTATCCCGCGCCCTTGAACATGAACAAGCGTGTTGGCCGTGCCGAGGTCAATACCCATATCACGCGAAAACCGGCCTGACATCCGCCGTATGAAGTTGAACATGTAAAGGGTGCTGCTCCTGGAGTCCGAACCGGGTGGCTACTGCCGCGTCCTGTCCTGAGCCTCATTATAGCATATATGCGGGTCATTCTATCAAGACTGACACCAATCGAAATAACTGAGTTTCCTCATTGATTGTTTCATAAGATTTTGCTGCAGACCAATTATTCAACAATTTTTCTGCTCAGGCAGAAGGTGAGCAGAAATACACACTTTTTGGCTGTTTGCACGGTCCGAGCGCCGGGTAAAGGGGCCATGCCGCAGGGACAAACCCAGTCGGCAGAACCAATAAAGAGAGCAAGGAACCTATCATGGCAAGTATCGTTATCGGGCTGTTCGAGAACCGTCCGGATGCAGAATCCGCGCTGAAAGACCTCGTTGACAACAATTTTGACCGGAACCACATTGACCTGAAAGAGTCTTATTCCGAAGACTCCCAGCATTCATTGGCGTCCATTCGACATGAGCTTGAAGGCGCAGGAGTTCCAAACACTGACGCCGAGCTTTTCGAGGAAGGGATGCGGGCCGGCGATGCGCTGGAAATCGTGCATACCAGCGATGACCAAGCGGACCTGGCGCGTGAGATCATGAACCGGCACGGCGCACTCGATATTCATGATGCTTCGTCGATGCGTGGGGGCAGTGCGCTTGGCATGGCACCGGCAGTAGCCGCAGCTTCAGCAGCAGCGCCGGTTATGCCGGGGCAGATAGAAACAGCAGACGAGATCGTCGTGCCGATCGTGCAGGAAGAGCTGTCGGTCGGCAAGCGCCAGATTCAGCGCGGCGGTGTCCGCGTCTTCCAGCGCGTAACAGAGCGCCCCGTGGAAGAAACAGTGACTTTGCGCGACGAAACCGTGACAGTAGATCGCCGTCCTGTCAGCCGCGCTGTCGCCGATGCCGACACGGCGTTCGCGAAGACAGCCGATTTTGTTATCACCGAGACCGATGAAGTCGCAGTTGTCTCCAAGCAGGTGCATGTCGTGGAAGAAGTTACGATCGGCAAGACTGAGACTGACCACACGGAAACGATCCGTGATACAGTGCGCCGGACGGATATTGATGTAGAAGAGATCGACGGGACACAAAGGAGCTAACTCATGGCAAACACCCCGAATGACCCGGCACGTACCGGCGCGGAAGGCGGAGCCCAGGTCTATCACGAGAAATCGAAAGGCTTCCCCTGGTGGGCCTGGCTGCTGCTGGCTGTGGTTCTGCTTGGCCTTCTTCTGGCTCTCCTGAACCGTCATGGAACCCCGCAGGCAGCGACAGCCCCAGCAACCAATTCGGCTCCTGCGGCGGCAGACACCAGCAGCGCCCCGTCCGGCGCTGTCTCAGGGCACGACATCAAGATACACAAAGGCACGGACATCGCGACCGCGAAGCCGCAGCAGGCCAGTGTTCCCGGTGTCCCGCTCAGTGATGTCGTGACATTTGCCGCAGCGACAGATCCGCTTTCCTTTGCCGGACGCAGAGCCAAACTGACCGCCGTTCCTGTGCTGAAAGTTCTCAGTGATCGGGCGTTCTTTGTCGGACCGAGCGCCCAGCAGCAGATATTGGTGCTTCTGGATAAAGGACTGGATGCCGGAGCCGGGAGCGGCAGCAAAGTGACAATCGCAACGGGTCAGCCGATTTCCCTGATCGGCGTCATCGAGAAGATGCCGACCCAGGAAGCAATCAGCCAGCAGTACCAGATTAGCGGAGCTAACTATACCGCGATCCAGAGCCAGAAGGCTTACCTGCATGCGACAGTTGCCCAGCAGAAGTAGTCACGGACTGATGTTACGCAAGCCTCAGAGCCGTGGGACTGAAGTCCTCGGCTTTGGGGCGCAGACGCCTAATCTCCACCTTCGTGGAGAAGGAGCAGAGTGTGATCACGATCCTGACTCTTTGTCCGCGCCCTCGGACATTAGTCGCTTCGCCCCTCAGTAATATTCCCACTACCGGAACCGGCACTCTCAGTGCCGGTTTCTGCTTCTTGAATGCCGTCTGCCAGCTTCTGAAATTCTTCTTCCGTCAGCACGGTCACACCCAGTGTCCGCGCTTTTTCCAGCTTGCTGCCTGCACTCTCGCCCGCCACTACGTAATCTGTCTGCTTGGACACGGACGATGCCGCTCTGCCTCCAAGCTTCTTGACGATGCCTTCAGCCTCGCCGCGTGTCATTAGCTGTAAGGCTCCAGTAAAAACAAAGGATTTGCCGGCAAACGTATCCGATTGCGGCGCGAATTCGTCGGCGGCAGGCTGAATGCCGGCCTGGTCAAGTTTGCCCAAAAGCTCGGTCGTTTCGGCCTGACCGAAGAACGCGACAATCGATTCTGCCGTAGTCAAACCGATCTCAAAAACGGCATTCAGCTCTTCCACTGTCGCAGCTTGAAGCTTTTCTAACGAGCCGAAACGACGTGCTAATATTTCGGCGGAATGTTCGCCGATCAAGCGGATCCCGAGGGCAAAGATCAGGCGCGGCAGGGATGGATGCTTGCTGGCATCAATCGCGGCGAGAATGTTGTCGGCCAGTTTGTCGCCCATGCGCTCCAGCGGCAGCAGTGCTTCTTTGTTCAGAAAGTAGAGATCGGCGGCATCTTTGATCAGATTCTGCTCGACTAATTGAGCGACATGCTTTTCGCCCAGCCACTGAATATCCATCGCCCGGCGTGAGACAAAATGGATAATGCGCTGGACATTCTGACCGGGGCAGGCCATGCTGTTCGGGCAGCGCGTGACGGGAGTGCCTTCGGGCCGGACTAAAAGCGTCCCGCAGGCCGGGCAAAACTCCGGCAGATGGTAGGGCTGGGAATCGTCCGGGCGGGCATCCAGCACGACTTGAACGATCTCTGGGATGACATCGCCCGCCTTCTGAATCACCACCGTATCGCCGATGCGGACATCTTTGCGGTCGATTTCAAGCTGGTTATGAAGCGTCGCCCGCTGGACGACCGAGTTCGGCGGCAGGGTGACGGCTTCGACTATCGCAACAGGGGTAATCGCGCCGGTCCGGCCTACCGACGCGACAATATCTAAAATCTTCGTCCGCCCCTGCTGGGCAGGGAACTTGTAGGCGATAGCCCAGCGCGGCGTTCTCGCGACTGCACCCAAATCCTGCTGCTGCCCGAAATCGTTGACTTTGACCACAATGCCGTCAATATCATACGGCAGCGATTCTTTTTTATCCGTCCATTCGGCGATATAGGCGATCACGGCTTCTATATTCGGGTTGAGCCGGACATTCGGGTTGACCCGCATCCCCCACCCTTGCAGCGTACTCAGCAGAGTTTGCTGGGATGAAGCGACTGCACCGCTGGCCTCGCCGAGCGCATACAAAAATAGACTCAATCGGCGCTTCGCCGTCACGGCCGGATCAAGCTGACGGACACTGCCTGCCGCCGCATTGCGCGGGTTGGCAAAGACAGGCTCCCCGGCATCCTCGCGACCTGCGTTGATCCGCGCAAACTCAGCATGGTCTAGATAGACCTCGCCCCGTATTTCGACAAACTCAGGAAACTCAGGCCGCAGACGCAGGGGCAGACCGGGAACAGTCTTCAAATTTGCGGTAATATCCTCGCCGACAAATCCGTCCCCGCGCGTCGCGCCGCGCTGAAAGACCCCATTCTGATAGGTCAAAGAAATTGCCAGCCCATCGATCTTTAGTTCGGTGACATACTCGACTGCCGCGTCTTCGGCCAGGCCGAGATGACGCTTAACTTTCTCGTCGAATGCCCGCAGCTCATCATCGTTGAACGCATTTGCCAGCGACAGCATGGGCTGCCGGTGGGTGTGGGGCTTGAAATCGGACTGCGGCGATGCCCCCACCCGCTGGGTCGGCGAGTCCGCCGTCACCAGCTCCGGGTGCGCCGTTTCGAGATCGATCAGCTCCCGCATCAGATGGTCATATTCCGAATCCGCGATCTGTGGCTGATCCAGCACATGATATAAGTAGTTAGCATGACTGAGCTGGGCTCGCAGGTCTTCGGCGCGGGCGGCATTGTCTTGAAGTGGGTCCATAATTTGAGATTGTACCCGCTGCAAAAGCCGAAAGACCTATTGACTACTCGTGTAGTTTCATGTTATACTGTGTCCATGAATAAGCCGCCGACACTGGGAGACCAGGAGCTGACTCTGCTGCGCTATATCACCGACCATGCACCGATCACTGTCCGAGAAGTCACGGAACAGTTTGGCGCACCGCATGGACTGGCCCGCACTACGATCCTGACTATGATGGAGCGGCTGCGGCGCAAGAACTTCCTGACACGGTCGAAAGATCAGGGCGCGTTCCAGTACCAGCCCATGGTCGCCAAAACCGAGCTGATGCAGAACCTCGTGAAAGAGTTCGTCGACAAATCGCTCGGCGGCTCATTATCGCCATTTGTCGCTTATCTGAGCCAGGCGAAGAACTTGTCCGAGCATGAGCTTTCGGATCTGCGTCAGCTCCTGAAGTCTTCAGAGGCCGAAGGGAAGCAGGCATGATGGGAATAGCCGGCATCTGGTTACTGCAAATGGGACATGCCTGCCTCTGGGGCAGCCTTTGGATCGCCGTGGTCGGCATCGCCTGCCGGCTGATGCCGCGTCTTCCTGCGTCTGTTTGCGCCTGGCTATGGTGGCTGGCCTGCCTGGAAATACTGATCGCCTTTTGCCTGACCACGCCGATTTCCGTGCCGATTCTGCCGACACCTATTCCTGCTGTCCATGCTGCTTTCCAGCCAGTTTCCGTGCATCCGGCCCAGGCTGACCGGCGTGTCAAGTATGTCGCTTCTGCCAATTCGCCTGCTTCCCAGACAGATGAAATGCTTTCAGGCGCAGCTCCTCAGCAGCCCCGCTGGCCGCTCTGGTTGTTGGGGGCCTGGATCGCGGGCGTCGCAGGCGGCTGTTTGGCTCTCATTCGCCAAAGCTTCCTGTCGATCCGACTCCGGCACGGCGCGTTCCCAGCCTCACTGCCGAGTATTGACTTAGATCGGCTTGCAGGGCAGATGGGACTGCGTCAAGCACCGCGTGTGCTGGTTGGGCCCGGCGTCGACACGCCCTGCGTTGTCGGCTGGCTTCATCCCACTATTTTGCTGCCGCTGCATCTCAGCCGGACACTAACAGAAGACGAGATTCGTCTGACACTGGCACATGAGATGGCCCATTTGAAGCGCCGCGACCTGCCGCTGGCGCTCCTGCCGACCGTGGTTCGCACATTGTTTTTCTTTCATCCGCTTGTCTGGTGGGCTGCCGCCGAGTGGTCTGCGGCACGGGAAGAAGCCTGTGATAGTCTCGCACTTTCGGCGACTAGACTTTCCCGCGCTGACTACGGGCATTTGCTCCTGAAAATGGCCGGGCCGACGGCGGCAGCGCCTGCGCTCGGGTTGTCGCCGGGGTATCGCACTCTGCGGCGACGGCTGCTTGGCCTGACCCGGCCATCCAAGCCGCCCCGCTTTGCCTGTCTTTTCGTCTTTGCTTTGCCGCTTCTCCTGCCCTGGCATCTGACAGCAGCCATTCCATCGACTACGCCGCATGAGAAGACTGCCGAACCGACACACTATGCAATCGCCGCTCTAGCAGACGGGACGGACAGCACCGCTGCCGCGCTCAATGATACCGGACAGATCGCCTTGACAGTGCATGAAGACGGCGACTCGGAAGGCTACGCAGGAGCGGTCGGCACACTGGAGGCGCTGGGCTCGCTGCCGAAACACCATGCCAGTCTTGCCTATGGTATCAATGCCCAGGGGCAAGTAGCCGGAACTTCGTTCAATATTCCAGGCCACGGGCGGGCGTTCCTTTGGGACGGCATTCTGCACCGTCTCGGTACGCTTCCAGGGTATCCCTACAGTGAAGCACGGGGTGTCAACGCCGCAGGTCAGGTCACTGGGTTTTCCGAGACCGGCACTGCCGACCAGTGGCACGCCTGGGTCACTCGTGCGCTGATTCGGCAGCCCGGCGGCGCTCTCGCAGACCTGGGGACACTGGGCGGCGCTTATAGTGCGGCCTACGGCATCAACGCGGCAGGAACGGTGGTCGGCAAGGCAGATACCGGCGAGTTCGGCGCGACTCATGCCTTTGCCTGGTCAGCTAATCAAATGACCGATCTCGGCACACTCGGCGGGGCGGATAGCGCGGCGTATGCCATCAGCAATCAGGGCCAGATTACCGGATCGTCGGAAGTAGACGGAACTAAAACCCGCCATGCGTTCTTCTATTCCGGCGGACAGATGCGTGATTTAGGCACTCTGCCAGCCATGACTTCCAGCGCCGCTTATGCGCTCAACGACGAGGGCCAGGTCGTCGGGGCTTCACAGGCTTCGGGCGCAAACCAGACTAGCCGGGCGACCCTCTGGCAAAACGGGATACCAAC
>JBPBQB010000022.1:0-7016 GCA_050954545.1 Janthinobacterium lividum | reverse complement strand
TCCCATAAATGCAGGGGGCGGCTCAAGAATGCTAATTCGAGTGCTGTGCGGGGCTTTCAAGCCCTATGCAGGCATCAAAGTCCATAACAGGCTCTAGGCTTTTTTTTATCTTCCCGTGATTAGCTACGCTCGACGGCAAACTCTCCCGCTTCTTCGGAGACGCGGCGGGCGACGGCGACGGCGTTTTCAGTCGCTGTGAGGCCGAGGCCGTCGGCGATTCGCTGTCCGTACTCGGCATCGCACTGAAGCAGGTGGCCGACCATGCGCTCCTGAATGTCCGGGTTGCATTTCAGCAGGTTCCCGACGAGGTTGCTGATCAGCTCGTCTTTCTCGGCCTGCGAGAATGTTCGGTAGCGCTCTCCCGCCTGACCATAAGGGTTCTTGCGGTCAATCGCTTCGCGGACCAGGTTTCCCGAGACATAAGGCGTGTGCGGTGTGCCGCCCTGGGGTGTTTCGACCAGGCCGCCACGGCTGCTGGGCTCGTAGTTGACATGGGGGTTCGGGCCCTGATCGACATAATAAGTCATCTGACCGTCACGCTGGTTCGTGAAGACTTCTTTCTTTGCCCGGTTGATCGGAAGTTGCAAATAGTTTGCACCGACCCGGTGACGCTGCGTGTCGGAATACGAAAGTGTCCGGCCTTGCAGCATTTTGTCATCCGAGAAGTCCAGTCCGTCGACCAGAACGCCGGTTCCGAACGAGGCCTGCTCGACTTCTGCAAAGTAGTTGACCGGGTTGCGGTCCAGCACCATGCGTCCGACCGGCAGCAGCGGGAACTTGTCTTCCGGCCAGGTCTTGGTGTCGTCCAGCGGGTCGAAATCAAGCTCAGGATGGCCGCCATCCGACATGATCTGAACGCAGAACTCCCATTCGGGATAGTCGCTGCGGGCAATCGCATCGTAGAGATCCTGAGTCGCATGGTTGAAGTTCGTGGCCTGAATAGCGTTCGCTTCTTCCTGCATCAAGTTCTTAACGCCAAGTTTGGGAACCCAATGATATTTAATCAGGACACCTTCCCCGGCTTCGTTGTACCATTTGTACGTATTGACGCCCGAGCCTTCCATGTGCCGGTAATTGGCCGGAATGCCCCAGGGGCTGAACAGCCAGGTGATCGTATGCATGGTCTCCGGGCTGAGCGAAACAAAGTCAAACTGACGGTTCGGGTCCTGAACATTCGTGACCGGATCCGGCTTGAACGCATGGATGAAGTCGGGGAACTTAATAGCGTCCCGGACAAAGAAGACTTTCAGGTTGTTGCCGACAAGGTCCCAGTTGCCGTCTTCCGTGTAAAACTTGACCGCAAACCCACGCGGGTCCCGCAGGGTCTCCGGCGACGTGCCGCCATGGATCACCGTCGAGAACCGGACAAAAGTCGGAGTCCGCTTGCCGGCTTCCTGGAACAGCTTGGCCCGGGTGTACTTGGAAATGGGCTCGTCTCCTACTGTTCCATAGGCCTCGAAGTAGCCATGTGCGCCTGCGCCGCGTGCGTGAACAACGCGCTCAGGAATACGCTCCCGGTCAAAGTGAGTGATCTTTTCAATAAACGCATAGTTTTCGAGCGTCATCGGCCCGCGATTGCCGACTGTGCGTGAGTTCTGGTTGTCATGGACGGGGTGGCCCTGCCGGGTCGTCAGTACCGGCTGCTCATTGGCGGCTTCGCCGTGTCCGTTCTTGCCGTTGCCATTTGTATCGCTCATTGTTTAAAAGTCCTTTCTGAAGATGCCGGCTGTAAACACTTTATTATCCACAATTGGCAATCGAAATGCTATCCATGCCATTGACAAAATACCCTGCCTATGTTATAACAGACAGGCTTTCTCCTAGCCTCTTCCAGCAATCATCGTATTATGCCCCAAAGGAAAATCATGTCTCCAACTCTTTCCCGGTTTCTGATCGTCACAGCAGCTTTTTTGATTTCAAGCAGTGTGCGGGCACAGACGCCCGAAGGGCCGCAGCTCCCGCCGCCGGATAACCAGATCAGCGCGGTCCACGGTCAGGTTCGTCTCGGCTACTATCTTACCACGCATACGTTTCGCTATCACGGCGAGTACGAAGTTGCTACGAATTTCACTCGCCTCGCCGGTTCGCCAATCTATGTGTTCGGTGATGTGGATGTCGAAGCGCTTGAGGATAGCGCTCACGGCAAGTTCCAGCCGGACCGGCTGGTCGGAACCTTCGAGGTCGGGGCACGTCGATTTCTCGGGATAGCCCCGCTTTCGCTGTTGGTGCGGCACCAGTCCGCACATTATATCGACCGGGACGACTTGTTTCAGGGAAGCTGGGACATGACCGGCCTGCGCTACGAGAAGACGTTCAAGTCGACCCTCGTGTCAGCCACTCTTGCTCAATATGTGCATGTGCATCAGCTTGCTTCAGAGTACCATCAAGATGTTGACTTGCAAAGCGTCACTTCTCTGGGAGCCTTCCGAGGTCACCCTCTCGACCTGCATACGGATGTCCATGCTGCAACCGGAAGCGGTGGCAAAGGCGGCTACACGGATTTCTGGATTGAGCCGGGCATTTCTTTGTCCCGGCAGACCGTCTTTTTCCTCGGTTACGGCCAGATCCACGATACCAATCTCTCGGCGGCCAACACGGACCACCCTGTCATCACCGGGATTCGGCTGGTCTACTGAAGCCGGTCGGCAGGCGTTAGCAGCCCCGGTTCATCTACCATCGGCACGTTGACTTGTCGTGATACAGCATAAGCTTCCATCTCTTCGGCAGGGTAGGGAACGAGCAGCGAGAGCAGATTGTGCGTGTCGGTCACAGACGTGTCCAGCCAGAGATTTTCGTCTTCGAGGCGCAGGATAACCGGCATCCGGTCATGGACTTGCGCGGCGACGGCATTCGGCGTTGTGGTAATGATCGTGCAGGAGCGGAGGGGGGAGCCGTCGGGTGTGTGCCATTCGTCCCACAAGCCTGCGAATGCAAAAAGCCCGCTGTCTTTGCGATGTAGATACATCGGTGTCTTTGCCGCTTTGGTGCCGCTCGGAGCCGCCTGCCATTCGTAGAAGCCATCAGCAGGAATAAGGCAGCGGCGGCGGGTAAGAGCTGTGCGGAACGATGGCTTTTCCGCCAGCGTCTCTGCACGAGCGTTGATCATTCGGCTACCGATTGCCGGGTCTTTTGCCCAGGAAGGAATGAGGCCCCAGTAGTAATTCGAGAGATGCCGTGTCCCGTTCTGGGTCACGACCGCGATGTCCTGCGTCGGTGCAATATTGTAACGAGCTTCTGTTTCTAAAACTTCGTCTGCCTCAAAGCGCTCTGCAATTTCTTCCGTCGAATGATAAAGTGTAAACCGTCCGCACATGGCTGTGTTCCTTGCTTGAAAAATACCTGAAAAAAATACTTGACAGTCCACACGGTCTGTGTTATAGTTGATTCAACGCTAGCCGATAACGCCGGCGAGACCCGAACTAACTCCTTGCGCTTCCCCGCGCATTCGTGGAAACTACCGCTCAGTGTATCCCCGCACTGAGCGGTAGTTTTTTGTCTCTACTCTCCCCCAATCTCTCTACTCTCCCCCAATCTCTCTATTCTCCCTCGATCTCACTGTAGGCCGGGGCGCGGGCGAGGCTTGCTTTAATCGAGTCTTCCACGAACTGAGCGACAACTACTTCTGTTTCTAGAACGGCAACCTGCTTGCGGAGGGCCGCGATCTGGGTTTCCAATGTCAGCAGCACCAGAGGATTTGTTTCCGTGTCGCGGGAGCGAAGCATCGCCCGCAGCCGCTCACGCAGGGCTTCACGCAAGGAATGCCACTCTGAGGCGCGAGTCGTATCGCCCAAAAACTCTTCTAAAATATCATTGCTGTTCGTGTCCGGGTTCATCATAGCGTTATCGTACCCACATCTGCCAAAAACTCCCCTAAAAACCCGTAATTTTGTCCCTGAAGAAACAGAAGCGGCTCGCCGATAATTGTCTTGGAAGTTTTTCAATCGACAAGAAGGAAGCCGCTGCATGACACGTGGAGTCTACACCGCCGCTGCTGGAATGATCGCAAACCAGGCCGCACAGGACACAATCGCACAAAACCTCGCGAATGCCAACACAACCGGCTACAAGGAGGACATTCCGCGCTTTGAATCGTTTCTCAGCGAACCGGTCTCACGCCTCTCCGATGCCGACCGTGCCTCAATCGGCACAATCGGAAACGGGGCCAGCCTCAAGGATGAAACTACTAACTTTGCCGAAGGCGGCCTGCAGCATTCCGGGAACTCACTCGATGTCGCTCTCACCGGCGATGCTGCCCTCGTGATCCAAACGCCCCAGGGGCCGCGCCTCAGCCGGGATGGTTCTCTCAGCATGGACGCTGACGGGACATTGATCCAGACCAATACCGGTCAGCCGGTGATGAGTGACCGAAATGCTACGCTGTCGATCCCAGCAAAAACCAAAGTGATCTCCATCGGCCCGCAGGGCGATGTCACCGCAGACGGCAATCGGGTGGGGCGCATTCAGCTCGCCGATCTCTCCAGCGCCGTGAACCCGGTCAAGATGGGCGACAATCAGTACGCCGTTTCCAGTATCAACCCGGCTTCGTCCACCGCGACGATCCAGCAGGGCTATTTGGAATCGTCGAATGTCAACATCGTCAAAGAGATGGTTTCCATGATCTCGATCATGCGGGCTTACGAGACAAACCAGAAGATGCTGAAATCGGAAGACGACGCCACCAGCCAAGCGACAACCCAGGTCAGCAAAATATAATTTTTCGAATATCTTTCACGAGGCTGGACTGTCTGCGGCATTCTATAATGTCCCAGGTGGAAGCCGATGACCCCCGCATCCTCTGAACAAGGATGCGAACCACAGGAGAACACGCATTATGATGCGCTCACTTTACACGGCAGCCACCGGCATGGAAGCCCAGCAGCTCAACATGGATGTCATCGCGAATAACCTCGCTAACGTCAACACCGTCGGCTTCAAAAAGAGCCGGGCGGACTTCCAGGACCTTCTGTACCAGGAGATGCGGCCCGCCGGTGCGACTGTCGCTCAGGGCGCGACCACACCGACCGGTCTTGAAGTCGGTCTCGGTGTCAAGCCTGCGTCCACCGAGACGATGTTTGACGAAGGCACACTTCAGCTTACGGGAACCAACACAGACGTTGCCATCGAAGGCGACGGCTTCTATAAAGTTCTGCTGCCTGACGGCACCAACGGCTACACCCGCGACGGCTCATTCAAGCGCGACGCTCAGGGCAAACTGGTCAATTCCGATGGGTATGCATTGCAGCCGGAGATCACGATCCCTGCGGATGCGACGTCAATTGCAATCGGCAAAGACGGCACCGTCAATGTGACCCAGGGAGGCAATAATACTCCCGTTTCTGTCGGCAAGATCACCCTCACGCGATTTTCCAATCCTGCTGGTCTGATGCACCTCGGCGGCAACAATTTCCAGGAAACACCTGCATCGGGCACCCCCACCGACGGCACACCCGGCCAGACCGGCTTCGGCCAGCTTGAGCAGGGCGAGCTGGAAATGTCCAATGTCCAGATCGTGCAGGAGATGGTCAACATGATCACCGCGCAGCGTGCCTACGAAGTCAACTCCAAAGCGATCCAAACCTCCGATCAAATGCTCCAGACCGCCAATGGCCTGAAGAACTAGAAATAGGAGGTTTCCATGAAGCTTTTCTTAGCGGCTATTCTGGCTTTTGCTGCTGTTCCTGTGAGTGCTGCACCGGTCCATATCACACTCAAATCCGCGTCCTCTGCTGCGGCGAATGCCGATGGCTTTATCACGCTCGGCTCAGTCGCCGGACTTTCCGGCGGCGACAAAGCTGCACGGTCCCGTTTCGCCACCGTATTGGTAGCCCGTGCCCCCCTCCCTGGCGAAACACGAGAGCTAACACGCGGGGATATTTCATTGAAGCTGCGTCAGGCAGGCATCAATCCTGATACTCAAGCCGTGCTCGAAGGCGCAGACCAGGCGACCGTGACGACAGCCCCCCCCGCCCCCAGTAATGGGGGAGCTGACGGGGAAGTCGCTATTGCGGCTTCCACTTTCACTTCTGCTCTGCCTCCTATTCCTTCCGCTCCAGCTCCCCCATTATTGGGGGCGGGGGGGCCTGTCATCCATCGCGGCGATGCCGTCACGATCTATATTCAGTCCGGGCCGATGACGATCACTGCCCCAGCGACCGCCCGCGAAAACGGCAGTGCCGGAGATATGATCCGTGTCCATCGCGAGGGCGTAATGAACGATCTGTCGGTTCAAGTTTTAGATGCACAGACCGTGCAGATGGAGATTTAATCTTATGAAGCCACTTATCCACTCACTCGCTTTGCTGACAATCGCTGCGACCCTGGCCGTTTCTGTCCGGGCGGACTCGCTTTTTCCCGGCAGCAGCACTGATGTCGCCCGCAACCACACCGACTCCGCTTCGCTCTTTTCCGATAACAAAGCATTCCGTGTCGGGGATACTTTGACAGTCGTAATCACGGAGAACGGCACCGCATCATCGGTCGCGGCCACGAAGACGGCTAAGACGGAGAGTCTCAACTATGGCCCTGGCTTCGGCCCGCTGCTTTCCAACCTGAAGAACTTCGGTCTCAGCGGCGGCATCAACAGCGATGCCAGCGGCAGCACCACCCGTGCGGACACGCTGACCGCCAGCATCGGTGTCACGGTCACTAAAGTCCTGCCGAACGGCAACTTAGAAGTAGAAGGCAAGCGCAAAGTCGGCATGAATGCCGAAACGCAGGAGATCACTTTGACCGGTATCGTGCGCCCCACCGATATTGCCTCAAACAATACGATTGCATCGCCGCTGGTAGCCGATGCCCAGATTCAATACGGCGGTCGCGGCCCTGTCGGTGATAAACAGCATGATGGCCTCATCAGCCGCATCTTCAAGTTCTTGTTTTAAGATTCAGAACCCCTCCCGTCTCGCTAGGGCTCACCTTTCTCCCCTGTTAGGGGAGGGCCTCGGAAAGTGCAGAAGTAAAAGGGCAGGGGCAAGCCCGGCCCCTACTCTATATATGCTTTTCCGAAAGCCCTTCCC
>JBPBQB010000176.1:0-7136 GCA_050954545.1 Janthinobacterium lividum | reverse complement strand
TATGAGTCCACGGAGGTGGACTTTGCGCTTTTGTTGCCGCGACTTCAGTCGCCCGCAAAGAACCTATTGACCACTACCAATTTTCTGATAAAATGACTTTAGATTATACTGTACGTGCTGAAGGCTGTCAAGGTTTCCTCTGAGAAGCCAGCACTTCTTCGACTAAATCCGCACTCCGCGTGACTCCCGGCTCGGCCTGCATCTGCGAACCCAGTGCCTGAGTGCGGGCTTTGATCTTCGGCGATTGCAGCAGCCGCTCCAATCGAATCCGCAGGCCGTGGGGAGTGCAGCTTTCCGGCATCAGCCGCAAACCCCATCCTTCACGCTGAAGATGCGCGGCATTTTCAAATTGGTCAAACCCGCGCGGCACGATGATCGAAGGAATGCCGTAATAGCACGCCGCTTGAGTCGTGCCGACGCCGCCCTGATGGACAATCGCATCCATCAAAGGGAACAAATCGGCATACGGAGCGTAGGGAATGATTTGGACACGTCCTGACAGGGCCGATGGAATGGGAAAACCCGCTGGTGCGCCGAGAAACACTGCGTTCCAATCAGTCGAGGCCAACGCTGCCAGAGCCGTTCGCCAGAACTCGCCGGGATGGTTCACGACTGACGATCCCAGCGTGAACAGTACCGTCGGAGATGGCTTCTTCTCAAATCTTACCCCCCCGGAATTGGAGGCGTGGGGGCCATCCCACCGGGCATACCCGCCGACTTTGAACCAGGAAGGCCAGTCGGACGGACGCGGGAAGAACGAAGGCGACCAGAGGCCAAGTGTCAGAAGGCGCGAATAAGTGCCGCCGGAAATGACATTCGGACGCGGGGCGACGCCCAGCTTTTTATACTCGACAGCCGCAAGAGCGTCCAGACCCTCGAACATCCGGTAGCCGATCTGCCAGCCGAGCCTAGCCAGCCAGGCCGGACAGCCTTTCCAGGCGACACTCGGCGGGGGATAAGCGGCTGTTTCATGGATCAATGTCGCCGGGGAGGCACTGATCCACGGCGTTCCAGTCCGCTGGGCGACGGCAGGGGCGGCAAGCTGGATTGTATGGGAAATAAAGAGGTCTGCTTCCTGAACCAGCGGCTCCAATGCCTCTGTGGCCGGAACGATCGCGGGGATCAGCGCTTCCTGAAACATGATCTGAATCGGCTCGACCCGGTGCATCGCCAGCATCCGGCGCATCATGTCCGAGTCCCAATCCGGGTCTTCCCCCGCGACGACCGCAGAAAAACCGAGTGTCCGTGCTTTTTCAGTGAACTTCGGGCTGAGTGCAAATTGAATGTGGTGACCGCGCTGCTGCAGTTCCAGAGCCAGTGCCAAAAAAGGATTTAAATCGCCCGACGAGCCGAGCGTATGGATGAGAATCTTCGCCATTGACTGTCAGTGTACCTCATCGGTCACGTTTCCCGCCCTCCAGACCACGGATTACAGTCAACGCAGTTGTTGGGTATAATCTGGGCACGATGAATGATCAAATTTTATTGGAAGCCCGGCGTCTCGCCGCCGACGTTTTCCGCCCGAACGCCCAGGCGGCCGACCAGGGCGATATTCACGGGCAAGTCGAAACCAATGTGCGACTGCTGGGTCAAAACGGCTACTTTGGCCTCGGCATCAGCCCCGATTACGGCGGCAAAGGCGCGGATGAAGCGACCCGCCGGGAATACACGGAAGTGATGGCGTCGGCCTGCGGCGTGACAGCCTTTGTCCAGCAGCAACTTCATGCCGGCGGCGGCTTTGTGGGCGGCGGGCGCAGCAATTTTCTTAAAGCAGAAAAGCTGCCGCTGTTTGCCTCTGGGGAAGAGTTTTGCGGCGTTGCGTTCTCGCATCTGCGCCGTCCCGGTCCGCCCATGGTGACTGCCGAGCGTGTTCCTGGCGGCTACAAAGTCTCCGGTAAAGCGCCCTGGGTGACAGGGTGGGGGCTGCTCGATTCGTTCATTCTCGGGGCGGTCCGTCTGCCGCAGAACGACCACATCTATTTTTACGTCCCAAAAGCAGGCAATGAAACGTCCCTTCAGCCCGGCCCGACTATTCCTCTGGTCGTCATGAATGCCTCTGACACGGTCGAAGTAACGCTGGCCTCTTTGTTTTTACCCGATGATTACGTGCTGTACGAGCGCTCTGCGGAGGCTTTGAAGCGTGGCGACTTCTGCGGCGTCACCGGCCACGTTTTTCTGCCCCTCGGCTGCACGCGGGGCAGTATCTTCGCGCTCCGTGCATTGGCCGGGCAGCGCCACAACGACGCTTTTTCTCATGCCGCCGACGAATTTCTGGTTGAGGTCAACGCCTGCCGCGAAGATGCCCTTGCCTGGAGCGGAGCCTGCGCCGAGCTTCCCGACTACAAAGACCGTGCGTTCCACGCCCGAGCCGCCGCAATCACCCTTGCCACCCGCGCCGCCCATGCGCTGGTGACAGCGACCGGCGGCAGTGCCCATCTGCTTTCCAGTCCCGCCCAGCGTCTGCTCCGCGAGTCCATTTTCTACACCACCACTGCCCAAACATCCGATGTCCAGTCTGCAACATTAGACTTGCTGATCTCGCCCGATTGCTGGTCGGCAGGGTGAGTGTACGTTGAGCGTTGTTCGAGCCTGACTTTGAGATGTTGCGGATTGCTGTTACGCAGATTTTAGGGGCGTGGGACTGAAGTCCTACGCTGTGGGACGAAGACGCCTAATGTCCATCTTCATGGACAAAGAGTAGGATTTTAATCCCACGCTTTTGGTGCTGCGTAACAGCAGTTGCGCGTTGGAGCAACAATGCGGGGGAGAACAAAGCAAATGCTACCTGAAAAACTGGAATATAGTCTCCAAGATTTTAATGGAATGTTATTCGAGGCATTGCGAGATCCAGAAGCGGCTGCGATTTATCTTCAGGATGCGTGGGAGGACAGTACCGATGAATTCCTAATCGCTCTCCGAAAGTATGTTCAAGCAAACGGCATTTTGCCTTCTGCTAATTTTTGACTTATGCTTTGCTTCTTCACCAATGCTGCCTGTCAAAAATAGAAAAGCCCAGAGATCCATTAAGGAGTCTGGGCTTTAAGCATTCCAAATCGGCAAATCCAATACTCGCGATTATTGCTTTATAAGATCAATCGTGACGCTGCCGCCTGTAGATTGGGTCAATGTGCCATCTAAATGGCCGTTGCTGGAAAATGCCACTGTTCCGCTTGCGGTAGCAGTGAATGTCGGGTAAACGAAAGTAACACTGGCTGAACCGGAATTTGCAACAGTACCTGATATTGTTTCGGCTTCATTGACTGTTGTGTTTTCTCCACTCCCCGTCAGTGTTCCATTGGTTGCGACAGTGACATTCAGTGTGCCCGACTGAGGATTCGTGGTGGTGAACGTCCCAATGTAAGTTCCAGCGAACGGCGAGTTTGTGGCAACTGTCGGCGTACTGTCATTCCCGCCGCCACCTCCGCACCCAGCAAGGAAAAGGGCAATCAGCGAAGCTCCAATTGCTGCGGTTGTCATTTGCCGGTTGAACAATGATTTCTTGAACATAAATTATCTCCTACTTATCGCGTCTGATAGCTAGGAACCATTATAACACAAATATGAGGACTATAAGTTATAAACTCATAATCCGTAGACTGAAAAGCCACATCGCTTTATGATGGCCGTATGGCGAATGAAGAGATTTTGCAGTTATTTGGAAAGCGAGTCCGGCAGCTAAGACAAGAAAGGAAACTGTCTCAAGAGGATTTGGGTTTTGATGTCGGGCTTGATCGAACCTACGTCAGCGATATTGAACGGGGAACGAGAAACATCGGGTTGAAAAACGTGTATGCATTAGCAAAAACCCTTGGCATAACACTTTCCCAGCTTTTTGAGGGTCTAGAATAGCTTGAGCGGATGGAAGCAGTGCGAAAATCACCAAAAAATGACACGTAAGATTTGTGCTTAACTTTTGGAACTTCGGGCAATAAGAAAGTGACGCCGTTAGCGGCGTCTCAATTTTAACACTGAGGTAACACTATGGAGAGCACGAATACAAAACCATTTGCCGTCGTCACCGGCGCATCCAGCGGCATTGGCTTGGAACTTGCAAAAGAGTTCGCCCGCAACGGCTTTGACCTGCTGCTGGCCGCTGAGCCGGGCACATTGAATGCCGCGGCGATGGAAATACAGGCGCTGGGAGCGAATGTCGAGACCGTGGCGGGCGATCTGGCTCAGTCAAATGGGGTGGATGCGCTTTACGACAGTATCAAAGCGACTGGCCGACCTGTGGATGCGATTGCGATAAACGCCGGTGTCGGTGTCGGCGGCGATTTCCGGGAAACGGATCTGGACGAAGAGGTTAATCTGATCAATTTAAACGTCGTTTCCACTGTACATCTCGCAAAGCATATTGTCAAAGACATGGCCGCACGGGGCAGCGGGCGCATCCTCTTCACCGCCAGCATCGCAAGCCTCATGCCTGCCCCTTTTGAGGCAGTTTACGGCGCAAGCAAGGCCTTTATCTTTTCGTTCTCCGAAGCTTTGCGAAATGAGCTGAAGGACACCGGTGTCACAGTCACGGCTTTGCTGCCGGGAGTCACGGAAACAAACTTCTTCCACCGTGCCGACATGGACGACACAGCAGCGGGTCAGAGCAAGAAAGATGACCCTGCCGATGTCGCCAGAGACGGCTTTAACGCCCTGATGGCGGGCAAAGATAAAGTGATCGCGGGCAGCCTCAAGACCAAAGCGATGGGTCTCGCGACTGAACTGACGCCCCCGACCATTTCTGCTGAAGTCCACCGCAAGATGTCCGAACCAGGCTCCGGCGATAAGTAAAGCCGAGAAAGAAGACACTATGGAATATAAGAAACTTGGAAAGACCGGCCTGAAGGTCTCGCGCATCTGCCTCGGCTGCATGAGCTACGGCGTCCCTGATCGCGGTGCCCATCCCTGGTCGCTCGACGAAGCGCAGAGTCGCCCGTTTATTCAGCGAGCACTTGATTTAGGGATCAACTTCTTCGACACGGCCAATGTCTACTCCGATGGCACGAGCGAAGAGATTGTCGGACGAGCGCTGCGGGACTTCGGCAAGCGGGAAGAGCTGGTCATCGCGACAAAAGTTCATGGCCGGATGCACCCGGATGCCAACGGCGCAGGTCTGTCCCGCAAAGCGATCATGACTGAGATCGATGCCAGCCTAAAGCGGCTCGGCACCGATTACGTCGATCTCTATCAGATCCACCGCTGGGATTACGACACGCCGATTGCAGAGACTCTGGAAGCCCTGCACGATATTGTCAAGGCAGGCAAAGTGCGCTACATCGGCGCGTCTTCCATGTACTCTTGGCAGTTCGCTCAGGCTCTTTACTTAGCCGACGCCCACGGCTGGACCCGGTTTGTGTCGATGCAGAACCATTACAATCTGCTGTACCGGGAGGAAGAGCGGGAAATGATGGGCCTGTGCGCCGATCAGGGAATCGGTGTCATTCCGTGGAGTCCGCTGGCACGAGGTAAGCTGACACGGGCCTGGGAAGAGACTACCAATCGCACGGAAACAGATCAGTTCGGCAAAACGCTGTACAAGACTACAGAAGAGGCTGACCGCAAAGTGGTCGAAAGTGTCGCGGCGCTTGCGGAAACACGCGGCATTCCCCGCGCCCAGATCGCGCTGGCTTGGATGCTGCATAAATCTGTGATCACCTCGCCGATTGTCGGCGCAACCAAGATGAGCCATCTGGAAGATGCCGTAGCAGCCCTGGAAGTTTCTCTTTCGGCTGAAGAAATCGCTTCTCTGGAAGAGGCATATGTCCCGCATCCTGTCCTCGGGTTTTCGTGATTATGAACAAAGCTACTCTGCTTCTGTTATCCGTTGGTGCAGTAGTGCTGCCGTCGCTAGGACTGGCACAGGGGGATCTGTCGCGTTACCGTGACAAGAACCGCCTGCTGCTGGTCTTCGCGCCAAGCCTGTCGGATGTTCGCTGGAAGAAACAGAACGCATTGTTGGATAACAGCGCTGTGGCGTTTAAAGACCGGGATCTTTTGCGGTTCGATTATCTGGAAAAAGGGGGAACCCCCGGCAAAGCACTCCGCCTGCGTTACGGGGTAAAGCCAGGGCAATTTCGGGTTCTGCTGATCGGAAAAGACGGCCATGTCGCTTCCGAAGGGCCGTCGCCTATTGGTCTCAATGAGCTGACAGAGCAGATAGACCGGATGCCGATGCGGCGCGATGAAATGCGGCAGCGCGGACGGTAACGCGGCTCCAGTGAAGATGTCGGGCGACTGAAGTCGCGGCAACAAAAGCACAAAGTCCACCTCCGTGGACTCATACAGAGTATTGTCCTGCACTTCCATATTAACCTGCGAAGGCCTTATTTGTGAACTTGTTGCCGTGACTTCAGTCGCCCGCAAAGACCTTATGCCTTGTTACCTAGGGGTACCGTAAAGAAGAAGACGCTGCCGCGTCCGGCTGCGCTTTCGACCCAGATGCGTCCGCCATGTGCTTCGACAGCCAACTTGCAGAAAGTCAAGCCGAGACCAGTCGACATTTTGCGACCTGCCTTCCTGTTTTCCACCTGACCGAATTTCTCGAAGATGCGCTCAAACGCTTCCGGCGGGATGCCCTCGCCGGTGTCCTGGACTGAAAATAAAAGGCTGCTATCAGCTTGAAGCGATGCGCCGACGGTGATCGTGCCGCCGGAAGGGGTAAATTTGATGGCGTTGCCGATCAAGTTGACCAGGGTTCGTTTCAGTTTGTCTTCGTCCCCGATAAACGACGGCAGCTCTAATGCCGCTTCCCGCGCCAGCGTGAGATTGCTGGAAGCCGCAAGCAGCGCCACCTGAACACAGGCCCGCTCGACCAGCCCCGAGGCAGTCAGGGATGTCAAAGTCAGCGGCACTGATTCCTGCTCCATCTTCTCGACATCGAGCAGGTCGTTGATCATGCCCAGCAGGGTTTCGCCGCCATCCACGGCAATGTCCAGCATCTCCGATTGTATTTCGTTTAAATCCCCGACAAGTGGAACTGTTTGCAGGCCGGACATGACAGAAGTAAGCGGTGTCCGCAGATCGTGGACAATCATGTAAGTCAGATCGTCCCGCAGCCGTTCCAATTCCTGAAGCCGCCGGTAGCTCTCGGCTAATTCCGCCGTGTAACTCTGCTCCCGGTCTCGGGCCCGTTTGTCGCGAAGGCT
>JBPBQB010000136.1:0-7151 GCA_050954545.1 Janthinobacterium lividum | reverse complement strand
GCTTCCAATACGTGCTTCAGACCCCGACCGTCCGCAATTTAGTGATATTAGTCGGTTCATTTGGGACATTCGCGTTCTCGTTCAATGTGCTGATTCCGGTGTTTGTCCGGTATACGCTGCTCCCAAATTCTTCCGACAAAGTTCAAGTGGCGTCGTTCGGGTTCATGGAAACGGTGCGGGGGGTAGGAGCTTTAGGGGGTGCGCTGACGGTCGCGCTGCTGGGAAACCCCTCCCGGCAGCGGAACATGCTGCTGATCGGCAGCCTTCTGGCGACTGTCGTGCTGCTTGTTTTTGGCCTGTCTCGGACGCTCTGGCTGGCTTACGTCACTATCGCTATCGTCTCTTACGGCTTTGTCCTGTGCTTCGCGACCAGCAACACACTTATGCAGCTCCATGTCCCCAATGCCCTGCGCGGGCGGGTCATGAGCATCTACACGCTGATGTTCATCGGCACGATCCCTTTCGGCTCCCTGTTTGCAGGCTGGCTGGCAAAATACATCGGCGCTCCCACCACGATTGTCCTCTGCGCCGTGATTTCGCTGTTAACGGTTCTCGTGCTTGCCTTCCGTCCCGGCGGCCTCAAAGACATGGATGTGACGCCTGCGCTGCCCGGTACGTAGTGGCAACCAGAAAATGGTAATTGTAGGGCGTAGGGCTTGCCCCTACCCTCCGAAAATGAATGAGGCGCGGCAAATAAAGAGGGCAGGCAATTCATATTAAGGGCAGGGTCAAGCCCAGCCCCTACAAAGAGATTGTTTCCCAGCCTCGCGCCGTCTGCGTCTAATAGCCCTGTCCTTCACGACACGGGATTGTTTTGCTGGGACTTGCTGCACTTCGCCAGATATAGATACACGAGCGCACCCGTAATACTGTGGACTGTAAACTTGGTGCCTAGCGTCTCGCGAATTTCGGAGCGGGTGAAGCGGAAGAACGGAATGCCGCCATCGTGACTGCCTTCTTTTTCAGCGAAGGCGCGGGTCAGGAGCGAGTGTTTGTAGGCGGAGAGGGCGAGTGTGCCGCCGGGCTTCAGGACATGGCTGAGGCTGCTGACAGCAGCAGCGCGGGCTTCGGGACCGGGAACGTGCTCCAGAACCTGACAGGAAACAACGCGGTCAAAGGCGTATTCGGTGAACGGCAAACGGCATAGATCGGCTTGAACCAAGTGGACATTGGTAACGCCGGCGGCCTGAAGCTTGCGGCGGTTGACACGCAGTGACTCAAACGAGAAGTCAATCGCGATCAATTCGCGGACATTTTTGGAGAGAACGTGGGTCATACGTCCGGTGCCGCAGCCGGCTTCCAGCAGGAGGTCGGTCGGCCTCACGCTCAGTGTGCGGAGCGTCAGAGGGATTTCGACTTTGCCGAAAAAGTTCAGGAAGGCCATTGCATCGTAGGCATCGACCTGAGCATCTCGGGCAGCGATCTCGGAGACTTGAGCTTCCAGCATCTCGCGCGGGAGCAGCCGGGGAATGCCGTCTTGGATAGGATAGACATGACCGGCCTCATCTGTCAGGCTGCCGTCGATGACTTCTTCACCCTCTCTCTGGCGTGCAATCAAAGTTAATGGTCCGCCCGTTTCGGGGGACGCCAGTAGAGGTAGCAAAGAGGGAAGCATAATTCTCCTAAACCAAAACCTTTACTCGTGAGGCGTATTCGGCGTCAGCGTGATCCGCACGGTGTAGTCATCCGTGCCATCGACTCCGGTCGCACCGAGCCGCCGCGCGGCGGCTTGACGCACGGCGGCAAGGTCTTTGAAGATGACTGTCTCGCCGGGATGGATCTTGCGGCTCTGCGGATCGGTCCAGACCCGGTCCGGCACAAAGACGGCGGCTGCGCTCGGCGTGTCGGTTGGCGGGGCAGGCGGAAGCGGCAGACTGATCCGGCAGGCGACCCATTCGGTTCCGTCAGGGTTGGCTCGGACTGTGATCTGATAGACCCGCACAGCGTCACCGTCGCCGAGGCTGATCTGTGTCGGAACGCCATCGCCTACGCCGTCTTGATCGACCATACCAATCGGGCTGTCACTCGACGTATCGCTATCCCCTGAGCGCACTTGCAGTTCAGCGTGAAGATGCAGCGGCGGATTAAGCGTGTCGGCAGTCGCGACACGGGCTCGGAACAAGCTCACGCCGGAGGCCGTGCCGCGCACCAGTAAAATCTTTTCAGCATCATCCGGCACGACATCGGTCAGGCCCGGCGGGAAAGTCGGGTCGGGGACACCCTGTTTGCCGTCCCGCGTGTAGCCGTTTTTCGTGCTATGGGTCAGCCCTAGCTTCGCGAACATGACTGTCGGCGCGGCTTTGTAGACATGGATCTTTTCCCAATGCAGTCCATTGGTAGACCTCGCGAGTACCGAGAGCGTGCATGATAAAGTCAAAACGACTGTCAGAAAAAGTCGCTGCCAGTGAGAATATGGCATCGGGGGTCGTTCCCTTTTCTAAAAAATAAGCGGCTGCTAAGTGCCGCCTCCTGCGCTTCGTAAATCTTTGATGTTGAACTGAAGCAGCCGCCGCCCATTCCACTCGTTGATTTGCGGCGTGTAGACTGCTTCCAAAAAGTCACCGGGGCTGGACTTATCAGCCCAATCGCCCTGGCCGAACGCAATGCAGTCGGTCGGGTCCATGGCCTCAGATCGAACGCGCATCTTCAAATGACTGGCATCTTTGCCGATCCGTTTGGTGTCGCAGATCAGCAGGCTCGTGGACGCAAAACGCGGCTCCGGGTTTGCTTGCCCGAAGGGAGCCATCCGGGACCATTCTTCCAGCAAGCTCAGGCTGAGCGCGGATGGGTCGATCATGCCATCGTGTGCGAGGCTCGGGATCAAGTCTTCTTCGGACATGGTCGCAGACGCATGGGCATTGATCATTGTGTCGAATTCGTTGAGATTGTCCATGGAAAGCGAGAGACCCGCCGCCATCTCATGCCCGCCGCAGCTTTCCAGCAGAGCGCGGCAGAGCTGAATGCCCTGGAACATATCGAAGCCTTTGACCGAGCGGGCAGAGCCTTTGCCATGCGTTTCGTCGTCGCTGACACCGATAACAATCGCGGGTCGCCCGTAAGCCTCGACGAGCTTCCCGGCGACGATCCCGACGACGCCCGCATTCCAGCCGGGCGATGCAACGACTAAAACTCGTATCTGATCCAAGTCCCGACTTTCGACGATGCGTTTGGCTTCTTCTAGAATACGCTTCTGGGCTACCTGACGTTCCACATTAAACGCATTCATTTTCTCGACCAGCATCCGCGCTTCTTCCGGGTCGCCTGTCAGCAGCAGATCCAGGGCAGTCGCGGCATCATCCAGCCGTCCGACGGCATTGATGCGTGGTCCGATCCCAAACCCGACTGTTTCCGCCGACAGCGGCTTCTGAGTGTCGATGCCTGCGCCTTCCAGCAATGCACGGAGGCCGACTTTACGTGTCGTCGCCAACTGCTTCAGCCCAAACGAGGCAAAGACCCGGTTTTCGCCCAGCAGCGGCATGACATCCGCCACCGTGCCGCAGGCGACCAGATCTAAAAACTTTTGAATAAACGCGTTTTCATGGGTCGGCTGGACCAAACGAACCACGGCCTGCATAGTCTTAAATGCCACGCCGACTCCGGCGAGACTAGGGAATGCATAAGTGGAATCGTGCCGATGAGGATTGACCACTGCGTAGGCAGGCGGCAGGGTGTCGCCGGGTTCATGGTGATCTGTGATAATCACCGTCATGCCGAGGCTGTTAGCGAACTCGACCGCTTCCCGCGCCTGAATACCGCAGTCGGATGTGATAATGAGAGTTGCGCCTTTTTCGTGCGCGTACTCAATCGCACTAGTTTTGAGGTCGTACCCGTCCCGCTTCCGATGCGGTACTCGATATTCAAGCTTCGCCCCAAGCGCCGTCAATGCCCGCACATAGACAGCAGTCGATGTCACACCGTCTACATCGTAATCGCCGTACACAAAGATCGTCTCGCCCTTTGCCAGCGCATCTTTGATCCGATGTGCTGCCTTATCCATGTCCGGCAGGCCAAACGGGTCGAGAAGCTGACTGAGGGAAGGCCGCAGGAATGCATCCGCTTCGGCAGGATCAGTCAATCCGCGATTGCAAAGCAGACGCGCTGTGAGGGGGTGTACTCGAAGCTCACGCACCAGTGTCTGCTCCGCGTTCAGATTACGCTCCGGCTCAGTCCAGCGCGTTTGGGATGATTTTGTTCGGGTTTTCAGCATGGACTTGGGTGTAGGAATAATAAGAATGTACCCCCCAGCCCCCAATAATGGGGGAGCCAGAAAAGAAATTAGACTTACTCTTACTCCCCCATTATTGGGGGCTGGGGGGTCTCGCTCAGAACCGCTTGACCGGCCCCTTTTTCTTCGCCTTGATCGCCGAGATTTGGATCTCACCGGGTGCAGCGGGCCGTGGTGCTGCCGAAGGCAATGACGGACGACTGCTGCCGCCGCCATTTGCCGGGAAGTCTGACGACTCCGTAGACGCGACAGCAACCGGAGCATTGGCCCGGCGCTTAGCCAGCCAGTTCTCCCAGTCTACTAAGATTGATGCCGCGTTGAAGATTGACGAGTATGTTCCGCTCAGGATACCGATCAGCAGCGCGACATTCAGCAGGCGCGTCGTCTGACCCCCGAGCACTACCAACGCGACCAGCGTCATGACAACGGTCAGCGACGTGTTGATGGACCGGGCCAGTGTCTGGCCGATGGAGCGGTTGACCAGCGACTCGAAGTTCTCGCCACGCGACTTGTGCCGGAGGTTCTCGCGGACACGGTCGAAGATGACGACCGTATCATGCACGGAGAAACCGATGACTGTCAGCATGGCGGTAATAAAGAGGCTGTCGATCTCCCAGCCTAAGAAGTACCCGAAGATCGCAAACGCGCCCAGCAGGACAAGAATGTCATGCAGCAGCGCGAAGACCGCCGATGTTCCCAGCCGCAGCCCGGCCACAAAGCCGCCGATGCCGAAGACAAGGGCCAGATACAGCACGATCAGGGCCGAGGCGATGAGAACAGCCTGGATCGCGTTGGAAGTTACTTCCTTGGAAATGACGCTGCCGACATTCCCGAATTCCTGCTCCGTATTAGGGCCAAGCGTGTTCAATGCCGTCGTCAGACGCCGGTAGACCGGGCTTTGCAGCTTGCTTGCCGTTTTGGTCTGCTCGGAGACACTGACAATCGCTGTCGTGCCGCCATCAGCCATCTGGATCGTATCATCTTTGAAGCCCTGCGAAGCAATAGCTTTCTGGACATCCGCCTGCGAGACAGTATGATCGTACTTCACCTGGATTTGTGTGCCGCCCGTAAACTCGATGCTGGGCTTGAGACCACCCAAGAAGAGGAAGATCAGGCCTGGCACGATAATCGCGAGGCTCAAGCCATAAAACAGCTTGCGGCGGCCAATGATGTTCAGGCCCTTATGTGTCGCGTCGCCGGAAGTCTGTCCAATGAGCGAGTTGACTTGAAGGCCGAACAGGCTCGGGTTCTGAGCCAGCTTGGGGAACAGGTCCACCAGAAGATAGAGCAGTGTCCGGGTGACCGTAATCGCTGAGAACAGCGAAACAAGCACGCCGATCAGCAGTGTCAGGGCGAAGCCGCGGACATTTGCCGTGCCGAGTGTCAGCAGGACAATACAAGTGATACAAGTACAGATGTTGGAATCGCGAATAGCCGTGAACGCTCGCTTGAACGCTGAGTCAATCGCTGGCCGTAACGCTTTACCGCTGCGAAGCTCTTCTTTCAGCCGCTCAAAGATCAGAATGTTGGCGTCGACTGCCATACCGATGGACAGGATAAAGCCTGCGATACCCGGCAGGGTCAGCGTGACCACGAGGCCGGGAAACAGCCAGTTCATGCCGCCCTTGAAGATCGTCAGCGTGAACAGGGCATAAATCAGCAGTGCAATGTCCGCCAATAGGCCCGGCAGCCGGTAGTAGGCCAGCATGAACAGCAGCACCAGCGCCAATCCGACGCCACCGGCGATCAAGCTCTTCGTGACCGCACCGACGCCGAGGCTTGCTTCAATGTCCTGAGTCTGCACTTGTTCCAGCGGGATCGGCAGCGCACCGGCATTCAGCAGGTTGGAGAGGCTCTGGGCTTCGCCCAGAGTCGCGAAGCCGCCGCTGATCTCGCCCTGCCCATCCAGAATAGGCTCCTGAATGAAGGGAGCGGACAGTACGGCATCATCGAGGACAATGCCCATGATCTCGCCTGTGTGCTGAGTGGTGAAAGCCGCGAACGCAGCCGTGCCCTTGCTGTTGAAAACTTGCGACACGGTGGGTGCGCCGGTCTGACCGAGGTGGGCGCTGGAACTCGGCTCCAAGTCAGCGCCGGTGAGGATTGGCTTGCCGCCATTGGCGTTGACAGAGTCTGTCAGCAGAGCATTCCAGCCGTAAATCTCTTTGTTCAGCGCCGCTGCCTGCTGCTGCTGGGCGGGCGTGAGATAGACAGGAACATCGGAAACTAGCTGATCGTAATTCGCCCCCAGCAGCGAGGATTGCGACGGGTCAGGCGCAGGCGGCGCGTATGCAGTGTTGGTGCCTCCCGGCGTGTTCTTGCCTGCGGTAGTCAGCAGGGTTGTCCAGTCTGCTTTAATCTGTGAGCCGTCTCGAAATGTCTGCCCCGGCGTGAACCCATTCCAGGGTTTAGTCACCAGGAACTCATTCTGCGTGCTGCCAGGGGTAATAGGCTTAATCAGCAGAGGATAGCTCGAAGTTTTCGGATCGCGGGACTGCACATCGGCGAAGTAGTAGAACGTCATCTGCGCCGTGGTGCCAAGCTGCGCCATGATGGCATCTTTGTTCTTGACATCCGGCAGCTCGATAATGAACTGCTTTTGCTGCGGGCGCGGCTGGACGACAGCATCGCCGATCCCCGTGGAGCTGATGCGGTTCTCCAGAATGTGCTGGACCGTGGCTTCGTCGTAAGGGACGCCGGGGGCACGCTCCGGGTGCGCCTGCAAAATGGCCCGGACACCGCCTTTGATGTCAAGCCCGTAGTGGGTGGGATAGTTCGCCACACGCCGGTGAGTTTGCGGGTCCCGATGCGTTCCGAGCATGACCCACCCTGAAAGAGCGATGAGGACGATAATGATCAGTCCCCAGATTTTCTCCTGCTTCAATTCTTCCTCCGCGAAGACGACAACGCTTCACTGTTCCGCGAT
>JBPBQB010000103.1:0-7193 GCA_050954545.1 Janthinobacterium lividum | reverse complement strand
GCGTACCGGCTGCTGACATTGACCCAGGCAGACCCGAATTTGGACGGCACAAAAATAGTGGTTGACCAAAACCTGAATTTATGCTTAAATAGAAAGAATAGGCCGCAGATTCGTCTAGGACAACCTGATGCGCTGCCCTGGAAGATGGCACTTGCTGATGCGGCTCTGTCCGCCTACGGCGGGGCTCTTTCCCAGCGTGCTTCCTATATCGATGTAAGCTGCCCGCAGCAGCCTGTTTGGCGTCCTCGGACGTCGGCACCGATACGTCTAAAAAGTAATTGAGGCCGAACGAATGGATATGAAGCCGCAGCCAATAGAAGCAGAGCCGAAACAGGATCGCCGCACCTGGTGGATGACTTTGTTCCTGCTCTGTGCCATTTTAGGGGCGATGCTTGCCCTCTCGGTGCGAACGCAGCAGGTCGTGGTCAACAGGATCGCCGGAACAAGCTCGGACATTTTGCAGAAGCAGGTGAACGACCTTCAGCGCACCATCAAAGCGCAGCAGGATACGCTTACCAAGTACGAAGCAGGAGCATCGTCGCACACCGCAGAAGCCCAGGCATTGAGTGCAGATCTCAAGTCTGCCAAGTTTCTTGCCGGGCTGACCGCCGTTCAGGGTCCCGGTGTCGAGGTGACGCTGAACGACAGCAAGACCCCGTTTCCCGGTGGCCTGCCGGCGGGAATGGCACCGCCAAACATTATTCACGACACGGATATCAACCAGGTCGTCAATGAGCTGAAAGCCGCCGGGGCTGAGGCAGTCTCCGTCAACGATCAGCGGCTGGTCGCAGTCACGCCGATCCGGTGCGCCGGACCGACGATCTTTGTCAACAACACTGCCCAAACGCCGCCCTATTTGATCAAGGCCATCGGTGAGCCGAAGACACTGGAAACCGCGCTGAATATCTCCGGCGGGATCGCCTCCCAGATCAAACAGTTCGATAAAGCAATGTTCAATGTCGTGCCCGCAAAACATATCAGCATTTCCGCGTACAGCGGCGTAATCCAGCCGAAGTATGCCTTGCCTGTTCCTGCTCCATCAGATAAGAAATCGGGAGCGTAAAGTACGACCATGGCTTGGCTTGCGCTTCTGGCAGGTGCTCTCGGGTTTGCCCTGGTATATTTCTCGGGGGCGACGTTTCCAACCCAATACGCCCAGTATCTGTCTCTGGCCGCACTGGCCGGGCTGGATTCGCTGATCGGCGGCATTCGTGCAGGGACTGAAGGTAAGTTCAAGAGCGACGTTTTTATCTCAGGATTTGTGACAAACACGCTGCTGGCGGCTTTTCTTGCGTACTTAGGTGATCGAATGGGCCAGCCGCTGGGTTTGGCTGCGCTGGTCGCGCTGGGCGGGCGGATCTTCGTAAACCTTTCTATTATTCGGCGGCACTGGATGGAAGGCCGCGAAGGCGAACAGAAAAGACAGGCGCTGCCTTGACCATTGAATCAGGGTGCAGGATGAGGGGAGCATAGGAGGTGGCAAGGGACTGCGTGGTCGGGCTGGACATCGGGACGACAAAGGTTTGCACCGTTGTCGCGGAAATCGAAGAGCCGGGCCGCATCAGCATTGTGGGGGTCGGCAATAGTCTGTCGAACGGCATCCGCAAGGGGGTCGTCATCGACATCGACAGCGCCGCTCAGGCCATCATCGACAGTGTCGAAAAAGCCCGTGCCATGTCCGGCTACGAGATTCACCGGGTCATTGTCGGTGTCACCGGTGAGCATGTCGCCTCGCTTAATTCACGCGGCGTGATTGCCATCACCCATGCCAACCGAGAGATCACGGCGGACGATGTCGAGCGGGTGCAGGACCAGAGCCGGGTCATTGTTCTGCCGCCTGACCGTGAGATCATCCACGCCATCCCGCGCTCCTACTCCATCGACGGTCAGAACGGCATTCGCTACCCCGTCGGCATGTCCGGGACACGTCTTGAAGTAGAGACGCATATTGTCACCGGCGCGGTGACGTTCCTTCAGAATGTCGCTAAATGTGTCCATAAAGCCGGCCTGACTATCGAAGCGACCGTGCTGGAGCCGATTGCGACGGCAGAGTCGGTACTGCTCCAGGATGAAAAAAACTTGGGAGTCTGTATCGCCGACATCGGCGGCGGAACCACCGACATTGCCATCTTTGTCGACGGCGACATCTACTATTCTTCGGCTATTCCCGTCGGCGGCAACCATGTCACTCACGATATTTCTGTCGGCCTCCGTGCTTCATTTGATGAATCCGAGCGGGTCAAGCGCGAACAAGCCGCCGCGACTGCCGATCTGATGGCCCCGGACGAGCTCTTTGAGGTGCTGAGCCTCGGCAGCGACGAGCCGCGTCTGCTGCCCCGGCGCATTCTCGCTGAGATCGTCGAGCCTCGGATGCACGAGTTGTTTCTGATGGTTCGTCAGGAAATCCTCAAGTCCGGTTACTACAACATGCTCCCTGCCGGGATCGTCCTGTCCGGCGGCGGTTCTCAGCTCATCGGCTCCGCCGAGCTTTGCCAGGAAGTGACAGGAATGCCCACCCGCATCGGCAGCCCGCGCGACGTCCACGGCATCTCAAACGACCTCCGCTCTCCTGTCTACGCCACTGCTATCGGTCTGGTCCAATACGGCGCTCGCCACCACCATCAAGGCCGCCAGATGCAGCAGGAAAACTCCCTGCTCGGCAAGTTCCACCGCTTCTTCGCCCGCGTCATGGCCCGCGCCATCGGCGGATAAGCAAAAATAATCTCCGCCGGGTAAACTATACCAAAACTAGAGGAGCAAGGCATGGACGCTTGGGAACGATGGTGGCTGATGGCGCAGGGATCACTTATAGCCGCGCAGACTCTTGACGACATCCAGGAGACCCGGTCGAGTGCCAGTCGTGCGTACTACGCGGCCTACCAAGCGGTCACAGCTATCCTGCATTATTCTCGCCTGACGCCGCCGGATGGACGTGAAGCTTGGAGCCATGCGGATACCCCTGAATTGCTGAGGAACTTACAAGGCACTGTGATAAAGCGTGATCCTCGACGGGATATTTCTCTGCGTTTAGAACAGGCTTATCGGTTACGACTTGATGCAGACTATATCCCTGCTGCCGAGATTGTGCCCGGCAGGTTGAAAGTTATCTTAAAGGATGCGTCCTTCATCGTGAAAATTGCAAACGATATTCTGCTGTGAGGGTTGTCTAATGTCTACCGCTGCACTAACTGTCCGAAATCGTGAAGAGAAACAAAATTACGAAAAAGTCTACGCATGGCTTCGTGAGCAGGCGGCACAACTGGGTCTTACTATTACACTCGTGCCGGAGGACGCTCGCTTGGAAGGCCAATGGCTTTATCTACCGGTTTTTATTGCAAATGCAGTAGACTCTTACGATAATGCTCTCAAGCTGCAAAAACTTGAAGAGACTTGGAACGATCAGGAACCCAAACAAGAGTATTCTGTCTTTTTGGTGCCGACCAAAAATCCGTTGCGCCGAGCCGCCATGGAAAGGCAGGCTGATGCGATGCAGCGTAAAGTGCAGGCGATAACTGCGTTCGGTAAAGCCGCAACTCGGGAAGATCAGGAAAAAGCGGCGGCTGAATTCCATGCGGCGGAGCAGGCGGAGCAGGAAGCACAGAACGCCTATGAGCAGATCCTGCCCTGGAATGAGCGTGCTGCGTAATCTTCGCGAGCAATGAAATTTGCACTCTCGCTCGATTTGCGGTATCATAAGAGTATTATTTATCAAAGCACTTATTAACAGACGATTTTAAGGGAGACGATTTTCATATGGCACTCGGATTTCGCGAGGAACTCACGCCGTTCGCCAAGATCAAAGTGATCGGCTGCGGCGGCGGCGGCACAAACGCCGTCAACCGCATGATCGATGCCGGCCTCACAGGTGTCGAGTTCATCGCTATGAACACGGACATTCAGGTACTGGATATTTCCGCTGCCGACTACAAGCTGCAGCTCGGCGAAAACCTGACCCGCGGCCTCGGCGCAGGTGGCAACCCGGAAGTGGGCCGCAACGCTGCCGAAGAGTCGAAAAGCGACATCAAAAAGTCGCTCGAAGGCGCAGATATGGTCTTTATCACCGCAGGCATGGGCGGCGGTACCGGTACAGGCTCAGCGCCTGTCATCGCTGAGATCGCTAAAGATTTAGGTATCCTGACAGTGGCCGTGGTTACCAAACCGTTCAAGTTCGAAGGCCCACGCCGCTCTCGCCTGGCCGATGAAGGTGTCGACAATCTTAAAGACAAAGTCGACACCGTGATTATCATCCCGAATGACCGCCTGTTGGGCGTTGTCGAGAAGCGGGCGACCCTTGTTGAAGCGTTCAAAGAGGCCGATGACGTGCTGCGTCAAGGCGTGCAGGGTATCTCGGACATTATCACGATCCCAGGCATCATCAACGTCGACTTCGCCGACGTCCGGGCCATCATGCTGAACGCTGGCACCGCTCTAATGGGTATCGGAGTCGCGTCCGGCGACCACCGGGCCGTCGATGCCGCCCAGGCTGCTATCGCTTCCCCGCTGCTCGAAACCAGTATCGAAGGCGCACGTGCGGCCCTGATCAACATCACCGGCGGGCCGGATATGACCCTAGCGGAAGTGCATGAAGCCACCGAGCTGATCCAGCAAGCGACGGACGCGGAAGATGCCAACATTATCTTCGGCATTGTTCAGGACCCGAACATGAAGGACGAAGTACGGATCACGGTGCTTGCCACCGGCTTCGACCAGCGCCCGCATGTCCCCGCGCCCGCCCGCACAGTCATGGCTACTGTCACTCGCCCCGCCGCCGAAACTGCCGGCGGCACGGCCACCCAGACCGCACCTGAGCCGACGACCCAGCGTCAGCCGGCAGACAACGACGTAGACATTCCCGCCTTTCTGCGCCGCCGCTAAAGGCACAAACAAAAGCAGCCCTGGCACCAAGTGCTAGGGCTTTTTTAGATTGGAAACGCAAATGGCTGTTTTAGATAAACAGATCGTCCCCTCGAAAACAGAAACACTCTTCATCAGCGCGGAACAATTGGATGATATTCGTGCCATCGTTGCTCGTCAGTTTGAAGAGCTTGGAATTGAATACGATCCCACGGCAACGGCGGCAGATTCGCGTCGTGCCATGCTTGAGGCTGGTTTTCGCCCAGAAGCTAATGAAATCTCGCGTGGAATTGTTGCAGCCCGAGAGGAATAATGCATTTGGCAGCGCTTTTTTGGGATGCAAGCGGCCTTGCCAAATATTATACTGAAGAGATCGGGAGTGAGACTGCGAAAGCAGTTTTCAGCCAAGCCATTCCGCTCCAGATGCTAACCACACCTTGGGGTTACACTGAAACTTTTGCATTAGACCTCTTGCATAAATCGCCCGGTCTGGAAGACCGGGACTTTAGAAGTGCAGAATGTCTGCTTCGCAGACGGAAGATTTTCAACCTCTTTAGTCACGCAGTGACTTTTTGCTTTTCAAAAGCCCTGGTCTTCCAGACCAGGGCAGGCTCCGAGGAATTACGCAAGAGGTCTATTGTTGCAGCGTAAGCGGAATGGTGGGCTATTGCCTCCTAAAAATTTCAGCACTGCCATATCAGCATTGCGAAATGATATGATTGCCCTGCCGCAATTTCGCCTGCTGTCTGTTTCCGACACGGATATATTCGCCAGCATTACATATGTTCAGAAATACAGCCTTAACTCTACTGATGCTGCCCTACTGGCAACTCTTTTGCGTTACGCACAAACTACTGGGGAGATTTGTGTTTTAGTTGCCGCCGATGGTCGCTTCTGCAAGTCCGCACAATCGGAAGGGCTGTCAGTAATTAACCCGGAGTTGTTTCCTGCCGCTGATGTACCTGCTTTTCTGGCTGCTCTCTAGCACAAGTACGCCTTATGCCTCATTTCCTCTCTGATTCAGCGCGGACTGTTCAGCATGCATTATGCTGTCACAGATCGCCTCTGCGCTCTGCCCTCTATGGCTTTTTCCTGTATCGACAATCAATATCAGCTCTATGTTGAGCGGTTTTTCGGAGAAGCGCTGGGTGCTGACTCGGTAACGCTTGTACTGCTGCAGGACAAAATCGGTCTGGCCGCGCTGGATACAGGTCTCGATGAGTGCCATCAAAGGAATGAGACCGTCGGTACTGTAGCTGGTGAGGATGTACCGGGCATTGAGGGTCTGCATCAGCGCGGCGTAGGCACGGGCTGCTTCCTGGCGATGATTGTAAGGACTGCGCCGCTCTGTCCGCCAGTCTTCCCGAATAGCCGACTTGTTGCGGCCTTCGATCTGCTCTGTTAACGGTGGCTTGTCCCAGAGAGTGATTGTGTTCAAGACATGGTAATTGCTCCCGTAGGGATGCTGATTGTAGGGCGGATCGAGATAGGCGATATCGACTGTTTCGCCGTTCGCGTTCAGCCATTTGGCGAGCTGCAAAGCGTCTAATTGGTAGACGGTGTTTTCCTGAAAGTTGTCGTGGAAGAGCGCGGGTTTGAGCTGGAACTGAGACAAAATGCGGTAGAGTGCGGTTTTTGTCTGTCCGCCCCAGCCGTTATGGAAGCCCTTGAAGACGCCGCTGGTGTTGCTGGTGTAGCAGGCCTGATAAAGCATCGGAGCCAGCAGGCACGAGAATTCTAAGGGGGACAAAAGGCCCTTATCCTGCCAATGCTGCAACTGAAGCCGCATCGCATCGATTATCATGCCATTGGAGCGGGTGTAAAACAGCCTGTCTCTGTGAATGTCATACTCGTCATCATTAGCAGGGCACAGGTGCTGCGTGATCCAGTCGGAACAAGGCGTGATTGAGTTAAGCCTTGCAACAGCGTTCTCATAGCCGCCGAAATGGTCAAATGCCGGGGCAGAGTTAGCAGCGATGTAGCACTGATTGATCGCCTGTGCGTAGGGCTCCCAGTCGTTGGAAATGACCCGGAAACCCTGTTTCTTCGCCATGCGTGAGACGACGCCGCTGCCGGCAAACAAGTCCAGGAATGTAGTGGCTGGAGCAATTCGTGTCTTGTCGACGGCTTCGTGGATCAGCCTGAGCAGCTTGCGTTTGTTGCCGATATAAGGGATGAGCTGGTGGAAGACGTAGTCACGGGTTCGGAACGCAGAATGGCCCCTGCGCTGGTAGATATATTCCAGGTTATCCATGGATGTTGTGCATTGTGCAAATAAAGATTGACGAGACAAGTGACTAAAGTCTCTATGTCTCAGAAGGTATTACTTCGTATCTACT
>JBPBQB010000036.1:0-7274 GCA_050954545.1 Janthinobacterium lividum | reverse complement strand
AACTCTTTCCCTCCCGGTTGTACCCGCTGCCGAGGCTCTGCGAACAGGGGCGGGAGGGTCGACGAGGAACGAGACGGGGTGGGTTCCACTCCCAAGAGCTTCTCCCTCAAAGCAGGCGAGAGCGCTTCAGTCGGCTCGGCGGAGCGCAGGTCTTCGGCAATCTGGGTCATTTCGAGTATCTCCTTTTGGCAGGACGCGCAGTGGGTCAGGTGACGACGGATGGCCTGACGGCGGAGCCAGGACAGCTCGCCGTCGAGGTAGGCTTTCAGGTCGTCTTCGTATTGAGTGCAGTTGAGCATGAAATTTGTCATGGAGCGGACTCCGGGAGCGTATCGGACAGGACGTAGCCGCTGAGCGAAGAACGCAGGCGGCGGAAGGCAGTGGAGAGGCGTGACTTGATCGTTCCTACCGGCACTTGCAGGACGGCGGCGCATTCGGCATAAGTCAGCTCGTGAAGCTCATGCAGGATTACGATCTCGCGATGGGCTTCAGAAAGGCCGTTTAAGGCCGCTTGCAGCTCGTCGTTCAGCTCGCGCCGGGCGGCGTACTGAACGGGACCGTGCTCGGCAGTGTCGGCGAGATTGAGCGTGTCATCGTAAGGAACAGTGACAGGACGAGGTTTTGATGCGTGTTTCAAGCAGTGATTCAGCGCGACACGATAGGACCAGGTCGCAAGGGTCGACTCGCCGCGAAAGTTTGCTATGCTTCGGAACAGAGCGACGAAGATCTCCTGGGTCAAGTCTTCGGCATCAGACTCACAGGCCGTATAACGCCGGGCAAGTGCGTGAAGCCGGGGGCCGTAGGTGTCCACGAACGCTGCGAATGCGCCGGGAACGCCGTTTGAGATTTGGTGAGCCAATTGTCGATCTTGCTGCAAGGGAGTATCGCCGCCTTTTGTGCTGCTTCTATTCAGTTTGTTCCAAGTCAAGCGTAAAAGGTTCAAATTGGCGAAAAGAAATCTTGGTTTTATTCACTAGTTTGTTTATAGACAATTATATAAATAGCGGGTATGATAGAACTAGCGTAATACAAGCATAGATTAAGATAAGGGGATATTCATGGTAACGACGAAGAAAATCGGATTGGTTCTCGCCCTTCTACTGGGGGGAATAGTGATGGGCGGAGCTGCCCACGCTGACCAAAGCCTGCTGAACGTGTCGTATGACCCGACACGGGAGTTTTACAAAGACTACAATGTAGCTTTCGCAAGGTACTGGCAGGGAAAATCCCATCAGAATATCACCGTCCAGCAGTCGCACGGCGGCTCCGGTAAGCAGGCACAGGCTGTGCTCAATGGATTGGGCGCGGACGTCGTCACGCTTGGCATTGCATCCGATGTCAATGCCATCCAGAGCCATGGACTGATCGCTCCAGGCTGGTCGAAGAAATTGCCCTATGGCGCGACACCATACACGTCCACAATCGTCTTTCTGGTCCGCAAAGGCAACCCAAAAGGCATTCACAACTGGCCGGACCTGGTGAGGCCCGGCGTTTCTGTGGTCACTCCGAACCCGAAATCATCCAGCGGCGGACGCTGGAGCTATCTCGCAGCCTGGGGCTATGCCCTCAAAGCCTCGAAAGGTAATCAAGGCGCGGCGCGGGCTTATGTAACCCAGCTTTACAAGAATGTCCCGATTTTGGATTCCGGCGCACGCGGTTCGACGGTAACTTTCACGCAGCGCCATGTCGGGGACGTACTTTTAGCCTGGGAAAATGAAGCAGATTTGATCGCGACAACACTGGGCCGGGGTCAGTATGATGTGGTCTATCCGAGCATCAGCATTCTGGCGGAGCCGCCCGTCGCGGTCGTGGATAAAAACGTCGACGCTCATGGAACGCGCCCTGCCGCAACGGCTTATTTGCAGTACCTATACTCGCCGGAAGGCCAGGCGATTGCTGCCCGCCACTTCTACCGTCCGCACAATGCCGCAATTGCAAAGCAGTATGCAGGTCAGTTCCCGCGCATCCGCCTGTTCACCGCAGAGCAGGTCTTCGGCGGCTGGGATACGATCCAAAAAGCGCACTTTGCTGATGGCGCGATCTTTGATCAGATCTCCCTTCATCATTAGCAACTTTCCAGGTTGCTTTTGTGGGCAATTGCGGGTATTCTTTGGGAGCGGCTGGAAAGCCGCTCCTGAACTTGTCTTAACGAACAAAATCTATGAAGATAACACACTTTTTCGGCCTTCTTTCACTTGCTGCCGCGCTTGCTTTGACTGGCTGCTCCTCCCAGAAAACGACGAACAAAACTACGTCGGCGAATGGCGCTGTCACTCTGCTGAACGTCTCGTATGACCCGACACGAGAGTTTTACCAGGACTACAACAAAGCATTCATCAAATATTGGCAGGGGAAGAGCGGGCAGACTATCACCGTGCAGCAGTCACATGGCGGGTCCGGCAAGCAGGCGCAGGCCGTCCAGAATGGCCTGGCCGCAGATGTAGTCACGCTGGCGCTTTCCTACGATATCGACTCACTGCAAAAGACCGGGCTGATCAATAGCGGCTGGCAGAAGCGGCTGCCGAATAACAGCGCCCCGTACACATCAACGATTGTCTTTGTCGTTCGCAAAGGCAACCCCAAAAATATCAAAGATTGGCCCGATCTGATCCGGCCCGATGTCTCAGTGGTGACTGCGAATCCGAAGACCGGCGGCGGCGCCCGCTGGAATTATCTTGCCGCCTGGGGCTATGCGCTGCAGGCGTCCCACGGGAACCAAGCGTTTGCCAAAGACTTTGTTACGAAGCTCTATCATAATGTCCTGATCCTCGATTCCGGCGCACGCGGATCGACCACGACTTTCACCCAGCGCCATGTCGGCGATGTTTTGATTGCCTGGGAGAACGAAGCACAACTCACCGTCAACCAATTGGGCAAAGGTCAGTATGAAATCGTCAATCCGTCCGTGAGCATTCTCGCCGAGCCGTCGGTAGCTGTCGTCGACAAAAACGTCGACGCAAAAGGGACCCGCCCCGTAGCGGAAGCCTATTTACAGTACCTGTATTCGCCGGAAGGCCAGACTATCGCGGCAACACATTATTACCGCCCCCGTGACCCGGAAGTCGCGAAGAAGTTTGCGTCTCAGTTCCCGACCATCAAGCTGTTCACAGTCGACACCGTGTTCGGCGGCTGGGAAAACGCGCAAAAAGTCCACTTCGCAGATGGCGGCTTTTTCGATCAGATGTACGTGAAAAAGTAAGTATGGCAGTCGCACTCGCAAAGCCTCCGATTAAGGCGAACTCAGCCCGGCGCATCCTGCCGGGCTTTGGCCTGTCGCTGGGTTATACCGTTTTTTATCTCTGCCTGCTGGTTCTGATCCCACTGTCCACGACTTTTTTCAAGGCGGCGACAGTCAGCCCGGCCCGGTTCGAGCAGATCATCTTCGATCCCCGCACGGTCGCCGCGTTCAAGCTGAGTTTTGGGACTTCGGCACTGGCGGCGCTCTTCAATGCTTTTGCAGGTCTGCTGGTAGCCTGGACGCTGGTGCGCTACCCGTTTCCGGGGCGGCGCATTATCGATGGCCTGGTAGACCTGCCGTTTGCCCTGCCAACATCGGTCGCGGGTATCTGTTTGTCGGCAGTCTATGCCGAAAACGGATGGATCGGCTCACACCTGTATCACCTGCACGTCGTCCATACAGCGCACGGCCTGACAATCGCGCACGGCCTGACAATCGCGCACGGCCTGACAATCGCGCACGGCCTGACAATCGCTCACGGCCTGACAATCGCTCACGGCGACCACCTAGACGTTTCTTACACGCCCCTTGGAATTTTTGTAGCTCTGGTCTTTATCGGCCTGCCGTTTGTGGTCCGCACCGTGCAGCCTGTTTTGCAGGATCTAGAGACAGATGTCGAAGAAGCGGCGGCGAGTCTGGGTGCGACACGCGGCCAGATATTCCTGCGTATTCTGCTCCCTACCCTCTTCCCTGCGGTGCTCACGGGCTTTACGCTGGCGTTCGCCCGGGCACTCGGCGAGTATGGGTCAGTCATTTTTATCTCCAATAACATTCCGCTCAAAGGCGAGATCATCCCGAAGCTGATTATGGATAAGCTGGATCAGTTTGATTACGCTGGAGCCACTGCGATTGCCGTGGTCATGCTGCTGGCGTCGTTCGTGCTGCTGCTTTTGATTAATCTTCTGCAAGGCTGGACCCGCAAGCGGTTAGGAATGGGTGTCGTATGAGCAGCAGACCCCGATTGGCAACGGAACCCTGGCCGGTGCGTGTGCTGTTCATCTTAGGAACGCTGGTCTTTCTTGCACTGTTTCTAGGATTGCCGTTAGCCTCGGTCTTCGCGCAAGCATTAGCAGACGGCAAAGAGGCTTACTTTGCGGCACTTCGGGACCCGGACACGGTCAGTGCGATTAAATTAACCCTGCTGACAGCAGCAGTTTCGGTGCCGCTCAATGTCGTGTTCGGTGTCGCTGCCGCCTGGGCCATCGCTAAATTCGAGTTCTGGGGCAAGAACCTGTTACTAACGCTGATTGACCTGCCCTTTGCCGTCTCTCCGGTGGTTTCCGGCCTGATCTTTGTCCTGCTGCTTGGTAAGTTCACGACACTGGGCGGCTGGCTGGAAGCGCATAATATCAAGATCATCTTCGCCGTGCCGGGGATTATTCTGGCGACGACATTTGTCACATTCCCGTTTGTCGCCCGCGAAATCCTGCCGGTGATGCAGGCTCAGGGCATGGAGGAAGAACAGGCGGCTCTGGTGCTGGGGGCGACCGGCTGGCAGACATTCTGGCGCATCAGCCTGCCGAACATCAAGTGGGGCCTGCTGTACGGGGTCATTTTGTGCAATGCACGGGCAATGGGCGAGTTCGGCGCGGTCTCAGTTGTCTCCGGCAAGATCATGGGAATGACCAACACCCTGCCGCTGCAAGTGGAAGCGCTCAATGACGATTACAACTTTACCGGTGCCTTCGCCGCCGCGTCGCTTCTGGCGATGCTGGGGCTGGTCACGCTGGTCATCAAGTCTTTTATCGAATGGAAAACGGCCCGGCACATTGACTTATGAGTATTGAGCTTTTATGAGTATTGAAATTCGTGATGTTTCCAAGATGTTCGGCAGCTTTCAGGCACTAACCGATGTCAATTTAACCGTGCAGACCGGTGAGCTGGTTGCCCTGCTGGGTCCCTCGGGGTCAGGCAAGACAACCTTACTACGAATCATTGCCGGACTGGAATTCGCTTCGCAAGGCTCGATCTTGTTTGAGGGCGCAGATGCTTCTCAGCAGGATGCTCGTTCCCGCAAAGTCGGCTTTGTCTTTCAGCATTACGCCCTGTTTCGGCACCTGAGCATCTTCGAGAATGTGGCGTTCGGGCTGCGGGTCCGCCCGCGCTCGACACGGCCAAGCAAAGCGGAGATCAAGTCACGGGTGCTGGAACTGCTGAAGCTGGTGCAATTGGAAGGGTTAGCCGAGCGGTATCCATCCCAGCTTTCCGGCGGTCAGCGGCAGCGCGTGGCCCTTGCCCGCGCACTGGCAGTGGAGCCAAGCGTCCTGCTGCTGGATGAGCCGTTTGGAGCGCTGGATGCCCGTGTCCGGCAGGAGCTGCGGACATGGCTGCGGCACTTGCACGATGATCTGCATATCACGAGTGTCTTTGTCACTCACGACCAGGAAGAAGCACTGGAAGTCGCGGACCGGGTAGTTGTGATGAACCGGGGAAAGATCGAGCAGATCGGGACGCCGGACGATGTTTACGAGCATCCTGAAAACCCATTTGTGATGAACTTTCTCGGCAGTGTCAATGTCTTTCACGGACGCACTCCCAGCGGGGAAGTCCATCAGTCCGTTGCCCTGCCTGCTGGATCAGCGAATGGAACACTCGAATCCGGGCCAGTCTCTTATGTCCGGCCCCATGAGCTGGACATTTCACGCTTGCCCGGAAGCGACACCGCCGTCGGAGCCGTGGTACGTTATATCCACGCGGTCGGCCCGACCGTTCGGCTGGAACTGGAACGCCGCGATAACGGAAGCCAGCTCGACGCTGAGCTGACCCGCGAGCGTTTCCAGGAGCTTGCTCTGAAAATGGGCGAAGAAGTCCATGTCACGCCGCGCAAACTGCAAGTTTTTACCGAAGACTATTCGATCTAAGCGACCCAGCGCCAAAGACGAAAAACGAGGCCATGAATGTCACGAGGGCATAAACGCCTTCGTGACATTCACGCCCTCGTTCCTTATTTCACGGTCTGATATTCCTGCCAAAACGCTTCAAACTCACTGACCATACCTGATAGAACATCAAATCCGCCCTGCCAGAAACTTGGATCTTGGAGCGTGACGCCGACTTTAGACATCAGCTCCTGCGGGGTCAGGCTGCCGCCGAGTTCCAGCATCCGTAGATACTTATCGGCAAAGGCCGGGCCTTCACGCTTGGCCTGCTGGTACAGCGACAGCACCAGAAGCTCCCCGAACGAATACGCGTAGACGTAAAACGGGGAGCCGATGAAGTGGCCGATATAAGACCACCAGAGCCGGTGTTCGTCTCCAAGCTCAACCGAGTCCCCAAACATCATCTGCATTTCACGCTGCCAGTAATCCCCATACTCTTCCGTCGTCAGCTCCCCCTGGTCACGACGGTGGTTATGGATTGCCAGCTCGAAACGGTACATGGCAGTTTGGCGCGGGATTGTCGCGAACGAACCTTCGATCTTTTCCGCGTAGAGTGCGAGTTTGTCTTTCAGGGAAGCTTGCTGGGTCGCCTTCTCAAAGACAAGCATCTCGCCGAAGGTCGATGCCAGTTCCGCCAGCGGCAGTGTGCCGTGGAAGTTGAGCAGGGTCTGTGCTCGGGACAGTGACGCATGGACACCGTGGCCCAGCTCGTGCGCCAGCGTCATGACATCTTTCATGCGGCCTAAATAATTGACAAGCACATACGGGTGTTTATCGGGAGTCACATAGGAACAAAACGCGCCGCTGGCTTTGCCTTTAGTGGCAGGTGCATCGATCCAATTTTTGTCAAAGAACTCTGCGGCTCGGCCTCGCATCTCTTCAGAAAACTCGCCGAATGCCTTTAAAACCATCTTCTGAGCTTCTGGATAGGCAATGGTTTCTTCCGCCTCGAACAATGGCGCGTAGCGGTCATAATGCGTGAGCGTATCCAGCCCTAAAATCTCGCGTTTGAGCGTATAATAACGTGCGACCAGCGGATAATTTCGGACTACTGTATCAACGACAAGGCTAACCGGGGCTTGATCCAATTCATTAGCGAGTTGGCGCTAAGCCGGGGGGGGCGAGTAACGCCGCGGACGGACTTCGCCTTGATTATC
>JBPBQB010000143.1:0-7507 GCA_050954545.1 Janthinobacterium lividum | reverse complement strand
TTCCACATGGCAAAGGCAGTCGGATCGTGGTTCTTTCGCCGGATACTGCGGCTAATTTCCCTGATTCAGAGACAGTAAACCTTGCTTTGCGAAAATTGACCCAGGAACCCCTTCCCTTAACAGGTGAAAGTGACGAGCCTTAACGAGAAAGCTCATGGTGTCTTTGCTCTCCATACAATCAATTTACTTCTTCCGACACAAAAAAGCAACCAATATTTCGCCGGCCGATGAGCCGATGTGTTGTTTTGGTCTAAAGCAGCCGCTTCACCCACAGGCTGAGAACATCCGTGAGCCAGGCAGGGCCGCTCGTTTTCGCTGCCTGAGCGATACGAACCCCGGCAAGACTGCTCAGAAAAAGTCCTGCCAGAGTCAGAACAATGGCGGCTAAAGTCACGGGTACACTGATCTGAGTTGTTCCGGGATTGCCCGGATCGAAATACTGGTAGGCAGACAGCGAAAGCGTGAGTACGGACAGCATGATAACGCTGATGACCGCTTCCTGCTGGGAGACACGCGCGTAGGCCCGCTCCTGACCCGGCGGTGCGGCGAAGGCCGCCAGCATTGAACTGAAGGCAACGGTAGCAGGCAGGACGATCAGCAGCAGGTACGCGAATGTCACGGGGAAGAACCGCCGGTCGTGGTTAGACAGATGCCCTGAAAAGAGTAAAACCAGAGCAATCAGGAAGTACGGCATACCAAGGATCGCATTTACGATCTTTCCCGCTTTACTGGCCCGTCCGCCCACCCGCTGCGCTGCATCAAGGGCATCCTGCCCCGAGGTCTCCGCAACAACCTGCATGACAGGCGTCCTTCCAGGCAATTCAGCAGTGTCGATGCCGGGAACGCTTTCTGTCACTCTCCGGCTAACATTTCCCAGCGCCGACCCGATTTGCCCACGCTCTTCCGGATGGTTTGTGTAGTAGTCGATTGCCTCCCAAACGGCCTCCGGCTCCGCCCGGATCTGCTCAGCCTTCAGCAGCGGATGCTGCTTTTTAGAGCCCGTTTGACGCAGCGGAATCAAGACCGCTGTGCCTGTTTCTGAGGGGACGATACGCTGATAGTGAGTCAAGCCCGCGAGAGCCGCCTGGTCTGAGACACTCACTCGCAGCATCAGCGAAGTGCTGGCGGGCCGGGAAACCGGGTCGCCGTTCAAGTCGGAAGGGACGACTTCTGCCATGGTGACTCCCGAGATGGCAGACCAGGGCAGAAACTGCACCGGCTGGCGGCGGAACATCTCATTGCCCCGAAGATCGCTCCCACCACGAGACGACCCGGCTGGCATTATACGCCACACAAGACCCTCGGGCGTCAGGCCCACAAACTGACGTCCAAACACAGCGCGTATGGTCAAAGCGAGAAATGGGAGGGCCAATGCGAATAGAAAGAAGAGGCTGCCTATGAACGAAGTTCCAATGATCAAGAGGCTCACCATCGCGATAAAAACTTCTGGTGCATTGGAATAGGGAAACATCAGGACTGGTACGCGCCGGCCATCGACGACTTCTTCGGTTCGCAGCAAGGCATAAGGCCGTTCCCAGTCTGGTAAGTACCACCGCCAGAGGGATGCTAAGAAGGTGAAGAGGGCCATAACGGCCACCAGCGCTCCCCAAAACCAGGGAGCCAGTTGCCCCCGGACGTACATATTGTTCGGCCCGATGCCTGTGTCTGTGGCTGCAAGGACAGTTCCCAGAAGGCTGAGCAAAGCGAGCAGACACGGAACCCAGACTTTCTTTGAGCGCAGCATACTCTCCCCCGCAAGCGTTCCAGCAGATTTCCTAGCGGCAGACTTTCTAAAAGGCGTCATCGAGTATCTCCATGCAGCTCACCGTCCAGGTGGCACGACGATCCGGCGTGTCTCCGGCGGGGCCGTAGATGTCCAGGCAGGAACATCGAAGCCAAGGCTCTCCCCTGCCCTTCCTGGTACCATGACAAGATGATGTCCTGCTTCCAGGCCGTCGACCCGCAGGCTGCCTGTGCTGCTTGTGGTCAGCGTCGCAGGCCAGATTTCTGACGTCAGCGGGCCATCGGGCCGCACGATCTGGACTTTCTGGTTCGGCAGAGGCTGGCCTTTTGGATCTTCCAGAGTCAGAATAACGGGAGCACCGGGCGGCGCGATGTCCAGTGCCATCTCGGGAAGCGCTTCAGCACCAACGGTCAGCGTTTGCGTCCCGGAAAGCCAGATGTTGTCTCGCGACGCCTGGACCTGGTATGTCCCTGGCGTCAGGCCCGCAAGGTCGAATGTCCCATCTGCCTGCGCCGTCGCCTCGACGCTCAGCGCCTCATTCAGCCATCCCTTGTCCTGATACGCAGCCCGGATGCGAAACTGAGACGGCAGGCCCAGCACCGATTGTCCGCCTACTGTCACCCGCCCGTGCAGCGCGATAGGCGTAGGCAAAACCAGCCGTAAGTCTTGGCCCGGATGGAACGGGACGATCACCGCGCCACTGTCTCCCGGCAGCCAGACGACGACCACTGGTTCGGTGGGATTTCCCGGCGGCGCGATCCGAGAACGCGCTCCGCTGCGCCAAAAGTCATTCACCACGAGCCGGCCCTGAGTGTCCGTTTGCATCATGCGAATCGGAACCGAGCGTTCTGGAAGGAAAAGTGCGGCTCGCGCTCCCCACGCGGGTGTTTTGCCGTCCGCCAGAAATACCGTTCCCGAGAGAGGAGCCGAGTAAAGTGCCTCCTGGGCAGCGGTGCTTTGGGGGGCAAGCGTCGCCGAAACGACCTGACCCGCCTTCACCGTCATTGCAATTTCGGCGGCATCGAGATTGGCATCCACTGGCGCGGGAACATAACAAAACAAATGGAACGTCCGGGGGCCTGACGGAAGCGGGCCAAGCAGGTATTCGCCGACGGCGGGATCAAAATGCGCCTCCGTAAACGGTTCGTCGTCCGTCTGGCGGCCTTCAATGTAGTAGAATTTCGCGGAGGCTAAGGGTCCGGTCAGACGCAGGCGGACATAACCGGGCGGCACCAGGCCAAACGTCACCAAAGTCTCTTCACCGCCTTGAACGTGTACACTTTGTGGCATCGGCTGCCCTGTCCCAGCGATGAGCGCGGCGTCCGGCGGCAGCGGACCTTTCCGCTGGGGCAGGATGACCCGGTCCGGCCGCCCCTCTATGTGCGCTGTGACCATATAGGGGAAAAAGTTCAGCGCGACGTTTGGAAAAACTACCTCTCCACTCGCACCGACGGACGCTGCGTACAGGGGGTTGCCAGATCGTTCTCCGATAGTCACCGCACCATGCAGAGGTTTGCCCTGGGCGTCAACAAGGCGGACACGGATACTTGCCGGCCCAATGCGCTCGGTGGGAATTGTCAGAGGATGGGAATAATCGGTCGCCGCCGACACAGCAATCCAATCCGTTCCCTCGTAATAAGGACCGGCCAGAGGATTGATGTCCAGCGGCTTATCCCCGTAGCGTGCCGTGACTTGAAACAAGCCGGGAACCACAAACTGCCCCAGTCCGTTCCCTACGCTATCCGGGGTGAGCGAGAGGTTCCCATAATTGGGGTCATTCGCCGTCTTGAGAGTGACCACTTCCCTGCCCGCAAACACCGGCACACTGGTTGGGCTTAGGATGCGGAAGGTAACATCGCTGGGTGTCGGCAAAAGACTGAGGGTATAGGATTGGGCCTTCCCCGCCTGCACAACAATGCCTTTGCTGGTGTTGAACGGAGGCACGGTGGTTCCCGGAGTCACATAGAAATTCGGTGCTCGGTTCGCGGTCACATCCCACAGGCCCGGTGACAGGTCTGTAAATCGCACGACACCGTCGGGGCCGGTCTGGCCGCTGGGTGCCAGCATCTTGCGGAGGGTCTGTGCCGCTGCCCCGCGATCCGACTCGCGGAACATGTCAGGGATCACAGAATTCTCGCCGGGCGCGGTCAGGGCTACAAGGACATTTGGGCAGGGCTTGCCGTCCCGCAGTACCTGCACCGTCAGCCCGGCATGGGTGGCGGGCAGGACAAGGTCCTGCTCAATGTCGCCCCAGCGGCCTGAAATCTGCCCTTTTTCGCTCTGCCCGTCAGTGACTGCCAGGCTAAACCCCGGCTGCCGCGCGACCAGATGCGCTGCTGTTCCTGTCAGCCCATCCCAGACCGGTAGGCCGGAGATGAGATACGCGCCTGACGCGTCTGTTTTGCTCACAAGCACTTTTTGACCGGAACGGCTGCCCAGTCCTACGGACGGAGAGAAGACGACATAGACATCCGCACCCACGGCAGGCCGGCCATTCGCCTCTGTCACTTTGCCCCGAACAGAGAGCGTGGCATCAGACAAATTACCACCGGAAACCGCCTTGAGCAGCAAAATCGTCTCGGGATCCGGCTGCTTCTTTGGGCTGATCGTGATGTCTCCAACGTGCTGGCCGGGCAGCGCTGTCACCGAGACCGACTCGCTTTCGCCTCGTCCGCCGGTCAGGATCAGGTGGTTCGCGCCGGGGAGCACATCTGTCATTGTCCAATGCCCGCTAGCGTCAACAACACCGTGTGGATCGTACCAGACATTCCCGCTTGCGAAAAGGCTGTCCTGATGAACCACCGCGCCGGGTACCGCGAGAGCAGGAGCCACGGTGCCGGAAAGCCGGGCGAACGGCGCAAGCGGAGGCATCAGGGGCGTCACCGACTGGCCTACAGCCGCATCGAACGTGCCGGTCGAGCCGAAGCCGAGGCCGGGGACAAACACTTGAAAGCGGAGTGAGCCGGGGAAACAGCGCAGGCGCAGGTGTCCAGCGGCATCTATCCGGGCAATGTCAATAGCGGCTCCCATATAGTCATACGTCAGCCCCACGGGAACGACCTGGACTTCCCGCTCCCGTACCGGCTTGCCGTCCGGCCCACGCACGAGGAGTTCGACGGCGCTTGTCTGCGGGACGACGACGGAGAAGACCGGGTGCGTTCCCCCCGTCTTCCAGCTTGTCTCGCAGGGGCGCGTCACCTGTTCCAGCAGGTTCCTTGCCGCCCCTGTTGCATCTGTCCCATGCCAATTGGGCCGGACTGTCAGCCGAAGCCGCTCCGTGCCCCGGTCGGCAGCCAGGGCATAACACGCAATGGAGCGGACGCCGATGTAATCGCTCAGTGGCGGCAGGGCATCCGGCACGGCCCAGGTGAAGTGGCCTTGATTGTCCGTGACGACCGTAGATTGGTCGCCGAGAGTAATCATATCGGTCTGACCTGGCGGCAGGCCGAACAGATAGAGTGTCACCCGAGGCAGCGGTTTCCCGTCTGGAGTTGTGGCGATGCCCTCGACCGTGCGGGCGGGGGCGGCAGCGATGGGGTCGCTCTGCGCCGGATCAGGCGGGGTGACGACAGAGAAGAGAGCGAGAAGAGAGATCAGCCAGACGATCAGGGAGGGAGGTGCCATGATGTTTCCTTACGTGCCCGACGTTAGGAAGATTATACGGGAAACGAGGCAATTTGGCAAGCAAAGGCTTTTGCTACAAATCCTCGAAGCGGGGGCTGTAGATCAGTGTCGCTTTGCCGATGATGTTCTCGCGCGGCAAAAACCCCCAGACGTGCGAGTCGTTGCTGTCATTGCGGTTGTCGCCCAGCACAAAATACTGCCCCTCCGGCACCCGGATCCACCAGGCTCCGTCGTGCTTGACCAGCGAGGAATGACGCTTCTCGAACCAGTCATCCTGGGGATCTGCACTCCCCGGCTGAGGCAGATCGCTGGCATAGCCCGCCGCGACATAGGGTTCTGCAAAAGCGCCCTTGCCGTAAATCATGACCTTGCCATTCGCCATCCGTAGATCTTCGCCAGGAAGGCCAATAATGCGCTTGACATAATTGTCACCCTCAGACAGGTACGAAACGGCGCTGGCCGGCGCATGGAACGCCACGATGTCGCCGCGCTGAGGAAGATGGAAATGGTAGACGACTTTGTTCACCAGAAAGTGCGTGTCTTTCGGCAGTGTCGGAGTCATTGCGGGACTAGGCGCGTAGAACCCCTGCATCAAGAACGGGCGGACCACGCAGAACACCAGAGCAAAGGGAAAGGCGAAGCCCAGGATAGCGCAGGCCGCGAGAGCAGAATAGCGCGGACGGGCGGCGGCGATCACCCGCGTTCTGGTTGCCAGATCATGCAGCGTCCGCTTCTCCGCTGTGAAAAAGATCGGGACATAGTCTGCAAGCCCAATCAAGTAGTGCGCTAACCCGTAGAAAACCCAGTCCAGTAGGCTTCTACCGAGACTGCGGCCAAATCCAGCGGGTGCATCGCCGGAACTGGCAAGCACCACGCGCAAGCCCGCCAGGTGGTAGCCGAGCGTCTGCCGCCCACCGCTCGTCCCGATTGCGAGATACAATAGGCCGAACAAGAAAAACACGCCGATGAGCCAGAAAGCAAGGCCCGTGCCAGAAACGCCGCCGGCTTGAAGGACCGCGAACCCGATGAGGAGGACACCGGAGAAAGCGTCCACCACGAGAAGATCCACCAGTTTCGCCAGGAACCTCCGCCCAAACGGGGCCGGGCTCGGGCTAAAAGATGTGTTTTCGGGGGAATGTTCAACCATAATTGATGCTTGGTTGTTCGGCGGATGAAGGACAGATTCCTGCTCATAGTCGCGGTGATTCTCCTACGGGGCGAACAGTAGGGTCTGGCTGACTTCGATACTTCAAGCGATTCAGCGTCAGGCACGCATAACCATTAATAATGCGCTGACGGACTCGGCCGGCGAGTTCTCATTGCCTGAACTTCCGAAGTGCCCAGTTTAGTTCGGCGGACTGTTCCTCTCTGACTGGAAGCCGGGGCAAAATCCGCAGGGCGTGCTATAATTCTTCATGCAGCAGCGAATCAATGCTATGTCGGTCTGGCTTCTTCTTTCGGGGGTTTTCGCCGCCAGCCTGCTTCTGCCTCTGCCGGCATCCACAGGCCGGATTGCACACCTGCCGTCGATCTGCCTGTTCTACAATCTGACCGGTCTTCCCTGCCCTGGCTGCGGCCTGACCAGAGCGTTTGTCTGTATCGGCCACGGGCAGTGGCGCGAATCGCTGCATTGGCACCCATTAGGATGGCTGATCTATGGCATATTTGGGCTGCTCTGGCTGCGCTGCGGCCTGTTTTGGATACTCGGCATAACTTTCCTGTCGATGCCGCCTCACGCTGTTCGCCGCCTAAGTGCCACTGCCTGCATTGTTCTTCTGCTGACGGGAGCTGTCCGCATCGGCTGGCTGTTGAGGCATCATCTGCAATTTTAAGAAGGAAAAGAAATAGTCTTCACGCGCTTCCAGGGGAAGGCCTGCCCTTGTTCCTCCGTTTCCTGGCGATAAATAACCAGGGAACGACCCTGCCGGATCGCATACAAGGTATCGCCTGCTCCGGCCCACCAGCCGGAGCAGGCGGCCAGCGCCTGAGCAGGAACACCGTTATCTTTATAGTCGGCTTTCACAGTGGCGTGGAACTCATCAGGGACATGACGCATTACCAGAACCTGCCTTCCGCCGACACGGAGAAAGACGTTGGTGCAGGGATTAGTCTGCGGATCACGACGCGTCTGGAATACCC
>JBPBQB010000113.1:0-7517 GCA_050954545.1 Janthinobacterium lividum | reverse complement strand
ATGGACCAGACAAGAGAGGTCGCGATCCCCAGCTTTTCGCTCCATAGCCGCGTGCCGCATAGGCGCGGGACCATGTAGTAAAACAGGCCCATGAATACGGGCAAAAGCCAGCCGAAGATCATGCCCTGGACATGGACAGGACGGATGCGCGGCCAGGAAAGCCAGTTGAACCCGTAAAACAGGTCCGGGACAATGAACTTCAGGGCGGCGACAAACCCGAAGATGCCGAAAAGCACCAGGAAGCCGACCCCCACCCACATCGCCCATTTGGCGGCAAGGTCTTCGTGTACGATGCGCTCGGCCCCATCGGCCTGTGGCTGCATCTTCATAATCTGCTGAACTGCCATAATTTTTGCTTTCGCTAAGAACCCACCCGGCCCCCTAGCCCCCAATAATGGGGGGACCAGATAAAAACCAGAGGCCCTTGATCTTGATTCTTGCTCCCCCATTATTGGGGGCTGGGGGGCAAATCCTACATCCCGCCGGGAGCGCTGCCCGGCGAGGCTGGTGAGGCTTCCCGGCTCGGTGCAGGCCCGCCGCTTGGAGCGGAGCCGCTGACAGGAGTGTTGACTTTGATCGACTTCGGATTGACACCGGCAGGCTGGCCGGACTGTGACGGCGGGGCGGTGCTGGTATCCGCTGCCGGATTACCTTCCACGGTAGGCGTGATCGGCTCCGGGGAGTTCGAGACGCTGCCGCCGTGGACTGTCGAGCCGCCGGGGGTTCCAGTGGTAGACTGATTTGGCGATTTTTTGGACGTCTCAGGCAGGCTGGATGCCGTTGGTGCCGCATTTGCGCTTGCATCGGAAGGGGTGGTCCAAGTAAGGCTCAGGGCGTAGGAGATCACTTCCTGGATCTGATGTTCGCTGAGCGTGTTTTCCCAGCGCGGCATCGCCGTTCCATGGACGCCGTAATGGAGCGACGTGTTGATTCTATTGTAGTTCATAGTCTCGCGCATAAACGGGCCGTCGTGCAGGTTGCGCGGCTTGGGGTTCAGTGACGATGCGTTGACTCCGTTGCCATCCTGGTTCGGGCCGTGGCAGCCGATGCAGTAAGTCTGGTAGATCGTCGAGCCATTGGACACTGCCATTGTAAGCGATTCACCGCCAAGAAATGGCACGAGCTGTGACATGTCAGCAGCCTGCGCGGTCTCGGCATTGCCGTTCGCGTTCTTGTTGATGTCGGTCTGAATCGCCGCAAGGCTGGCCCGAGAACCACTCGTCGGCTTGAAGCCACCAGTCAGAACGTGCGGCCCGAGTGCGCCGCCGTAGAACAGGTAGCCGAGGGCCGCGAGTATGACCACGGTCCATAGTCCCCAGAGAAGGGGGCTGACGGGCGTGTTTTCCAGTTCTTTGACTTCGCCGCCGGAGTAATAGTGAAACCCCGGTGGGGTCTCCGTTTCCGGGGAGTCGGGCTTCGTATCCTGTGCCATAAATAATGTCCTTCTAGTACCTCACCCCGGAACTCCGTTCCGACCCTCTCCTTTCCAAGGAGAGGGTGGAAACTTGTTTCCGGGTGAGGTTTCGGTACTTACTGAGGTTTGTAATCTTTCGGCAAATCCTGATCAGGCGAGACAGGCCGGGCATTCGCGTTGGTCGGACGCAGGGAAGCATCGTACAGCGAGAGTGCCGCCCGCTGGGTATCCGAGAACGGGAAGATCGGCATGATGGACCCCGGCACGAAGGCCTGCGGGTTCTTGTAATGCTCGATCAGCCATTTCTGTGAGTGGCGTGTGCCTTCCCAGGACAGTTCGGGACCGAAGATGCCGCCCTTGCCGACTTTTGGATCGCCGGTAATATGCGCTTTGTTCGGGTCTCCGATATAGTGGCAGGCATAGCAGCCGTTCGACGCGAACAGCGTTTTGCCGATTTCACTTGTCACAGCAACATCGGCAGGACGCGAGACATTGTAGGCCGCGATTGTCGAGAAGCGGCTAGCCTGGCTATCGGCATAGTTCTGGCCGGTCTGGGAAGCGACGAAAGTTACCAGGGCATCGACATCTGCCTGACGGGTGGCATCGGGAATGTAGCCATGCTGCTGCAGGGAACCCGTGACATCCTCGCTGTAACCCTCCGCACCCTCAGTTGCAACTGGTGCAGGCTGGACTTTCAGGGCACGCGGGTCGACTGTTTCGATACCCGCATCCGGATTACCGACAACGCCGGTCGACGGCAGGTCCGTGTTTGTCTTGCGGACGGCGAAGAAGTACGGCATGACGCAGCTATCGGTGAGATAGCGCGGGTCCCAAAGCTGATGGGCGATCTTGGTCGTGCCGCCGGCGACGCGGCCTTCGTAGGTCAGCTCAGGGCCGATGTTGCCCTTTGAGTAGCCTTCGATCTTATGGCAGCCATAGCAGGCCTGAGCCACGAACAGAGCCTCGCCGCGCTGAATGGTCGCCATCTGCGGCTGGCCTGCGACATATTTGACTGTGTCCGCAGTCGCCGCATTCTTTGGGTCAGCAAGATAAGAAGCGACCTGATCGGAAGAAATATCCTGACCGTCGAGCAGTTTAATAATACGCTCCGCCGACAGCGGCTGCTGGTAGGACACATTGAACGATTTTGCATCGTACCGGGCATGACACTGAGCGCAGGCCGCATCCATGTACTTGGCTTCCAGCAGCGGGGTCTGGGAATGCTCCGGGCTGCCGTGCGCGGAGTTCTGAACCAGCTCGCGCCCGGTGCCGTAGTGGCAGGTAGTGCAGCCGAATGTCGGGAACGGATGCTGCTTGAGATTAATCTTTTGTGTCTGGTAATCCGCCGTGTCTGCCTCGGTCACACTGGCTTCGGTCGCGATCCCGAAGGTGAACTTTGCCCCATGAATGACGCCCAGATCGTGCGGGTCACTCCCAGACTCCATACGGATGCCTGGGTGAGCGCCGATGGTCTTGATGGCTTCCAGCGTATCGGCATGGGCGGGATCGCTCAAATAGGCTGCGACCTGAGAAGTCGGAACCGTCTTGCCGTCCAGCGTCTTGATCAGCTTTTCCGCCGTCATGTTCGGGTCGAGCAGCCCGGCATGGCAGGACTGACACCGGTCGACCCGCTGCTGCTCGGTGCCGTCGGCCTTGATGACGGGGAACTGAAGCACTGTCACCTGATTGACATCTATGGGGGCGTCGAGGGCCGCTTGCCGCGCAGTCGGATCAGTCGCCAGTGTGGCAGCCGCAGTCTTGTACTGCTCCTGCCAGTAGCTGAAATCATGGGTGCTGGCATTCTGGTTATTCCAAAGCGATTTGTACCCTGTAATGCCGACAAGTACCAGAAGCACGATGCTCCAAAAGGCGAACTTGGAAACCATTGACTTGAAACCGAACATAGACTACTGCACTTCCTTCGGCATGTCGCCCGGCCAGAACCAGCCCCAGTTCGGGCCTCTAAAGTAGGTTCCAATAATAATCAGCACAATGACAATCACCACATACATAGTCCAGAGCGCACACGCCGTCCGGCGGCTCTTCGCGAACCAGCGCCCGATGCCGCTATGATGGCGGTCCAGATAAGGAATCGCCATCAGCCCAATGACAACAAGGCCCGGAATGCCGAGTCCGCCCCAAAACGCATCGTAGGCAACCAGCTCCTGCAATCCCAAAAAGTACCAGGGCGCTTTCGCCGGGTTCGGCGGCTTCTGTGGATTCGCTTCCAGCTCCAGCGGCGGCGGGCACCAGACAGACAGGGCGAGAATCCCCGCGAAGCAGGCCGCAAACAGCGCCGCTTCCCGGATCAAAAGGTGCGGCCACGACGATACCATATCGTCAGGCCCCCGGTCGACGCGAGTCGACGACCCTTTGACCAGTTCCATCAGGCCATAGGTCTTGTTCGGGTTGCGTGGAAAGATTTCTTCTTCGCGAATACGTTTCATAATTGGATGCTTTTCAGAGTGTGCCCCTCACCCCCGCCGCTCCGCGTCGACCCCTACCCCCACTTCGTGAGAGAAGGGTGAATACAGAGGCAGAGAGTAGATCCTAAATCTTTACCCCTCTCCCGCTTGCGGGGGCAGGGGTCGACGCGGAGCGGCGGGGGTGGGGGCGTCCTACTCCGGCGACTCTTTTGGGCTGGAAATGCCGCCATCTTTGCGGATGCGCCACATATGGTACAAAATGAAGCCGAACATGATGACCGGCAGGATCGCAACATGCAGGACATAGAAACGGATGAGCGCTTCCTGACCGACCGTGTCCGCGCCGAGCAGGCCCCAGCGAGTCGCCTGACCGATGTCAGGAACAGGCGGGAGAAATGCCGGATGGGGCAATGCATTAATATGATCGGAGATCCAGCTTGCTTTGCCTGCAATTCCCGCGCCGACCGTGATGGCCCAGAAGGCAAGCTGATCCCACGGCAGCAGGTAACCCGTAAAGCCCAAAACCAGGGTCAGTACCATGAGAATGACACCGACAACCCAGTTGAACTCACGCGGGGCTTTATAAGCACCGGTATAGAAGACCCGGCACATATGGAAAAAGACCACGGCGATCATGGCATTCGCCGACCAGAAATGCATTCCGCGCAGGATGCCGCCGAAGGAGACCGACGAATGCAGGTCAAGCATCCGGTTGTAGGCCTGCTCAGTGGAGGGCACGTAGACAAACATCAGCAGCAGACCGGAAACGGTCAGCAGGATAAACAGATACAGCGACAGCAGTCCCAGCCCGAACGTGTATGTAAAGCGCAGGGCATGTTTTTCAATCTTCGCCGGCTGGATATGCAGCAGGAACGAGTTGAAGAATGCCTCGGAGCGCTCACGTTCGGTCTTTGGGAAGGCGGTCGTCCGGTAAATGGACTTGTAGACGTTGTGCCCTAAAACACGCGGGTTCAGGTTGTCCCACACTTCCGGTGCCTGGCGATAGATCGCTTTACGCAGGCGGACAACGGGGCTGTCATTCGGGGGACGCTGTCCGTTTCCAGTGCCGTTGGGTGTCGGCGGGCCGCCAGGGCGGAGTTCTTTGACGCTCATAGCGCTTGCTTTCTACAGGCTCACAGAGCCGTGCTCGATCCGGGCTGTGGTTTCACGCCACTGTGTAATAATGGCCCAGCGGTTCGCTGAACTTCTTGCTTTTGTCGACTTCGAGATCGCCGCTCGGGGTGGGATGGATGTCGAACCAGAACAACTGAACCAGCGCCGGGCCATGCGTGACATTGCCCAGATCGTCATATTTGGAGCCGTGACACGGGCAGTCATAGCCCGTAGGCGACGCCGCGACGGTGCAGCCGAGATGCTGGCAGACCATCGAGATCGCGCCGATCTGGTTGCCGTGCCGGATAATCGAGACCTTCTGGTCGGCGATATTCTGCTTGGCTCCGTCCGGGAAGTTCGTCGGCTTGCCGATAGAAAACTTGGACGGCGGCCCGTAAGAAACGTTGGGCCAGAAGAACTTTCCAAAGATGCCTGCTGCGCCCAAAGAGCCGACGCCGATCAATCCCCAGGTCGAAAGAGACAGGAAGTTGCGCCGGGTCAGCTCCTGTTTTTCCTGATCGTAGTTAATTGCCATGCTGAATTCCTAGTCCTCTTCTTCATCCCGGAACACAATGTACTTGGCATCTTCCGCATTCTCAAAGACGCCGTTCTTGACGCCCCACAGAAACGCGATAAGCGCAACCATTCCCATTGTCGCTCCTGCGATAAGCAAAGACCAAACGCTGCTAATCATAGGTGAGGCCTCCTACCCGAAGGCACTTTCGTTACAGTCATTATACAATTGCCTTTCCTGATTGTCAAGAAAAAACGAGTAGCCTTGTGAAAATAATCGCAATCTAGCTTCCGAGCAGGTGCGTTCGGCTATTCCGATACTCTTTGATACTCAAATCGGCGCGTTCCCTGTTCCCCGCCCTCGCCCACTTCCAAAAATCCGTTCTTCAAAAGCACCCGCACGGAAGCAGCATTTTCCGGCAGCGCATCTGCAAAGATGCCGAGCGTACTTTCCTGCGACAGTGCGAACTCGACCAGACCCCCCACAGCTTCAGTCGCATAGCCCCTGCCCTGGAACTGCGTCAATGTCCCGTAGCCGATCTCCACTGTACTCTCTCCGGACGGTTTGCTCATGAATCCGCCACTCCCGACCAGTGTTCGCGGGTCGCCGCTGTCTGACAAAGCAATCCAGTAGTAGATGCCCCAGCCGTCGCCCGTGACTCCAGCGTCCATTTGAGCGGCAAAGTATTCCAGCACGTCTTTAACTTCCTCCGGCGGCCAGTTCTTCGGAACGACTGCATTCAAACGCATTCCCAGCGTGAAGGAGTCACTGATTTCCAGCCGCATCAGCTCTGCGGTCGCGGGTAAGAGTTCAAGACGTGGGGTATGTATTAAGGTCATAATGCGCTTAGACGAAATGATACTGCGATGCACGGGAGATTTCAAGAGCGCCAAAAATTCTTTTGGGCAAGACGAACAAAGTACGGTATGATGCAGATACAGACTGAGGAAGGATGCAACAAATGACACGATTGATCGGCTTACCGCAGGAGTTTGAAAAGATGGCTGCCGCCGAAGCACAGAAGAGCGGCAAAAGCCTGGAAGAGTACCTGCTGAAGCTGGTCACGAATGCCCTGACACTGCCCGCGCAGCCCCTGGAACAGACTTTTGCAGACCAGACCTCGCGCTCACAGCGTTCCCGCCGCTGGACAGAAAGAAGTCATGACACCCGTCACTCACGCAGCCTGCGGGGTGCCTGACAGAGCGCTTCTCGAAGACAGACAATATTTTGTGCATCATAAAAACGCCCCCGCCTCAATTTGAGGCGGGGGCGTTCATCGTAATCAGACTAAACCGCAGCCGAGGCTTTTCGCCGCTTCGCGCTGACTGCCAGGCCACCGAGTCCCAGTGCCATCAGCAGGCCCAGTGACACTGTGGTCGAGGCTTCAGGGACAGGAGCGGATGTCAGGGTCGCCGACAGGCCCGTGCTGTCTTGGTAATAATTGCCGTTTGCGCCGTACCCGACTGCAAAATCGACCGTTTGCCCTTTGTTGAGTTGGATGCTGTCGGCAAAGGTAGGCGCACTTGTGGGTGCGTTGTAGGTTCCGGTCACAAGGCCATCGAATAGAGAAGTACTGTTTTCCAGGACATGCACATCGGTCGTAGTACCATCGGTCGTGACAGGTGTAAAGCTGCTGTTCAGGTCGTAGGTTCCGGCAGTGGCGGCGGTGAAGCGAACAATCGCGTATTCCCCGTTCGGGCCGGGATGGAGAAACAACTGTCCCGGCTGAAGAACATCATCGTAAGGAGTGTCGGCAGGGACGCCGAAGTTCTCACTGACCTGTGGAACGCTTGAAGCGATGTTGTCATACCAGCCGGCGGTGCTGGCCCCGCTCGTCACTTGATCTGTGAACAGGTTAAGCGCCCCGCCCAGCGTGTTCTCGTAGCCATAGCTCTAGACACCGTTGGAGTTGGTGGAAACAGAAAAATCGCCCGCCGCACTGTAAGTCTGAGCATGTGCTGACGGAGCGATTGCAGCCAGTGCGAGAACTGCCAGGGCAAGTCCGGATTTGTGTGTAAAATGCATTTGAAAAGAACCTTTCGTGAACCGA
>JBPBQB010000166.1:0-7533 GCA_050954545.1 Janthinobacterium lividum | reverse complement strand
TCTGCGGCATCGTCGCGGAACGCCGGCTTATCCGACACGCCGCTGAGCGGGATTGTTGTCTCGCGCGGTTTGGTTTCGATGGCCATGATTTCAGTTCCTTTTCGGGATTCGGTTTTTGGAGAGAACGATTTTTTATTATTGTCCCCGGTCTCTTACGGGGATAAACGGGGGAGTAAGTTCCTGCTTGACAAGGCCGGAAAAGTGGCGGATAATATCAATATTCTCATGACAAGTAAACTACCAGTCACCCGTATCCAAACAGGCTTTGATCAGATCCTGCGCCGGGCAGCGGAGATAGTCGCAGCGGATGCAGCCGCCGCTCTTCCGCGTCTTCTGTCCCTTGCAGGGGAGTCGCTCGGAACGGACACGCTTGCACTTTACCGGCTCGGACCGGAGTTAGAGATGAGCCTGCTGGCGGGCAAAGATGCTCAGGTCCTGCGTGTCCAGGCGGACAGATGCCTTGCGGCAGGGGAAAAAACCGGCTGTGAGGGCGCGGCGCTTGTTTGGGACAGCACAGATAAGCCGCTGGGCCTGTGGACGGCGATTCTGACGGAGGAAGCCCGGCAGGAATGGCCGGATATGTCCCAGGCGCTGGCACCGTTTTTCGCGATTGCCCTGCGCCAAACGCTCTGGCAGGATAACATGTCCGCCGCGCAGGCTCAGGTTGAGCGGCGTATCCGGGAAGTCTCGACAGTCTATGAAATCGGCCAGGCAATGGACAAGGTCGAAATCGACCGACTGCTCGACATGATTACCGAGAAGGCCGCTGCGGTCATGGAGGCGCAAGCCTGCTCACTTCTGCTCCGTCTGCCGGAGACGGATTCGCTGGTGATTGCCGCCTCATTCGGCCTTCCCAATGACGTTGTCGAAAACTCACGCATCTTTGTCGGCAGCAGTGTCGCCGGTCATGTCGTGGAAACCGGGCAGCCGCTCCTGCTGAACTCGCTGGCCGATGACCCCCGCTTTCGAGGTTCCGGCATTGACAGTGTCCCGGATGTTTCGTCTTCTATCTGTATGCCCATGAAAGACGAAAACGGTCAGGTGCAGGGCGTTTTGTGTATTCGTCGTCGGGCCGCAGGGCCGCTCTTTACCGAAGAAGACCTGCGCCTATTCAGCATCTTTGCCACTCAGGCGGGTCTGGCGATCAACAACGCACAGCTTTACGCTAAGCTCAATCATAAGCTGCAGGAGCTGTCGACTCTTGCGGCGCTGACCGAAGTTATCACCTCAACGCTCGATCTTGACCAGGTGCTCAATCAAGTCGCAGATAACATTGTCGACATTGTTCACTTTGATCGCTGCCGCATCTACTTATTGGATGTCGAGACAGGACGTTTCTCGCCCCGCATCGTGCGCGGCCACTACCGAGCGGCTTTGACGGATCTCGACTCGCAGGTCGGCATGGGCGTCGGCGTGATCGGCATGGTCGCCCAGCGCCAGATGCCGCTCTTTGTCGAGGACATCGACGAAGCCCTTCCAATGATCCGAGAGTACGCTGTTTCGCTCGACATGGAAGCATTCTATGCCCAGCCCATTGTCGCCCGTGGCCGCTGCATCGGCGTCGTGGTTGTCAGCAACTCCGGGCCGCAGCGCAGCATCGTTCGATCCGACATCGAGCTGCTTTCGACATTCGTGCATCAAGCCGGCATCGCGATTGAAAATGCACGAATCATTGCCGGGCAAGAAAAACGTTATGCCGAGCTGACGACATTGTATGAAGTGAGTAAAACCCTGGCGGCGACTTCCGGTGTTCAGAAAGCCGCTCAGACTGTCAATGATCTGGCAACCCAGATTACCGACAGCGATGCCGGCCTGCTTTTGATGTTCGATGACACTCACGAAGGCCTGAGCGCTCTGCACTGGCGCGGCGTTTCAGAAACGCTTGGGAAGCGCCTGCGCTCATTTATCACACCGGTTCCAGTCTCGGCTGCGGCACAGACCCTGCGGGCTCCACGCATTCTAACGGCAGACGATGCATCCTTGCTCTTCGGGCCGGATTGGCAGCCGATCTGCGATGCCTTTTTGGCCCGGCACCGAGCGGCTGCACTGGTGCCTCTCGTTGTCGATGATGTGGCAGTCGGCTTTTTGATTCTGGGCAAGCATGGGACCGACTACGGCGATCAAGAGCTGAAACTGATTGCTGTGGCCTCTTCACAGGCAGCCACTGTTCTGCAAAGCGCATCTTCCTACGAGCGACGGATCGGGCAGCGGGATCTGGAGCTTTCAGCGGTCTACGAGCTGATGCAGAAAGTTCGCGCAGCCACCACACTGGAAGAAGCCCTCAGCTCAATTCTCGATATTGTCGCAAGCCTCGTCTGGAGCGATGAGTCGTCATTGTTGACGGTAGACGAGAATGGGACGACGATGACCGTGCGGGCGGCGCGGGGCGAACAGGCGGAAAAGATTATCGGAGTGCAGACACTCGCACTTGATGGGGACAGCGTCGCTGCCCGCGCCCTGCGGGCCCGCACGGCACTCATCGGCTCCGAAACTGCGGCGGTCAATACGACCTCGCCTGATCCGAATGCTATGCGCTCACGCCTCGCGATTCCCCTGGTAGTCGCCGATGAACTGATCGGCGTGCTGATGATGGAAAGCCGCACGCCTAATCTGTACACCGGAGAAAGCGTGATGCTGCTTCATCTTGTCGCATCGCAAGCCGCCACTATCTACCGCGAAATCACGTCCCTGCGGAATCTGACCAATTATACCGATAACATTTTGCGCTCCATTGCTGCCGGCGTGATTACGGCAGACAAGAACGGCTACATCGTAACCTGGAACAAGCGAGCGGAAGAGATCGTCAATCTGCAAGCCTCGCAGTTTATCGGAATGCATTATAGTGCGTTCATCCAGCTTCTGCAGATCAACCTGCCGGTGCGTGAGGAAACGATGCGTATGGTTGAGCTGACCGCTAAGACCGGGAAAGTCTTCACGCGAAATCAGCTCTGCTATCGCAGTCCCCAGGGCGATGAGACTTATCTCAATTTGAGCGTCTCTCAGCTTTGCAGTGAAGCAGGAGACTATTTAGGCGTCGTTGCCGTGTTCGAGGATGTGACGAACGAAGTGCAGATGAAGGAAGAGGTCGAGCGCGTTTCCAAGCTGGCCGAGACCGGCCAGCTTGCCGCGAACATTGCACATGAGCTGCGGAACCCTTTGTCCTCCATCAAAGGTGCCGCTCAGCTTTTACGCAAAGAGCTGCCGGCAGACCTCATGGCGGAACATGGTGAGTTTCTGGACATGATCGTTCAGGAGGTCAACGGGCTGGACCGAATCGCGACAGAGTTCTTAGAGTTCTCGCGTGTGACCCCACCCGAGATGCGATCGGTCAGTATCGTCGCAATTCTCAGCCGCCTGCTGCAATTTATGAGTGCTTATTTAACCGATCAGGATGTTCAAGTGGTCTTGAATTTGGAGGACGATCTGCCGGAGCTCTGGCTGGACCAGGCTCAAATCGAACAAGTCATCAAGAATATCGTCATCAATGCCGTCCAGGCGATGCCGCACGGCGGGACACTCACCGTCACCACTTATTGTCAGCCCGAGCAGGACATCATCGACATTGATTTTGCCGACACGGGCGTCGGAATTTCCGCTGCTAAGATCGACAAGATCTGCACTCCGTTTTTTACGACGAAAACGAAGGGGACCGGTCTCGGTCTTGCTATTGTTCGCAAGATTGTCGAGACCCATGGCGGCCGCCTGGTGATTCGAAGTACGCCTGGGGAAGGCTCTACATTCACCGTGCAGTTTCCAATTCAGCCGGTTCCTGCCGGCATGATGCCGGCTTCCCGAATGGAAATCACTGACCAGCGCCACGACCAGGCCGGACAAGTGTATGAAGCCTGGGCCGTGTACTCAGCGTAAGAGATCATACACTCAGCGTAAGAGATCAAAGGATAGTGCGCCCTATGTCAGCAGAACGACTAACTTCCGCAGAATCTTCTGCACTCAGTTCGCCAAAATCAAAAACCCTGTTAATCGCCGACGATGAGCCGAACATCCGGCGCGTTTTGCAGGCGATTTTCGTCAAAGATGGTTACGAGGTTCAGGTCGCCGAAAATGGCGTCAAAGCCTTGGAGTGGGCCTCCGCGCATCCGGTCAGTCTGCTGATTACCGACTTAATCATGCCTGATATGAACGGCGTCGAGCTGATCCAGAAGGTCAAGCAAAAGCACCCTGACGCAGTTGCCATCGTGATTACCGCATATGCGACAATCAAAACTTGTGTCGATGCCATGCGCTTCGGCGCTTCGGATTATATCACCAAGCCATTTGACATGGATGAAATCCGCGCCGTAGTCAAGCGTGCCGTCGCCCGTGCCGCCGAGGCGCAGTCGTCAGGGCCAGTCGCCAAGCCCGGCAGCCAGACTGCGCCGTCGATTATGGCGAACGCAGTCAGCCCTGCGATGCAGGAGGTGCTGACAACAATCAAGCGGGCAGCAGCTTCTCGGGCAACAGTGCTGATCCGCGGCGAAAGCGGAACCGGCAAAGAACTGGTTGCCCGTGCCCTTCACGAACAGTCTGACCGCGCTTCCGGTCCTTTTGTCGCGATCTCCTGCGCTGCCCTCTCGGAGACACTTTTGGAGAGCGAACTATTCGGGCACGAAAAAAATGCATTCACCGGAGCAGCGACAGAGCGAAAAGGACGGTTTGAGCTGGCACATGGGGGCACGCTTTTTCTTGACGAGATCGGAGATGTCTCCGGTGCTGTTCAGGTGAAGCTGCTGCGGGTGTTGCAGCAGCGCGAGTTTGAGCGTGTGGGCGGCACAAAGACTATTAAAGTGGATGTGCGGGTAGTCGCCGCGACGAATGCTGACCTGGAACAGCATCTTAAAGACGGTAAATTTCGCGAAGACCTCTACTACCGCCTGCAGGTCATCCAGATCACCATGCCACTTTTGCGCCAGCGCGTCGAAGACATCCCTTTGCTTGCCGCGCTGTTCCTGCACAAGTTCAACGCTGAGAATGATGCCATAGTGGAAGCGTTTTCGCCGGAAGCAATGATGCACCTCCAGTCCTATGCCTGGCCCGGCAATGTCCGCGAACTGGAAAACGTCGTCCACCGCTGCGTCGTCATGGCCGATCACCATGTCAAAATCATCGATGCCGATATGCTGCCGTCAATCATCCGAGACGCACGTTTGAGCTAATCTGTCTTGCTGAAGCGCGGACGCCTTTTACAATGCCACTGTCCTGCTCGGACCGGCGTTCAACACATCAATCGGGTCACGCCAGCCGAGGCTTTCCCCATCGCGCATCAGAAGTACAGAGTCCGCTCCAGTCAGCATCTCCGGGTCATGCGTCACGACGACGACCGTTCCACGCTCCCGGTACGCCGAGAGCAGATCAACCACTAGATGACCGTTGGCATGGTCGAGCGAAGCTGTCGGCTCATCGGCGAAGATAACGTCTGGGTCGTTCATCATGGCCCGCGCGACGCAGACACGCTGCTTCTCGCCGCCGGAAAGCTGTGAGGGCAGTTTAGTCGCCAGCCCTGCGATCCCAAGCTGCTCGAAGTAGCCCTGCGCTTTGCGCCGCGCCTCTTCGTTCAGGTTAGGCGCTCCCATCAGCACATTTTCCATTGCGGTCTGCCAGACAAGTAAATACGGCTGCTGGAAGACAAATCCGAACCGCTGACGGCGCAGATCAATCAAATCCAAATCGGAGTGCGCTCCAAAGCGGTAACTGTCGATAGTGACATCACCGGAAGTGGGTCGTTTCAGACCACTGAGAATATACAGCAGCGAAGACTTTCCCGAGCCCGACGGTCCCATAATGCCGACAAAGCGCTTGTTCGGAATCTGAATGCTGACTTCTCGCAGTGCGTGGGTGCTCCGTGCCCCGTCAGTATAGACAAGAGAAATCTTATCAGTGGAAATAATCGAATCGGACAAGCTTAGCGCCTCTCTATGATCGTGACAGGGTCCAAGTGTGACAGTCGATAGCTGATTGTCGCCACCGCGAACAGCGTGATACAAACTGGGATAGGCAGCGTGTTCCAATACGATAGCGGATCGCTTGGGTTGATCAGCATCCCGCGCGGCTCGAAGACACTGCCGCGCATAATGCTCAAAATGCTCCAATTGATGATAACGCCGAGTATCCAGCCGAGCGATGTCAGGATCGCTGTCTCTGAGACCGCGTGCCAGACCAGCGTACTGCGCCGGATTCCGATCGCCGCCAGCACGGCGAACTCACTGATCCGCTGGGTAAAGTAGATATTGGACAGCATTCCCGCCATCAATGCCACGACAAAAATCACCGTGCCATTAACTAAGTGCATAATCAAGTACATGGACGCCAGCGAGTTTCGGAGTGTCTTGACCAGATTGTTGAACGACAGCACCTGCACCTGAAACTTATCCAGCTTGCTGAACAGCGCATCTCCGACTTTCCCCTGATCGTTAATATCTGTCGTGGTCACGAGCAGCGAGCGCGGCACTTGCGCGAGGCTCTGGTCCGTAAACTGCTTGGACGTAAACGCCATCCAGGTCGAGCCGCGCAGAATGCCGACCAGTTTGATGTTCGCCGGGGCCGCGACCAAGGTTCCTGTGTCCAGCGGGCTTGCGATAATGTCCCCGATCTTTACCTTCTTGTTCCGGGCCAGTCCTTCCGAGATCACTGCTTCCGGCTTGCCCGCCGCCGGCATCCGTCCGCCCGGCAGGAGAGAATCGCCCGCACGGCGGAGCAGATAATCCCGGTCTGCATCCGTCACCCCAAAGCAGACAAACGGAAACGGTCCAAAGACCGTGTTGATATTAAAGAAAAAGCCGGACGTCTCGATAGTCTTTTCCACCCCCGGCGTCTTTTGGATTTGCGTTTGAATGTCCGCAGGCACCCGGATCACGCTCTCGCCGGGCAGCGCAGCGCCGATGCGGGGAATGACCGGTGTGAAGACTTTTGTGTAGTTGTAGATCGTCAGAACTGTCAGGTCGATGGAATTGACAATCGTGACGACCGAGGCGATCAGAAAGACCGACAGCACAATGACAAATGCCAGCGGCAGAGTGCGCCCGAGATTGCGGCGAAAGTAAGTAATCGGGTTCAAGGGGCGTGCGATGGCCGTGGTTCCATTTCTAAATGTTCAGCGTAAACCGCTTGTGAAAAACTTCACAGCGCTTAATTATACCCGCTTGCTGCCCTTCTCATACACTTCTCGAATCGGGTAAACTCATGCCATGAAAACCCTCACCGACAAGCAGGCGCAGGACACTCTGCCGCAGCTTTTGGAAGAAACGGCCACTTCCCATATGCCCATTCGCATTGACGGCAGCACCGCCAGCGCCGTCCTAATTGCCGAACAAGATTGGCGCTCTATCGAGGAGACTCTTTATCTGCTCTCGGTCACTGGAATGCGCGAGTCTATCCAAGCTGGCCTGCGGACGCCCGACGCCGAATGTTCGTCGGAACTGCCCTGGTGAAGAAAGACCCAAATCAAGGAACTTCCTCCAAACCGATTCAATGGCGATTAATCTTCACTCGAGATGCCCAAAAAGACTCGCGTAACTTGTCTTCAGCGGGTCTGCGCCT
>JBPBQB010000061.1:0-7646 GCA_050954545.1 Janthinobacterium lividum | reverse complement strand
GATGGTTTTCCAGAATGGTGATAGGCGGCGCTTTGGTCTGCGGCTTCACGGGGATGGGTGCTGGTATGTTAGTCGAGAGTACCAAGAGATGATAGTCCAGATCATGCTCCTTAGCGGCAGTTTTGTCGCCATTTGGATCATAGGCTTCCGAGACATAGGTGCCGTGGTCGGCCCGGAGCTCACGAAGCTGCTCTTCGACACGAAGTATCCGGTTCTGGTTGATGGGATGGTCCAGCGCGTAGCTGGGCGTGTCGTTCGCGCCGTCTTCCATTTTTTCGAATGTCTGGAAGGTACGTACCATGCCGGTCGGGTCGTAGCCGGCGTTGTAGGCGAAGCGTTCTCCCCAGCGGTCTGCCTCGAACTCGGCAGTCCGGCTGTAATGGAGCTGGTCGAGCTCAAAGAGAGCGCCACCGGCCTGGCTGACGGCATTGCTGCGACTGAGGAGCGAGACTAAGTCGACGAGAAAGCCTTTGTTCTCGGAGTCCGAGATGGACTTGACAACGTGGCGGCGCACGACATGCGCGGATTCATGGCCGATAATGCAGGCAAGCGCATCGTCATCCGGACCGATCTTGTCTAAAAGCCCTCGGTAGATATAGACGTAGCCGCCGGGAATCGAGAACGCATTGACTTCCGGGCTATCGATGATGCGGATCCGGAACGACACGTTAGGTGCTTCTGTTTGGGCCTGCGCGAAGATCTGCGTGGCAATGTCCAGGACACGGCGATTGGTCTTGCCATCCATGTCGAACTTTGCCTGAGAATCGATCTCGGAAGCATACTCGCGTCCAAGTGCATTTTCCTGCTCGGAGTTCATTACATTGTTGTGGATCTGGCCTGACTCGCAGCCGGCACTGACCAATGCCAGCCCCGTGACGGCACCGGCAGCCAGCATCAAACGAACGGAAGAGCGAATTGAAAAACAACGATTAAATAGATGGCTCATGGGAGAAAGCTTTCTTGCTGATTGATCGGAAAGCATCGGCTTGGTTCCACAAATGTTTCCACTGCGTTTGTAACTCAGAAAGGCTCAGCGGCTTTGCCGAATGGGACTTACTAGACGTCCCCGGTTTCAGAATGAACTGCTGGGATTGGAGCGCCGTGACCTGACCCTCCAGGCGCTGCATCTGGAGCCAGTTGTACCCACAGGCGGCGATCAAAATCACCATCAAGATCCGAGTGAAAAAGCGCCGAATCACTTCTGGCTCCTTGCCTTTGCGGTATCCGACTTTTTGCGGCGCATCCAGGCTTTCCCGCGCCGCTCGATCTGGTCTTCCCAGTTGTGTGCCAGGCGAACTAGCAGAGGGAACAGGGTTCGGGACCGGGTTACGAGACGCCGCTGATTGACTCGCGACTCGCCTGTCCACTTGGCTTTGTAGGGCTCATCGCCCCGCAGGAAGTCAAACTCCTGACGGCCCTCCAAAATCGCGGTCTGGATGGCTCGGGCGGTCAGCACGGTCCCGAGGCTCAGCCGGGCCAGTGTCGGCTCGAACCCACCCTGGTAGTAGGCGATACGGTCGCCGTAGCCGAAGCAGTATAAAGACGCCTGGGTCACGCCGTCCAGGCGCAGATAAAACAAACGCAGCCAGTTTTTGCCAAGCAGCCGCCGGGCGGCATCCCGGTGGAATGCCTGAACGCGCTTGCCGGCGAAGACACCCGGCAGCCAGCGCTGGTTCCAGCGGCGCTGATGCAGCTCAAAGAGCCGGGTCAGCTCGTCATCAAGCTCGGTTTCGTCGGTGACAGGCCCGATGGCGACTTCGTAGACTTTATGAAGCGCCCGGTCGTAGTAGCCGACATTCGCGCGGGTCTTTTTGCCCAGCCCTTGCAGCAGTGCTTCCCAAGTTTCGGGCAACGGCAGATACGGGCAGGCTTCGCCAGGCACATCCAGTGTCGTTAACCGTACTGCCGGGTTCGGACAATGTTCTTGTAGATAGCTGCTGGCGCGGAGCTGCTGAAAGTCCGCGATCTGCCAGCCGCCGGTCGCTTCCAGATAGCCGTATAGACTTTCGGCAACTTCGCGTTCCCAGCCGGGGGCAGCCAGAACGTCCAAGTAATCGGAAGTACCGGTTCCGAGAAACGACAAGCGCCTGAGCGGGGTCGCATACCAGAAAGAAGTCATCAGCGGAGCCAGCCCGACAAGAACTCCGTCAGGACCCCGGAAAGTCACCAGGCGAAGGCGACGCCCACCGGTGCCGCCGAAATGCTTCCACCAGGCGGCGTTCCATTCATAGGTCTGAAAAACGGTTGCGGTCGGGCAGAGAGAGGCCAAACGCTGCCACTCCGGCTCCAGCGCGGCCATTTCCTCTGCGCGGCGAATATCGGCTGCCTGCACCTGCTCCGTTCCTGTCCACCTAATTCCGGCCCAAGCCACGAGGGCATTGTAGCATATACAGACAAAAGTGTAAAGGCAAGCAAAACAGTAAAGGCAAGCAAAAGTGTGAGGCATACGCCGCGCAGAGGTGCCACGGAATAAATTCCGAGGCTGGAAAGTGCCCAGTGTCGAGGCGACACAAGATTACCGGCCAGGAGCCTATCGGTAAAGCAGGAGTCTAAGCCCACGAACGCCAATAGTGTCACCATTGCTAGCATTGAGGAGGAATCACTATGGAGCGTTTGATTAAATCCAAAGTCGAAGCGGGGCGTGTCGCGATTCACTGGCTGGGTCAGGGCGGGTTTGCCTTTAAGGCACACGGCGGCGATGTCATTGTCGTCGATCCGTACCTGTCGGATAGCGCGAACGGCGACGGGAATGCGACCCGGCTTGTGGACATTCCTGTCCGGCCAAAAGATGTCCGGCTGGATTATTTGTTTCTGACTCATGACCATATTGACCATCTCGATCCGCAGACGGCTCCGGCCATTGCCCAGATGAACCCGGATGCCCCGGTTGTCTGTCCGCCTTCGGCTTGCCACCATCTCACCAAGCTTGGGGTGCCGATGAGCCGGATCACGACTGCGATGCCGGGTCAGTCGCTGGAGTTCCCCCATTTTGCCGTGCATGTGGTCGCCGCCCAACACTCCGAAGACAGTGTCGGATTCGTCTTTGAGTTCCAGAACGACGGCAGCAGCGCGGATACCGTTTCCGTGTATATCACCGGCGATACCGAGTACAACGACGGCCTGGCTGCCGCAGTCGAAGAATACGGCCCGGAAGTGCTGCTGGTTCCGATCAACGGACGCTGGGGCAACATGGACGCCGCCCAGGCCGCGACGCTGACGGCGCAGATCGCGCCGCGCGAAGTTATCCCGATGCACTACGGCATGTTCGCCGAGAACACTGCCGATCCTGCTGATTTCGTCGCGCTTCTCGCCGAGGCGACCCATTCGGCTCCTGGGATCGTGCCGGTGGTCATGAAGCATAATTCCTGCCATATCTACTGCCCTGAAGAGGCGGTTCAGGGCAAGCACGCGAAATCCGAAGCCCGCGCGGCCCGTGCAAAGGCGGCCCGTGTCAGTCATCAGCATCAGGACGGCCAGCGCAGCCCTGGGGGGACGCGGGGACGATGAGGCCCCTCCGCCCCAAGTTTGGGGAACTCGGAGTTGGAAAGGAATAGGCAAGAGGCTCAGTCGGGTTCGTATTGGCAATTTACGTGGCTGAGGGACGGCAGGACACGCCGTTCAGATACCCCCGACGGCAGTCTCCCTGCCCGAAAGGGCAGGTCGGGAGGCGGTTGCTCCCATCGGTCGGGGTGCGAAGGCACCGAAGAGTCGTCGGCATCTTCCACAACGTTCGTCTCTTCGTGGGGCAGCGTTCGATAGGAAGGCTTCGGGGCCGCAGGTTCGTTTTGGCAATTTTCGCTGCTTTTCGCTGGTAAGTCATTGGGAACCGTGTCGACGGCGGCGACGGATAGCTCATTAACGACCTGGGTGGTTGACTTGCGGATCTGGTACAAACGGTTGCTTGCTTCCATCGAAACGCCCTGCTCGATCTCGGCATCGTCCAGGCATTCGCGCTCACAGATCTGGGTCATCTCCAGCGCATGGGTACGGGCACGGCGGGCATAGAGGAAGGGAACGTCTTTGGCAAGCATCTTAACGGACGTATCGATCTGGCGCTGCAAGGCGGTCTCATGGCGCAGCACTTTGTCGAGCTTATCCAGCCGGGCATCTTCGGTGAGCGTCTCGTCCTCGAAAAGCTGGGCCTGCCAGCGGTGCAGCCGACGAAGTCGCCAGGAGGCAGCTGCGATCTTTTCAACGTAGTGGCGCTCCAAAAGGTTAGCGGGGCGAAGCTGTGCGATTAGCTCGTCCTGGACCTGCTGGTAGCCGTCGGGGTCTTCGCCGAGGCTGGGCAGAACAATGTCTCGTGCAAAGACGCCGTGGGTGGTGGCGTTGCGGCTGGCGATGGCTTTGCCGGGTTCGGTGGTAGGCCCGCCGAGTACAGTGGTCATGGTTTGGTTTCCTGTTCTGCCCTCCCAAGCAAAACTGTTGTCTGCACTCTCAACTCTTGTCTACTGTTTCTGTCTACTAGTATGACGTGTTTGGGAACGGATGTCAAGGGGAAGAGATTGCGAGGGAGGAGAAAAGCAGGCGGACGTGGAAACAACAAACAGGTATTCGCGATGGTAAGGAGAAAAAATGTCAAACGTGCTTATCGTGCCGGAAACAGAAGACTTCAAACTTCACGTCTCGCACCACAATATAGTGTGGGTCACAAAAAAACTTGGTGTGCCTAGGCTGGAACAGCAAAATGCATCTTATTTTGCTCCCTTTTGGATAGGCGAAAATGAGGGTGTCAATCGAATATATCATATTCGTGAGGTAAGAGACAATCCTGAAAACACAGAGTATACACTTGGAAATTCATTCGTGCTTGACCATACTTGGACTGATATAGGCCAACGTAGGCGGTTTGAATACCGCTCACTTTCTATATTTGGATTGCGTGAACAAGAGCCAGGAATACTTGTCCCCATTGTCCCTTAACTGACTGCCAGGTAATTTAATGAATAAGAAACATAGCCTTGTTTATGTCCGAAAGCATCTTGTAATACGCCTGTAATTGCTTGTGAAAAAGGAGAATATTCCATGTCGGTTCAAACAACATCATCACCTATTCAATCAGCTCCCAGTTTAGGGGGTGTTTATGCACTTCTAATTGTATTGGCACTCTTACTATCTGCCATAGCCTTCCATGTTCCTGCATCGCCCCCACATTACAAGTACATGATCAAATCTATTCCAGATGGCGATTTTGAGAGTCAAATGAACGACCTAGGGCAGCAGGGATGGGACGCTGTTTCGGCCCGCCGAGCCTCCGATGGTACAGATAGTTCAACATTCAGCTATGAGATCATTTTCAAGCGCGAATCTAATCCCTGAAAATTAAGGAACAAGTGCGAATGGATAGCTTGAACGCAATAATATTCCTAATAGTGATTGGCACAACAATTTGGGTAGGCTTTGATGCGTCAACAAACAAAGTAACAAGTGATGACAAAGATTATAATTGGTCAAACGGTGCAGGAGCTTGGGTTGTCGGGTGCATCCTATTGTGGATTGTTGTTTTCCCATGGTATTTAGTACGCCGCGCCCGTGTGCTTCGGGTGGCTTCTACAACCGTGCAGACATACCGAAGCCAAGAACAGTGGCCGCCTGCTCCTCAACTATCTACATCTTTGACTAGTGAGATAGAGCATTTATCCGCGCTTCATAAGCAGGGTGTAATTTCTGATGATGAGTTCATTCTTGCTAAGAAACGCCTACTGGAAAATTGATGTTTAACCAATTGGCTTCGCTGGCAAATGTCTACGGCCAGCCTTCTTTGTTCGGAAACTGACAGATGACAGATAGACTCATGCTCTGGATCGGTGGCGGATGTGTAGTTGCTTCGGCTATTCCCTTTTGGCTCTGGAAACTTTATGTCATTACGGGACCAGCCGTTCGCGTTTTGATCTGGCTTTTTGTCGTGTTATTCGGTTTGGCCCAGCTCTTGAGCTTCCTCGTCGGCAGCCGGTTCGTTTTTAGATCGACGCGCAAATGGATACCGCGTCGCTTACTTGTTGTTGGTCTGGTAGGCTTATCTCTCTTTAATGGCGGCTATGGGAATGAACTTTGTCGGCCAGTGAGCTTTTCTGCGGGGCGAAAGGTTGAGCTATGATGGAGAAAACCTTATCGAAACCGACTCCTTCAAGGAAGGTAGCCGAGGTGCTTCTTTGGCTGATTTTGGCAGCGAGTTTCTTTGCGTGCGTGTTTGACTTTCTTGCGCTTGTGGTCTCCTCGGGTAGTCCTCATTTTGAGGGGTCTGGGTGGACGCAGGCCAGAATAGAGAATTATGAGCACAGTGTTCATATCGCGACTCTGTTGTTTTACATTTTGCCTCTTGTGTTCTTCTCGGATGTCGTGGTCCTGTACCTAATTCGTCGGAAGGCGAACGGGATATGAGATTCGATTACTGGGAGCAGCATAATTCTAGGGCCGAATCCTGTATTTGACTACTTTCTGAGAGCAAAACCATGATCTACTTCATTTTATTGATTCTTGGCCTGCTGATTGGGGCTGTCTTTTTGACGGTGCTGCTGATCGGTGACAGGAAAGAAGCGCGGCTTGAGGCTCAGCGGAAAGCGATGCAGTCGCAGAGGACTGAGGCCAGTCAGCCGCAGGAAGGGGCGTGGCCTCCTCCGCCGAGTGGGTCGGCTTTGCCGGGGCTGTCTCAGGCTGCGCCCATCGCAAACCCCGCTGTCACGCGGGAAAAGAACCGGAAGATGGTCAGGACGTTTTTCCTGGTTCGGAATTATGCGGCGGGCACGGTGATTTTGGCGTACATTGTCTATAGTTGTTTTCCGCAGTTCAATTTTGGCTGGGTGCTGCTGGGCACGGCGCTGACAGCGGCTGTGTTATGGGCCGTGCTGACAAAGCTCAGGCAGACGCGGCAATCCAGCAATCGATTGTGACGGTCACTGATGCTGCGCGAGCCACTGTTCCAAGTCGGCGGTGGTGGTGAAGTCGAGGAGGGCTTCGCCGAGGTCGTCGAGCTGGTCGGGCGTGAGGGGGTCGAGGCGGGTGAGAAGGTCGCTGGGAACGGAGCCGAGGCGGCGGCGGAGCAGGCGGGCGACCAGCGTTTCTTTGCCTTGAGTAAGACCCTGAGAAATGCCCTGCGCGAGACCTTGAGCAATCCCCATACGTTCCCAGCTTGTTGTGATTTCCATAGTAGCGATTCTTTCTGTGGGTGCGAACTTATCTACGGCGCGTTCAAACTGCTTCATTTCTTGAGCGTTGAGCTTCAGGTAGCTGTCGACGAAGCCACCGATCAATTTTGTGCGGGCGGGATCGAGTTTCAGGCTTGCCAGGAGGCGCAGGCATTCGGCTTTGACTCTTGGACGCTCACGGACACTCATCTTCATCTTTGCCATCAGGGCGCTTGCGACGGGGTTTTCCTGACAGACGAAGCGTCGCCAGGGCAGGCGGTTGAGCTGAATGACGCTGTACTCGAATCTCAGCACTGTTTTACCCGGAAATGAGACTACAAAGCGAGTCGGCTCGGGGCGCTGAGGCGAATCGTAGGAGAAGACGACGACGGGGTAGACGGGCAGGTCGTATTTTTCCGTGAGGCGGGCGAAATAACGGAACATGCGCTTGGGAAAGTCGGTCTGGGCGGTTGATTGGTTTTCGACGTGGATCAGAAAGAACGCATCTTCGCTGCGAAACCT
>JBPBQB010000002.1:0-7673 GCA_050954545.1 Janthinobacterium lividum | reverse complement strand
GCACCGTCGTGCCGACCGCGACCGGGCACGTCACAATGAGAAGATCAAAGAGGTCATCAAGCAAAACCTCGGAGATATTATCTCTCAGCAGGACATCATTACCGCCGACCGGGGCAAAATCGTCAAAGTCCCCGTGCGCGGGTTGGAACTGCCCCGTATCCGCTTCGATCCCCATGACCGGGAGCGCATCGGGCAAGGTGCAGGCGGCACCAAGCCCGGCGACGTGCTAGGCCGTGCGCCGTCGGACAAAGACGGTCAGGGAGTAGGCAAGCAGGCGGGTCAGGACCCCGGCGTCGATTACTACGAAGCCGAGTTCACGCTCGATGAGCTGGCACAGATGGTGTTCGAAGACCTGTCGCTGCCCAATCTTGAAGACAAAGGCTCGAAGCAGATCCTGTCCGAACAGATGGAGTTCAACACGATCACCCGGCGCGGCCTCGCGTCCAATTTGGATCGCAAGCGGACACTTCTGGAAGCGTACCGGCGCAATGCGCGTCTGGGTAACGAAAACAAATGGGAAGTGCGGCCCGAAGACAAGCGGTTCAAGAACTACGAGATCATCACCGAGCCGCAGCGCAACGCCGTTGTCTTCGCCATGCGCGATGTTTCCGGGTCGATGGGCGAGTTCGAGGCTTATATCTGCCGCTCGTTCTACTTCTGGATGACCCAGTTCTTAAAAACCAAATATACCAACACGGAAATTGTCTTTATTACCTGCCACACAGAAGCGAAAGAAGTCACCGAAAACCAGTTCTTCTCCCTCGGCGACAGCGGCGGCACGCGCATGAGCAGCGCCTACCGTCTGGCCCTCGATATCATCGGCAAGCGTTATAATCCGCGTGAGTGGAACATCTACCCGTTTCTCTTCAGCGACGGCTACAACTGGGGCGACTCCGAGTGCGTTGATTTGGTCAAGAAGATGCGCGATCTCTGCAACTTAATTGGCTACGGCGAGATCGGCAGCGACGGCTGGCAGTCGTCCTTCGGCTTCGCGCCACTCGGCCAAGCCTACGAAGAAGCCTTCGCCGCCGATCCGCGCGTCGTGCTAGTCAAGATCAACGACAAAGAAGATGTCTGGCCTGCATTAAAGAAGTTCTTCGCCAAAGGCCACCCGGAAATGGCCGCACATTGAGCATTATTCGCGTCGGAAGATGGATGAGCCGCGCCGAGTATGATGCAACGGTCAAAGCAGGTCGAATGCAGCCGACTTTAGATGGTCGCGATATGAAGCACGTTACTCTGCCTCCTGATCCTTACGGTTTCCGGGCAGCCAATCCGGGCAGTGTTTTCGCGGAATTTGATGTCAATGACGCACAAATGGTCTCTGGCGGGCGGCGGGGCTGGTACATTATCTATGGGCCGAATAGCATTCATGGTCGCAAAGCTTTTCAAAACGGCTTAATTGTCACTGAGATGCCAGCCGTGCAGAGTATCGTAATAACGAAAATCAACTGATTATGCAAAACGAAACGATAACAAAAGAAGGCTTCATCTCAAGCTTCATAGAATGGGTTCGTGCCAATGAGGCAAGGCTGGTTGCTGATAATATTACCATTCGATTACCTGAGAAAATACTTGCCGAAGGAACATATGCGGAGTTTTTCGCGGCCTCCGGTGAAGCTACAGTCGAGATGTGGGATTATGGCTTCAGCGAGTTTCATGTCTGGATGCACCACGGTAACCCGAAGCAGGAGGAAGTAAAGACAACCCACTACGAATTTCAGGACTTTGACGAGATGTACATTGCCCTAAATCTACTCATCAATAGATTGTCGCCGATTTTAGCATTGGTATAAGTATGAAGGGTCGTCTTAAACTGGCACTGGCTGCCATCGAGTCGTTCTAGACTGGGACACGGATTGGAACCCCAGAAAGCAAGCATCATGGCATACAATAACTTCACGCTGGATGGTCTCATACAGCAGTTCGGCCTGCAAATCGTCTCGAAGGCCGATGTATTTGCACGAGCGGCGGCAGTTGATCCCAGTCGGCTTCTCGTTGAGACACTTACGGATTTCATGCCGCTCGCGCTTCAGATCAGCACGGAAAAGTCTCGCTCTGAGTTTATCATTGCGCCTGTACTTGCGGACACCTGGCGGCAATTCAAAGGTGAAATCAGCCTCTTTTCAGGAGTTGATTTTACAGTGGATGCCGAAGCCGGACTCTCAGGCGTCTGCGACTACCTTTTCAGTCTCACGCCGCTTCAGCTTGTTGTGCAGGCTCCGGTCGTTGCTGTGGTTGAGGCGAAGAACGACAACATCAAAACTGGAATGGGTCAGTGTATGGCGGAAATGCTGGCTGCTCAGCGTTTCAACGAACGGCGTGGTCTTCCACTTCCTGTTGTTTACGGCGTGGTGACAAGTGGCAGTGCCTGGAAGTTCATGTCTCTGCGTGAGGCAACCGTCACTGTAGACGAAACAGAATATCATATCGAACAGTTAGCAACAATACTCGGCATTCTCGCGTTTATGGTGCGCGAGGCGCTGGAGCAGCAAGGGGGTATCGTGTAATGGGTCTTTCACCTTCTGAAACGATAGAACTGAACAAGTGGATGGAGATCATTTGGGACCAGGCGCGGGAGTTTGGCCTGGACCCTTATTCCACCCACTTCGAAGTCGCGCCGCAGCATGTCATCTATGAGCTGGGGGCTTACGGCCTGCCCGCCCGGTTCTCGCACTGGACCTTTGGGCGGGACTATCACCGGCAGAAGACATCCTATGAGTACGGCATGTCGAAGATCTATGAGATTGTCTTTAACTCCGATCCCTGCCAGGCCTTCTTAGTCGAAGACAACTCCATGCTCTCGCATAAGTTTGTGGTCGCACATGTGCTGGGGCACTGCCACTTTTTCAAGCACAATACCTACTTTGCCCACACAAACCGGCGCATGGTGGAACAGATGCGCCTTCATGCCGACCGAATCCGCAGCTATGAGCAGGAATACGGCTGGCGGGAAGTCGAAGACTTTTTAGACACGGTCATGACAATCGAAGAGCACTTCGATCCGACCGCCCCGAAGCTGAAGCGCAAAACGCACGAGCAGCATGAAGAAGATCGCCTGCTGGCGGGACGGCCATCGGAAACCGATTACGACGACATCTGGAACGTCTCGGGCTATGCCGACCGTCCCCGCCCGAAGGCGCGGAAGTTTCCCGAGGAGCCTGAAAAAGACCTGCTTCGCTTCCTGATTGAGTACGGCCCTAACCTGACTGAGTGGCAGCGGGATATTTTGCAGATCATCCACGATGAAATGCTGTACTTCCTGCCCCAGATGCGGACCAAGATCATGAACGAAGGCTTTGCCTCCTACTGGCATGAGAAGATACTGGAAGCCGTTGATCTGACCAGTGAAGAGCACTGGGAGTTTCGGCGTCTGCATTCATCTGTGCTGTCGCCATCCGGCTCCCGGATGCAGATCAACCCATACTATGTCGGGTTCCAGATACTCAAAGACATCGAGCGGCGCTGGGATGGTAAAGTCGAAGTCGGCGACGAAGAAGAACAGGACTGGATGGGCCGGGCCATTGCCCGCCCGACAGGCGAAGGCCGGGCCAAGATCTTCCAGGTCTGCGAAGAAGACAACGATGTGACCTTCCTGCGCAAGTACCTCACGGAGCCGCTGGTCAAGAAGCTGGACTTGTACACCTACAAGCTTCAGGAAGTCGACGGCGAGGAGATGTGGGTGGTCCAGGACACAGACTGGCGCAAAGTCCGGGACAGCATTGTCGACTCGATGACCAATTTCGGCCAGCCGGTGTTGACTGTAGAAGACGGCGACTACAAGCACCGGGGCGAGATGTACCTGAAACACGCCTTTGACGGCAAGGCGCTTGATCCCGACTATACCGAGCGTGTCCTGCGAAACATCCAGAAGCTCTGGTCCCGCCCCGTACATCTGGAAACCGTCCAGGACGATAAGCCTGTTCTCTATACCTGCGACAACGAAGGCGCTGTGCTTATCGGAAAGATTTGAGGCCTCGACTTTATGAAAATCGCCGCTCTTATTGCGCGTGTTTTGCTTGGGATCATGTTCGTTGTCTTTGGTCTGAACGGCTTCCTGCATTTCATTCCTCAGCCGCCGCCACCGGCGGGCCTCGCCGGTCAATACATGGGTGCGCTCGCGGGTTCCCATTATTTCGTTTTCGTCTTTGCGCTTCAGTTCATCGCGGGCGTCCTGTTCCTGCTTGATCGTTACGTGCCGCTAGCACTGACCATTATTGCGCCGGTCATCGTCAATATTCTGCTGTATCATTCTCTGATGGATCCTAAAGGCATTCCACCAGGGCTTGTGACCGCCATTCTCTGGCTGATACTTGCTCATAGTGTCCGCTCCGCGTTTGCAGGCCTCTTTCAGCAGCGTGTTCAACCCCTCTAAGCCCGGATTAGAAGTTCTCAAAAGCCTCAGTATTCCACTTCTGAGGCTTTGTGTTTGCGGCTCACATCGGGTAAAATCGCCGCATGACCATTCGAGAAGCCACCCCCGCCGATGCCGCCGGGATTGCGCGTGTCCATGTCGAAAGCTGGCGCACCACTTACCCCGGTATCATGCCCCAGGAACACTTGGATGCGCTTTCCCTCACTGAGCGCGAACTGACCTGGCAGAGCATTCTCTCCCCGGAACGTGCTAATCAAAGCTTCACGGTTGTTGCTGAAACCGAAGACGGCGATATTGTCGGTTTCGCGAATGGCGGCAAAGAGCGCAGCGGCGATCCTGGCTATCATGCCGAACTCTATATGCTGTATCTGCTTCAATCGTATCAGGGACAGGGACTCGGGCGGTGGCTGATGCAGGCCGCCGCCAGGCGTCTTCGTGAAGAGGGTTTCTCGACCCTGATGCTCTGGACCCATATCCGCAACCCCGCCCGCGGTTTCTACGAAGCGCTCGGTGGTATCCCGGCTCGAACAACCCAGCGGATCATCAAAGGCATCACCTATGACGATGTAGGCTACGGCTGGGATGAAGCTGCGCTTCTGCAATTGCTGAAAGAGGCAATATTCTAATGTTCCGCTCAATGTCTGTGCTGAAGTCTTCTGCGATTGCGATAAGTCTAGGACTGCTATTCCTCGTCGTTTTTGGAATAAAGGCGCTGTTTGATCCTATGTTCGACCGGACGTCTGATCCCTCTGTATTCAGCCAGCAGTCAGGTTTCCCCATTCCAGCGCAGGCTCAGATACTGGATGCGGGCATGGTCAACACCTTCGGAATCTACCCGCTTCACAAGGCGTTTGCTGTTTTCATTTTACCAAGAGGTGACTTGGGGGCTTTTCTCAAAGAGCCTGGAATCAAGAGTTATAATCCTCCTAATGCTAAGCTTGGCAAGCAGTCTATCACGGACGCGCCCTCATCTTTAGGTTTTAGTTCTAAGGCATGGCGACCCGCAGACGTGACACAGTTTCGTGCTTATCACTTTAGCGGTCAGGCTGGTAACGTTCTAGTCGATCTGACAGGGACAACGAATTACAAAGTTTATGTGGAATTTGAATAGTTAACTATGACATATAAAACAACAATCGAGATCGTTAAAGGCAGTGTGCTGGAACAGGACGTCGACGCCGTTGTGAACGCGGCGAACACGGCTCTGCGGGGTGGGGGCGGGATTGATGGGCTGATCCACCAAAAAGCGGGGCGGCAGCTTATGACGGAGCTGATTCGGGTCGCACCGAATGGCACCAAAACGGGGTCGGCGGTGCTGACTAAAGGCTTTGGGCTGAAGCAGCCGTATATTATCCATACGCCGGGGCCGGTCTGGAAGGGCGGCAACGCGAACGAAGCAGTCAAGCTGGCATCTTCGTACCGGTCTTGTTTGGAGAAAGCCGAAACCAAAGAGCTGAAAAGCATCGCGTTCTGCTCGATCTCGACGGGGATTTATGCCTATCCGCTCGATTTTGCTGCGCCGCTGGCGCTCCAAACGGTGGCAGAGTATTTGGAGGCTCATCCCAAAACGTCGTTGGAGCGCGTTGTGTTTGCGATGTATCAGGATGCGGAATACAAAGCGTTCAAACAGGCTTGGGCAGAGATGAAAGAGACAGTAACAGAGGATACGGAATGACCATTTTCGATAGTAAGCGGTTGCGCGGGGACACGTTTAAGCTGGACATTACACGGATGCAGCGCGGCTGGTACTCGGACAAGTATTTCGGCAACATTGTGACGCTTCTGTCCGCGCTATCCCAAGAAGGCTACACATTCGGCGATGTCGAGACCGGCAATGTCGAAGTGGAGATGCAGTGGTTCACACGCCGTCAGCCGTTCTCGGTCGTGGTCGGGGTCGACAAAGCGCTGGCGATGCTGAAGGGATGCACGGGCTACTTTGACACGAATGACGACTGGGTGCCGACCTACGATAAGATGGAAGTCACCGCAGTCCAGGACGGTTTCAATGCCCCCTATGGCGGCGACCCGAATGTCGTGACGCCGGTGCTGAAGGTCCGGGGCCGTTACCGGGACTTTGCGCCGCTGGAAACGCCGACGCTGGGCGCACTGACCCGGGCGACCCGAGTGGCGACCAATGTTTACGAGGTGCTGAGTGCCGCCAAAGGCAAGGAAGTCTTGTTCTTTCCTGCCCGGTTCGATGCCCATGAAGTCCAGGCGAGTGACGGATACTCGTATCATATCGCCGTGCAGCTTTTCAATCAAACCCACGGCCATGCCGTGAAAAGCTTTGTGTCTACCGATGAGCAGGGGGACTGGTGGGGCGGGGCGGGCGGCGGCACGGTCGCACATGCGGCCATCGCGTGCTTTTTGGGCGATACGGCGGAAACAGTGCTTCAGTTCGCGCGTGTCCTGCCGCCGTCTGTTCCCCGAATCGCACTGGTGGATTTCAACAATGACTGTATTGGGGACAGTCTGGCGACAATGCAGGTTTTGTTTCAGAAGCACATGGAACTGGAAAACGCAGGGCATTCCGAAGAAGCGAAGAAGTATGTGCTGTACGGGGTCCGCCCCGACACCGGCGGCAATCTCATGGACCTCTCGCTGGAGCCGCTCGGCGACAAACGTCTCGATAAAGGGGTCAATGCCCGGCTCGTTTACAAGCTGCGCCGGGAGATCGACCATGCCTACGAGCGCTGGACAATCCCGTTTTCCTGGCTGGAACGGGCCAAAGCCTACTGCAAGAATGTCAAAATTACGGTGACAGGCGGCTTTACGCCGGTCAAGATCCGAGAGTTCGAGGAAAATGCTGTGCCTGCCGATGTCTACGGAGTCGGCTCGTACCTGTTCAGCAACTCGACGGAAGATGGGACAAACAACGACTTCACAGCAGACATTGTCCGGGTCAAAGTCGGCGGCGTCTGGCGCGATTTAGCAAAAGTTGGTCGGCATGTCGCCGAAAACCCGGCGCTGATGCCGGTCGTCTGGGATGAGATTTAGGAGAACCTGGCCCCCACCCCCGCCGCTCCGCGTCGACCCCTGCCCCCGCAAGCGGGAGAGGGGTAAATAAAGAAGTAAGGCAAGAAGCTTTTGACCTCCTCCTAAATCTTCGCCCCTCTCCCACGAAGTGGGGGAGGGGTTGACGCGGAGCGGCGGGGGTGGGGGGCTTTTGCTCTTTCCTGTCCTTGACTTCCCGCAACCCCTTCGGCTACAATAATCGCAAGGCTCTCTGACCGGCCTAACGCCATTTTTAGGATACAGACACGCCCATGACCACGCCGCCCCAGCAACGAATGCTGTC
>JBPBQB010000013.1:0-7742 GCA_050954545.1 Janthinobacterium lividum | reverse complement strand
CCCGCGCAGAACTGCGCCGTCTAAATCTTCTTCAGCCATGATCCGAACGGCCTGGTCAGCCATATCGTAATCGTCATCTGAGTGCAAAAGGTCGCTGATTATGCGTTTGGGCTGAAGCAGAACGATGGCCTGATGTCCCGCCATTCGTGCAACAGTGATACACCAAGCGACTTCGCGGGTGATTGGTTTTGGGGCGATCATGCCCACTTCTCCCGAGCAGATAAATCCACCAAACACCTTCTCAACGTTGATCGCGGCTTCTTTAATGGGAATGCCCAAGTGATACAGAGCAGCGCAATGCCCCCCTTCGTGCAGGCCACCTGTATAACGGATGCGCGAATGTTTTGTTGTGTTCGTCGTTTGAGCGTTCTCAGTTGGCCTTGCGACCGCCTCTACGTTCGTCGATCCGATCATGCTCATGCTCCTTAATGGGGCGGCCTTGAGGCCGCCCCGTTCTCGTTGCTGTATGATAGTTCCGACGTGAGCAAACGGCGGGAAAGAAGTTGGCGGGTCGCCGACATTTTTTGCTCTGGGTTTCAGCCAGGTGTCGTTTCCCGTCCGTCCTGAACAGACCTCTAAAGGCGCACGATGCCCGGACGTCCAATGACTACTGCGCTAGAAGTTCGGGTGAATAAAACGCGATCCGCAACAACTCTCAGGTTCATATGATTTTGGGTACACTGATGGCAAGCAGTCATACGTAGGGACAATTCTCGAAGGCATAGTGAAGGAGATTGAGCGATGCAACGCCTGGATTTTCAACGCAATGATTTTGTCAGTAGCTTCCGCCGTGAGGGTTTCACCGAAGGCGTTCCTCTGCCGTCTCTTCCACCGCACCCCGAAGACTATGATCTGCCCGCAGCTTTCCCCCAACAAGCGTCTCCAACAATAGAAGAGCCGCGCCCCGCCCAGCCAATTCGTCCGGTCGCCCCTCGAAAGAAAAGCAAGTTCTCCTGGTGGACGGTCTTCTGTCTGGTGCCAACGCTTGTGATGATCGGCTGGGGTATAGCCCATCCCGACCCGGACACAGCCCTGGTTCAAGCCGCGAAGGACGGTAATCTTGCTGAGGCATCTTCCGCCCTTGCCCAAGGTGCAAATGTCGACGCCGCGTGCGGCTGTGAGCGCACGGCCCTTTCCTGGGCTGCCACGAACGGCCACACGGCAGTTGCCAGTCTTTTGATCGCCAAGGGCGCTTCGGTTAATACTCCTGATGATTCGAGCGACACGGCTCTGACCATGGCCGCGTGGGAAAAGCACTGGGATATTGTCTCTCTTCTGGTGGCGCATCAGGCAAACGTCAATCAGGTGAATCAAAAAGGTGGGACGGCACTCTGGTTTGCCGTCCAGGATCACCAGTTCGACGCAGCACGAACCCTGGTGGCACATAAAGCGAATCCTAATGTTCCAGGGACGCGTGGTTGGACAATGCTGATGGACGCGACACGGGCGGGATCGTTGCCGCTGGTGAAGATGCTCGCCTCGCATGGGGCTACGATCAACGCCCGTTCTCTGGATGGCGATACGGCCTATGGGGAGGCGTTGATCAAGAAGCGCCCGGATATTGCGGCGGTGCTTCTGAAGGCGGGGGCTGTGCCAGCTAAATCGCACCCTGATACCGTGCCGAAAGTAATAACTTCCGCATGATGATTAAGAACAGGATACGGTCAATCAAGAGTTAGGCCGCTCCCGGTGTTTCCGGGAGAGGCCTAGATTTCCTGGCGGTTTTTTCGTAGGTTGGAGGCTCAGAGAACGACTGGTCATAAACAGACGCTCTACTATTAGTTTGTTTATATCTGCACTCTAAGTTGGTCTGTGCGAGGCGCAGAGATGCTACTTCACATCAATTATTGCGTGAAGCATAAGACTCATCAGTTGGTATCTTCCCAAAGCCCTGGTCCTTCCAGAAGTCAATCAGTCTCAGCCAGTCGCGTCACCAATCGCTTGCGTTCCGCCCGATATTTTCTTCGGTAACGAGTGGTGGCTGCTCTTCCGTCGGCGATGACGACGCCTTGAAGGTGGGCTGCGACGAGAAAGGGCTGTTGCAGGAGTGAAGGGCGGCCTGGTCGAGAACTCGACCAGGCCAGCCTCGCGGTGAATCCTGGCTACTGCAAGTAGTCGTTATACCGGGTGAGCGGCGCAAAATTTCCGGTGCCTTCGGGGAGTTGACCGATGGCGAGGGGAGTTGTCTCCTCGCGGCGGAAGTTTCTGGTCCAGAACTGCTCGGTGCTGTCCATAAGCGCATACAAGGCGATCTGGTCGAGCGACCTGACCTTATCAAGGAGGGACGGGCCGTCGACTTCCCACTTGACCCCAATGTCCATCAGCGAATCTTCGATGCTGTAAACAAGCGTTTCGGTATAATCGGCGTCAAAGACGGAGCTAGTGCTAATTTCGGCCAGGAAATGCAGTTCATTGGACGTGAACAGACCGTCAATGCTCCTCATACCCTGCTTCAGCAGGCCATAATATCGGGCAAGGTCGCGGACAATCACCGCCTTACGTGCACCGCGGGCGTCCATGGCTGCCACCAAATGTTCGGGCATAATTGCGTAAAAATCTTCGTTCATCATGTTCAGGTTCCTTTACATTTGCGTTTTTTATCAGAGTGGGCGTTGATGTATCGTGAGTTAGGCCGTGGCGTGGGCGAACAAGGGCGGCCCCCGCGCCTGATCCGTCCTGCCGCAGACTCTGCGGAAAGCGGGGCGACAAGTATGCCTTTGTTGCTCCGGTATAGTCGCCCCGCCAATCAATAGTGTCGTGTTGTCCTTCTTTCTGTGGTCGGTCCGCCCGTATGGGATGCCGCGCCGCTTCTGTCTGGCTTTGGGTTCTTGGCCGAACTCAGACAACAAAAGGCGATACCTGGAAGGGTGAAGCTGCTACAGAGGCACTCATTCTTCCGAATCTGGTTTTGGATTCCGGGGGTTGGCGTTAAACGTTAGCATAAAAGGGTGGTTGCGGAAGGCGGAGGCCATACCATTCGGGCGGCGGGAACAAAGGCGAGGATGGTCATCGCTTGACCACGATGATGTTCCGAATCGGCGGCTTGAGCGGCTTGTCCTTGGGTCCCTTGATATAGGGACTGACCCAGATCGGGCGTTGCTCTTTCATGCGTGGATTGGGCTTCCGCAAGTGCGCCGACACGAAGAACTGGTATTGGTACTCCCTACGAGTTGTGGGCTGATCATTGACATCTTCGTCTACTTCTCCCTTCTTGGGACGCAGGTTGATGATCTGTGCGGTTGGCAGCGTTCTGCCTTCACGCTCCATTCGCCGTCGTTCGGAGCGGGTATGTTGTATATCTAGGGTTTCCACATCAATGAACGGTTGCGCCCGAAATGTGAGACAGGCGAGGAGCCTCTGGGCTTCGATGTCCTGCGGGGAATGCCCGACGTTTAGTGATGAAACAAACCTCACAAGTGGGAGCGTATCCAGCAGTATCGTGTCCCCCTCATAGGGGTAATAGAAAGCGACCAGCGCAGCGAAGCGCTTATTCATGGGGACACCAGAAATCAATACCTGCAGGAACAATTTGTGTGTGCCGCCGATTGTTCGCGACACGACCTCAGGCCCGTAAAAGCACCAGAACTCGTTCTTGCGGGGGAGGTTGGCTTCGACGACGCGGACATCCGCATAGTAGTCCGCTTGGCTCTCAGCGCTTTGCAGTAAATCAGGACGCCAGAGGACGATCTCAGCAGAGGGCAGAATGTCGATGAGCGTTTGCATTATAGCAATGAGCATTTTCCGGTCCTGGTCCGCCTCAGCATCATCGGAAAATATACTCTCGATAAGCCTCACCCCCGTTCCGCCAGGCCGAGCGGAATTCTTTAGGTGTTGGAGAAGATGGTCACGCCAAACAACGGCAGCCTCGACATGATGCTTGATGTCATCCGATGCGGCGTTCGCCATCCGTGTTACCGCTGGGCCGATTTCAAGCAAAGTCCCGTCCGCCGTCATGTACCTGTTGTTTTTGTTGTTCATGGGTGTGCTTTCCTGAGCTTTTCGATGTTTTGACTCTCTTCCGGGAGATTAAGCGTGTCACTCTTGCCTGTCTAGGTTTCGGACCCAATCAGGCTGGAGCGCCCTGGCGACGAGGCCATCCTTTATAGGTTTCAGAGAGATTGGATAGATAACCTCAACCAGTCGCCACCGGTGGTGTGAAACACTCGTTGCGCCCGTTCTGCCATCTTATGTCGGTATGGTACCGCGGACTGCCAGAGGCTTCAAGGTCAAGGCATAAGGAGAAAATTGGCAACTTTGCAAGGCTCTTTAATGAGCGATTTGGCTGAACATTTTTAAGACAAAGCAAATTGGGCGCAAAATTGACACATTTCTGAGACACCGATTTTTAGCAAATTCAGCGGGCTGATCGTTCCAGAAATGTCTCTGAATTCTGTCATGTGCAATTCATTTGCTGTCCGCTTGAACCGCTAGGGGCGCTTACAATAGGCGAACGAAATCGTTCAACTTGATGCCCAGGCTTTACTAATCCTCTAGTGCTTTGAACCATCGAGTATCGCCTCTCCAAAACAAGCCTTCAAAGGTATGCCATGAACGGACATCTGACAACCGCTGCGCCAGAGCCTGATCAAAACTCACAGGACTGCAAAGCGGTGAGTGTCAGTCAACGGAACTACGGCACTAGCGTGGTTGGATTACGAGGAGGACGAGGAGACCGGGCGGCGGAAGAATAACAGGCACAGCAACGAATTACAGCTTGCTCAGTATGCGCCATAGGACAACCAAATGGGATTGATCCGCTAGTAACACCTGCGTATTGAACTAGGTCCACGCCTTCGCAGTCCAGAAGCCTTCACTAAGAACCCTCTATCTCTCAGTGAAGGACATCATGGATTTCAACCTCAACACCTACCACACGATCACAGGCGGTTTCAAGACCGTCCCCGACAATTTTATGCCTGCTACAGGAGTGCGTGCCTTGCTCCTTGAAGACCCCTTTCTTCTCTGGTGTCAATTTCACAGCCGAGACCACGGATTTGAAAAAGACAAAGGCGAGTTCTCCCTCTCCGATTTCATCATGTCTGCGGGACGTGAGTTCGAGGCGGCGTGGATCGAGAACGTCTGCGGCGACGATGTCACGTTCTGTTTGAGAGACGACCGAGACGTTCGGCGAGCCCAGGGAGTGCTCAAAACCCTAGAGCTAATGCACAAAAAAACGCCCGTGATTGCCCATGCGGCCTTATGGAATTTTAAGGCTCGCATCTACGGATCGGCGGACCTGCTCGTGCTCACAAGCTGGCTTTACGAGAAGTTTCCCCATCTCAAGCCCAAGAAGCCCGAGCAGGACCACTATTGCGTGATTGATTTGAAGTTCACACGCGGTTTACATAAACCCGCGAAAGCCAAGTCTCTCGCCGCTTATGGTGCCCAGACACGCATTTATAGCTACGCCGTGGGCCATATGCAGGGTTATATGCCAAAGCGTGCTTACTTAGTGTCTCGTGATCGCCACGACGATCCGATCCCCGTGGAAGTAACCTCAAAAATCGGCAAGCCGCTGGACAAAGACCTCGCCGACCTGCGCGACCAGTACCTTGCCATCAAGCAGAACAAAAACTGGCTCCCCTGGAAAAACGCCGAAGTCGCTGTCAACTTTTCGAATGCCCAAAATGCTCCGTGGAGTGGCGCAAAGCAGCGGGTCGCCGAAGAGTTTCTGCCTGGCCGCCCCCTTGAATGGCTCCCGCGGATTGGCAAGCGCGAAGCGGCGTCGCTTCAGAAACTAGGGTATCAGTCACTCGACGATATGCTATCCGCCAACCCTGATGATCTACCATTGGAACAAATCTATGGCATCGGCGAGTCTTCTGCCAGGCAAATCCGGGCTGTTCTTAAAGCCAACCGCTCCCACCGGGTGACACCGATTCCATCAGGGATCGTGCCGAAGGCAAAGGCTCGGGAGATGTTCGTGGACTACGAATACCTCCCTGATTTGCGCTGCCGCTACGGTCAGCCGTGGCCGAAGTGCCTGGATGGGCATGAGATGGTGTTTTTGATCGGCTGTGGGTGGGAAGAGGAAGAAGCGGGGCGATGGCGATACAAACAGTTTGTCGCCGAGCACGAGACGCTGGATGCTGAAACGAAGATGTGGCAGCAGTTCCTGGCGTTTCTGAAGGCAAAAGACGTACTCGGCCCTGATGCTGATGCGGTCTTATGGCATTTCAGCGCTGCGGAGGTGTGGCAGTCCGACCGTGCCGCATCTAGGTGCGGCCTGCCTGTTTTGTCAAACCTTCCGTGGTGCGATTTGCAGAAGTCGGTGCTGGATTTGCCATTCGCATGTCCAGGCGCATGGTCGTTTGGGCTGAAACCTTTGGTCAAAGCCTTGAGCAAAATCGCCCCCGATTACGCGGTGGAATGGCCGAAGGGCCTTGGCGATGGCGCTGCCGCTGCCGCCGTGGGCTGGAAGATGTACGATGACGAGGAGCCGCTCAAGACGCGAGAGTACGATCTGCTCGGCCAGTATTTGGAAATTGACTGCAAATCCATGTGGCAACTTCTCCGCTGGATGAGAGCAAACTGCGCTGATGCCGATAAGCCCGCGGCGAAGAAGACGTCTGCAATGGTGGGGCCTGAGTGGCGTTTGAGTGGACTACCGGTGGAGGTGGCAGACAAACGGCATGAAAATGGCTGGTACGCTCTAGCGACGGCGGAGTGAAGCGGACTCAGACGTTGAATACTCCGGGGCGGCGTTCGTCCGCCCCGGAGTAGTGCCGATGCCGTTACATATCTTTGAAATCGCCCCCGAGAGACGTTGACGGTGGAACAGGGCACAGCAGACGAGCACCCTTGAGAACCCCAAGCAGGGCGATAGCTTTGTCCAGGGCCTCCCCAATTCGGGTTCCTTCAGGGGTAGTGCGCTCATCGTTGGTCATCGCGAAATACGCTTCACGCAAGGTATCCTGGTGGGCCTCGGTGTCGTCTACAAGCTGTTCCAAACCGCGCTGCACAATGTGCTGGCTACGGCGAATATCACCGGGGCGTGACGACGCGCCTAGGCCGCCGATGGCGTTGTTGCTTCTATAGACCATTATTTTGCCCCTTTGCTCTGACCTGCGATATGGCCGATGGCGCGGTCGGTGAAGTCATTGACCTCAGCGAACAGCCGCTTCCGCGTCGCTTCGATGACTTCGTCGCGGTCGTCACCTGGCTCAATCTCCAGACCTTCTGTCAATTCGTAGCGGACCGTCTGGAAGTCACGGCTGCGTGTGATCGCTGCCGTCACCGTGATCGTCTTGGTATTCATTTCTCAGTTCCTTATGTAGGAGCACCCTGCCGCAGGGCTAGGTAATATTTGCCCTGCGGGCTGCCAAATTTAGCAGTAGGTTGTTCTCTCCTTCCGTGATAGTTCTCTGCACAGGAATCGGCGGAAAAATCGATGAAATAATTTTAGAAATAGGTTGACCCAAGGTAGAAATCAGGGTGATTTTGGCCTCGCAACCGTGGATGCACGGTCGTTTATGTCTAATGAAATGAAGTAGCAGCTTCTTCTTTTTGAGTGGATGATACGTCAAATCAGTTGTTCAGCGTCGATGGGCACAAACGAACTGAAATTGATCCTGCCGAGGTACTATCGGAACATGGTTAAAATGATTGCCCGACCGAGAAGGCCATCCAGAACGACAAAAACCTTTTGGATCGAAGCGCATTCTGACGACCATGGGTATCCTGAGCACACCGAACTCGGCGGCAAGTGGCTAATCTTTATCGATGACGATGTCGATGCCGCC
>JBPBQB010000267.1:0-7761 GCA_050954545.1 Janthinobacterium lividum | reverse complement strand
GGAGCCGCGCACCTTGGAAAATTACATTCACGAGTTGGCAGGCGGATAGCACAAACGCATCTATAAGAGTAGAAGCATCTATAAGAGTAGGAGCATTCACATGATCTTGAGACTTTCCCTGGACCTTCCCGAGGACCTGAGCTACATTCGGACAACGCGGCTCCTCAGCCGAACACTCTTGGAGGACATCAAGGTGGTCAAAGAGGACATGGACGATGTGGAAATCATTGTCGGCGAACTCTGTTCCAATGTCGTCCGCCATGCCCACTCAAAGGAAAAACACTATAGCGTCGTGCTGGAATATTACGAGCCACGCGTCGTCATCACCGTGACGGACAAAGGGCAGGGCTTCGGCCAGGAGGATGTTCTTCCTGTGGGCACCGTCCGCCCCGATGAGGCAGGGGGCGAACGGGTCGGTGGGTTCGGGTTGTTTCTGCTGGAGGGGTTGTCTGACAAGCTGAAGTTCACGGCGACGGTTCCGCATGGGACGACGGTGCACGTGGAAAAAAAGCTGCGTTACGAAACTCAGGGAGATGCGAACGAGGCTGCGGAGCGGGACATGGGTGAAGGCATAGACATAATGGGAAATACAGGGGAATTAACATAACAGGGAAACCAGCATAGAAGGTAAATAGGACCGAGTTCCGTGACGCCTCTATTCCACGGCACAAAGCGCAGTGTTTGCCCTCAAGTGACAAAATACTCCCGCCGTGTTTAGAGGGCAAAACGCACGGGGTAGCAACGCGGTATCGCTCCTGCTCAGATGGGCAGATCAGATGGGCAGAAAGGTGCCTGCTTTGGAACCGTATGGCTGTGACCGCTCCCTGTCCGATGATGCCAATGAGGAGAGGGACGAGGATAAGAGGGACGATAATGGGTACGACCTCGCTGTCCTGAACTTACATCTTTTTCTGGATACGTTTCGCCAGCATAATACAGCCTTGAGGTGCCGCATCCTCGCCCACTGGGAAACGTTTCAATCTCTGCTCGATTTCGGTGAACCAGGCCCTCAGCTTGAAGAGCAGGACTATGATCTGGGTTGATGTTGTGAAAAGTGGCGGGGCAACGCCTGGATAAAGGCTGCCACGCATTCAGGGTCCCATTGGCTTCCCGCGCCGTCTTCCAGAATACTTAGTGCTTTCACCCGTTCCATGCCCTGGCGATACGGTCGGTCCGTCGTCATCGCGCTGAAAGCATCGGCCACTGCCATCAGGCGGGCAATTAGCGGGATTTCGCTACCTTTCAGTCCCGACGGATAGCCTGCACCGTCCCAACGTTCATGGTGATGCCGCACCGCGTCCAGAGTTCCTTCTAGGCCAGGAACGGTAGACACTAAGGCCGCTCCCATTGATGGGTGCTGCTGGATCGCTGCAAACTCTTCGTCCGTTAGCTTGCCAGGCTTTCGCAGGATCGCATCAGGCACACCGATTTTACCCACATCATGGAGGAGGGCAGACACCGCGATGGTACGCTGCTGGGCCTCGTCTAAACCCAATCTCCGCCCGATCATCAGACTATAGTTCAGGACGTCTTCGGAGTGCCTGCACGTATACCGATCTTTATTATCCACGGCTGTCACAAGAGCATCTAGCATGGAAAAGCCTGCGACGGCAGTGCCCGCCGATGAACGCACCTGATCTGCCTCTGTTTCCACTTCCCCACCCGCCTTGACCCGACGCAGGCGCGTGTCGGCTCGTTGCACCACTTCCTGCCGATCCAGGTCCAGCGAAGAGCATACTCCCGCACCCAGCGACAGCGTAATCGGGATCATCACTCGATGAGCCTCCGAGAGATAGGTCAGCCCCGTCAGGTCTGAACGCAGCCGTGCCTCGACTTCTTCTGCCGACCCGGTGACGCCAGGCAGCAGCAGAGCAAACTCATCCCCGCCATAGCGAGCCACCGTGTCGTAAGGACGACAGACTTCCAGGATGCGCTGTGAAACTTGGCGCAGCACCTCGTCACCGACGAGATGCCCATGGGTATCGTTGAAGAACTTGAAGTTGTTCAAGTCCAGTAGCACCACCGCCAGGGAGGTACCTTCGCGTTCAGCACGAGACGCTTCCTCTGCAAATCTGGCATGGAAAGCCCGATGGTTCCAGAGGCCTGTGAGCGGATCGCGGTCCGCCCGCTCCTCCGCTTCGCGTAATGCTTGGGCTTGCTGGACCTCCTGCTGCTTGCGCTCCGTCACATCCTGAGTCACTCCGACCATACGCGTCGGCTGGCCTGCGGCGTCACGGACCACGCGCCCATGGGCACTGATCCAGCGGTGGCTGCCATCGGCTCTCACCATGCGGTATTCCGCATGGTAATCCTCCACGCCCTGAACAGCCCGCTGAAAGGCTCCGAGTGCGCCATCGAGGTCGTCAGGATGAAGCGATGAGAGGAAGTCAGCGCGGGTCACCTGCATTTCAGGAGGCCAGCCAAACTGAAGCCGACACGTGTCTGAAAGGACCAGAACATGACCCGACGCTAAATCCAAAAGATAAGACCCGAAGCCGCTGCTTTCCAGCGCCAGTCGCAAGTGCTGCTCCTGCTCCCGCAGAGATGCCTCTGCCGCACGCGTTTCCGTGACATCCCGCATGGCGATGACGGCTCCCAGCTTACGGCCCTGCTCGCTCCACATCGCCTGTCCATTCGCTATCAGATGACGCTCAGGTTCGCCCATCCGCCGAATAAACATCGGGGCCTCGTGAACAATCTCGCCTTGAAGCGCACGAAACAGGGGCACTTCTTCAGGGCGCAGCAATGTCAGGGCATCAAGCTGGTACAATCCGAAACTTTCGGGCCACTGCTGAGGCAAAACAGGGTTTTCAGGTAAGTCCGTGAATCTGCGGGTCGTCTCGTTGAACACGCGCAACGCCCCTGTCTCGTCGCAGACCACGATGCTGTCGCTCAGGCTTTCCAGCAGAGCGCCTAGAAACTCGCGCTCTTGGTGGAGGGTTTCGTCAATGCTTTTGCGCTCCGTGATGTCCGTGAAGAGAATGATGGACCCAATGATCTCGTTTTGGGCGTTCCACACGGGTGTGGCTGTATACTCCACCGGAAAGCTGGTCCCATCCTTGCGCCAGAACACTTCGTTGTCGACGCGGCAACTTTCGCCCGTAAGCAAGCCGTGATAAATGGGACAGACCTCGACGGGATAGGCAGTGCCATCTACATGCGTATGGTGCATCGTTTGGTGGCCGAGCCGCCCGATCATCTCCTGTGGTTCCCAGCCAAGCAGACGTGCGGCGGCAGGGTTCTCATAGACGATCACGCCGCGTTGGTCAATCCATTGGACACCTTCGCGCATGGAGTTCAGAATCAGGTTGTCGATGGGAAACATGCCAGCGGCAGAAAGACCGCTGGCTGTATCATCAGGATGATGAAGATCGTCGCAAGAGGCTTTGGAAGGCATGACCGTCTCGCGTGTCCCGCGTGCGGAGGCGAAGCATTCCGCTTTGTTCTGAGGCAAATAAGCGTCCATACAGACTCTTTCTAAAAAGCAAATGTCTAAAAAGGCAATTGTCCAAAGGATTATTTTAATGCTGCACATTATCGGAAAGAGCAAGAATTTACTGGAATACAGTTGTCCAGGGCGAGCTATTGTTTTAGAACCCAGTGATTTGACACCGTCTAACCAGTAGTACGCCTGAAACTAATTCATGCCCAACGCTTTGCAACCACTCGTCAATGTTACAGTGCTGAGCCGTGACGAAGGTCTACTGACAAAGGGACCGCTTTTGTCGCATCAACAGTGGCTTGAATACTTTCGGTCAGTGGTACTTCGAGAGTTTTTACGGTTGTGAGGTCTACATCCCCAACAACTTCAATGACGACTTCCTCTCCCCTCTTTTGGAGGGTGGCCTCCAGTTTTGCTGCGGCAATCATATTGCTCAATGCACTTCTTTCTACCCAACTAACGAAAACCCTCTTGTAATGCGGGTTTATACCATACCATATCGGTATTGTTCTTGAAAATCTGGGCGGCGCGGTCCATCATCCAAATTGGGAAGGCGGCCTTCAAGGCACCGTCTTGAGGCGTGCGTCACCTTGAGGACTAATTTTCACCGCAGGCGTGGGTTCGGGAACGGTGTTATGGCTGTCGGCACTCTGGATGCTGATCCGAAGCTGTGCAGGACTGCAGGAGTATTCACGGGCGAAGTAGCAAAAACAAGAAAAACTAAAAGAAATCAACTTTTTTTCTGCTCGTTTTGAGTGTGAGCAGTTTCAAGGCTCCAGAAGCGGTTTGTCGGTTAAAAACAGCGGGTATTCCAGCCTCGTCAAGCATTCCAAATCGGGAAAAGCGGTTAGAAATCGTTCCTGCAACCAAAATCAGAAGCATCAAAATCGCTGACAACGCTTTGGAAGAAAACAAAACCAACAAACGAGGAAAATGCAGATGTCGAAAACAGTCGTGGGGCTTTTCCCCCAAGCCAAAGATGCACAGGCCGCCATGAGCGACTTGGAAACCATGGGTATCAAACGTAACAATGTTCAGGTCATGACAAGTGATGCGCGGGATAAAGTCATGACCGCACTCACAAGTGTCGGCGTTCCGCAGGAGGATTCGCATCTGTACGCGGAAGCCGTGCGGCGCGGCGGTGCCCTCGTCGTCGGCAGTGTCGAGGACAGTCAGGCAGACCAGGCAGTGGCTGTCCTAGACCGTAACAATTCTGTTGACATCGACAAGCTGGGATCGCGTTACCGCGAGAGCGGTTACACGGGCTTTGATGCTGCTCAGCCAGCTTACGCAGGTCCCGATCTCCAGTCCGAGCGCGACCTGAACAGCCAGATTACCATCCCCATTGTTGAAGAGGACCTTCAGGTGGGCAAGCGGACAGTCGAGCGCGGCGGTGCCCGCATCCATACGTTTGTCACCGAGCGACCTGTGGAAGCGCAGGTTACACTGCGGGATGAAACCGTGACAGTGGATCGGCGTCCTGTGGATCGCCTGGCGACGGAAGCGGATTTCCAGACCAAAGACATCACGCTGACGGAAACAGACGAAGAAGCGGTTGTGTCCAAAACAGCGCGGGTTGTGGAGGAAGTGGTGGTCGGCAAAACGGCGACAGACCGCACTGAGACGGTACGTGATACGGTGCGCCGTACCGAGGTTGATGTGGATGATCTGGGCACTGATGGCAGCACAAGGCGATAACGTGCGGACATTTTGGCGGTAGATTTCGCTGCCTTTATCGAATACGCCTCTTGTTAATTGTTCGCGCCCAGGGAAAAGCTTCGAAGAGGCTGATATTCCTGGGCGCAGCTTTCACATTCTAAAGCGTTAGTCCATGATAGGATACCCATGGCGGTACGGGAGGCGTCCGGTTCTGCTCCAACAACAATGTGGTACCTTCAGGCCCGGTGCTCAGATGCACTTTATCCACCGATTTCAGCACAATCTTCAGGCCGAAGCCGCCACTTCCCGCCCGAGAGTAGCCCATCTCCAGAAGCACCCGAGGCAGATGTTCCAACGGAATACCCTCACCCCGATCTGCCACCTTGACCTGGACAATGCCCTCGGGATCGACACCGACAATGCCAATCCCTTCACGGGCGTGCATGACAGCGTTGGCTGCCGCCTCCCCAACAGCAATGATGAGCGCATCGCGCCGATCCTCAGAGATCGCTGCCATCTCGGAGGCCCGATTGACCAGAGTGCGAAGGGTGCGAATGGCTTCCGGTGTATCCAGGGGAACGGGTCCTTCCAGTGGCTGCTGCGGCTCGGGCAAGGCGTCAATGTGATCGTAAAGATGCAGCCGCCCCTCTGTCACACTTCGAAGCACATCGCGCATTAGGGAAATCTGGTCCTGTTCTACTGCTCTGCGTTCCTGAACCACCCGCGCAATGCGCTGCCGCAGGTCCTGGCCCCGCCCCCGCAACTCGCCAAGTGCCAAGAGACAGGCGTCCAGAGGTGCGACAAGTGTTCCTGCCTAGGTCTCAGGACTTTTCGCCGCCTGGTGGCGAATCGACACAATCTGCTGCTCAATCTTTCCAATGTTGCCTAGAAACTGATCCACTTTCTGTCTTGCTCTTTCCCAAAAAAGAATGAGGCCCCATCGCCGTGTTCATCCGATTTTTGTTGCATCGCCCTTTTTGGTTGCAGCGAGTTCGTATGTTCGTACCCATTTTCACAAAGGTTATGACCCTGAACAGCTACAACGCAACAAAATAAAAGTGCAGAGAGTAGTCAACAGGACAAGAGTGAGTTATACTCCTTCTCAATGCAACCTCGGAAGCAGGACGAGTGCTGCCGTTCATGTGGAAGTGGATAACTGATTGCGCCGTTGTCGTAGGGCTTTAGCAAGTGTCGTAGGGCTTTAGCAAGTGTCGTAGGGCTTTAGCAAGAGAACGACTCCGGGCCACGGACTGAAGATGATGCGGGTTAGTTCATGCCTTGAGTGGCAGGGAGAACGTCCAGCCGATCCTATCACGAGAGTATCGCACAAAGATCGATGAAGTCAAGCGGATTTCAATAAATAGCGCCTTATGGCGTGCATCCTATCAGGTATACTATTGTAGCAAACTACCTTAGCAATGACGTAGAATGACGTAGCCGAACTTTTCGCAGCCGTAGTGCGTTAGCCATTGAAAGACAACCGCCCATGATCCTAAAGCTGTCGTTAGACCTACCTGATGATGGAAGCTACGTCCCCCTCACTCGCCAGTTCGGGCGCGGCTTGCTCGAATACCTCAAGGTGGTTCACGAAGACATCGGAGACGTGGAAACCATCGTTACCGAACTCGTCAGCAACGTCATCCGCCACGCCCAGTCTGCTGAGGGTCGCTTCCAGGTGCTGCTGGAATATTACGCTGACCGTGTCGTGATTATGGTGGTGGACACGGGCCAAGGCTTCACTTTTCGGGATGTACCTGAAGTCGGCAGCACGCGCAAAGATGTCGAAGGCGGTGAGCGCCTAGGCGGGTTCGGTTTGCCCTTGCTCGAACTGATGTCTGACCGATTGGAGTTTTTTCGCAGTGATCCCCATGGCACAACCGTGCGTGCCGAGAAACACCTGCGCTACGAAACCCAAGAAGCGGCGGATAAAGCAGGTGACATGAATCAGGCTAAGGGCGGCTAGATCAGTATTAGCGAGGGCTGACTTGTGTAGTCACCCTGGCACTGCCTGGCAGTCTTCAGTCTGGCACCGAAGCCTGGAAGACCTTTAGAAAGAGAATGTGTCACTTGCCCGAAGAGATAAAACGATCTCCAAAAACCACGGTTCGTCATTCCAAGGGTGTGGCTGTTCGGGCTTACTTTCTCACTGTTCTCATCGTCGCCCTGACGACGCTGCTGCGCCTGTCTCTGAACCCATTTCTTGGCAGAAGAGCCGCATTTATTGTGTACTTCCCCGCGCTCGTTTTCAGTGCTTGGTTCGGCGGCTGGGGTAGCGGCCTCGTCGCTCTTGTCCTTTCTACACTCGCCGCAATCTATTTCTTTATTGCCCCTGCCCACAGCCTGCTGATCACTAGCAACGTTGACCAGATCACGCTGGTGATTTTTCTTCTCGTCGGTTTGAGTGTGTCTGCCCTCAGTGCCTCCCAGCGCAAAGCGCACGGCCAAGCGCAAGACGCTCGCCAGCAAGCGGAGGCGGCTCAGCAGCAGGCACAGTACGCCGTCGAAGATGCCGAGCAGCGCGGACGTGCCCTGGAAGAAAGCGAAGAACGTTACCGCTTGCTGCTGGACTCCACGGACGAGGGCATTTATGGCATTGATCGTGAGGGCCGCTTTACCTTCGTCAACCAGGCATCAGCCCGAATGCTCGGCTTCACTCGGGA
>JBPBQB010000249.1:0-7763 GCA_050954545.1 Janthinobacterium lividum | reverse complement strand
CCCGGCTGTCCGAACGGGCCTCTCGAATACCATTGCCTGCACCGGCCAAACCATTTCGCTTCCAAGCGGTAAGTATCAGGCTATTCATATTCTAGCCGCCGCCGGGAATGGTACGCCCGTCACAGCTAATCTCAATGTTCAATACGGCGGCGAAACCGCCTCGCTGCCAGTCACTGTTGCTGATTGGGACTCTGCGCCGAGCGCTCCCGCGTTTACTGCCCCCTACAAGAATACACCTGTGGGAGCTAAACCCGGCCCCGTTACGCTCGGTGATTACCGCCTGGTATTGGACCCGACCAAGAAACTAACCGCGATTGTCCTGCCGGATGAGCGCGGCCTCAAGATACTCGCGATCACTCTGGAAAAGTAAAGGAGCAATCCATGCCGGACCGTCAGCGTTTTCCTGGCCTCTCGTCCACGGCCTTTGAACACCCTACTGATAAAGCGACACTGGCCGCACTGCGGAAAGCGCCGGGGATCGACTGGGTTTTTCGTAAGTTCAACGAGTACGGCGGGGATCGCACGGGGCGGCTCTATTGCCTCTCGGATACGGTTCGGGTGGATCGAAATCAGTGCCGGAATTTGTATGCCATGCTGCTCGATTCGTGCGCTATCTTAGATATGCCGGTGCCCCAGCTTTTTATTGACCAGAGGCCTTTTGCGAATGCGTTTACGTTCTGCGTCGAATCCCCGATCATTGTTCTGTACTCAGGCCTGATCGATCTGCTGGATGAAGATGAATGGCGCGTCGTTTTAGGGCATGAGCTGGGACATATCAAAGCAGGCCATGTCCTGTACCGGCAGATCGCGGAGTTTCTGGCAAGCCTCTTGATGCGGCTTGGCGGACGGACTTTCGGCCTGGCACAAGGACTGGGCGCAGGCCTCTTCTATGCGTTTTTCCATTGGTACCGGCAAAGTGAGCTGACAGCGGACCGGGCCGGGCTGCTGGCGTCGCAGGACATCACGACAGTTCTGAACGTGCAGATGAAGCTGGCAGGCGGGTCACGCAAGCTTTACACCCAGATGGATAAAGATGCGTTTTTGCAGCAGGGCCGCGACTATGAGGAGATGGGCCGAGATGCCCTCAACTCGTTCTTAAAGATGGGCCAAACCTTGCACACGACGCACCCCTTCCCTGCCGTTCGTGCTCTCGAAACAGATGCGTGGTTCAAGAGTGGCGAGTACGAAGCGATTTTGTCAGGCAATTATTCCAAGTCTTCCGAGCCGCCGATGCCAAACACGGAGGTCTTTCAGGACACACCGCCCGACAGTCTGCGAAAGTGCCCGAACTGCAAAGCAGCCGTTTCCTATAGCGCGTTTGTCTTCTGCCCGAACTGCGGCGCGGATTTGCCGCGCTGAATGCAAAATTAGTATTGAAAACGAAAGCCGGCGCCTCCCAGAAAACTCTCTGAGAGGCGTCGGCTTTTTGACTTATGGCTGCACAGTCGAAGCAATTCCTAAGTTCAAGGGGATTTTGGCGCTAGCTCCGGTAGACGGGAGGGTCCGTCAAGGACAGGCACGTCCCCCACCCAATCCAGCCGGTCAAGGCTCATGCTGCGGTATGATTTTGGGCCTTTGGCCCAGGTGTGATAGACCATCCAATCGGTGCCGTCACGAGTAGTGACGATGTCTTCGCCGCCAGGGCCGCAGACCCCCGCCGTGCCGGCAATCCAGGGCGTCGTGCACGGCTTTTTATAAGGACCCAGTGGCGAATTTGCCACGACGTAGCCGACTGCATACCGGCAGTCTGCATAGGAGTTCGCTGAGTAGAACAAATAATACTTGGAGCCGTGTTTCCAAAGTGTCGGTGCTTCTATGACATTGCCTTCCCAGGGCTGGCCTTCTTTGATCAGCTTTGTCGGAATGCCTGTCAAGTTCAGCCCATCCGGCGAAAGCTTTTGTACCCACAGCCATGTATCTCGTCCCTGGCTGTTGCCGTCGTTCTTCTATACTAAATACCGAGAGCCGTCAGGGTCGAGAAAACAACTCGGATCAATCGCACCGCCTTCGGTGGGCTGTCCTATGAGCGGCGAGAGGGAGGGCGAGGTAAACGGACCGTCCGGGGTCGGGCTTGTGGCGATCCCAACAGCCTGCTGATCTGTGGCAGCGTCCCAGGCTGTGAAATAGGCCACATATCCAGCGCCACCGGGCAGCGCTCGGACTTCAGGTGCCCACGTTCGCCCCGGTTTGGCCCAGACAGGTAGGCGCGGCAGAGCGTCATCCAGCATGGTCCAGTGGACGAGGTCGGTGGAGCGGGCGCAAAGCATATTATAGCGTGGGGCCGACATATCTGGGTCCGTATTCGTCGCGTAGGCATAGTAGAGGCTACCGACTTTGAGGATCGAAGGATCTGGAAAAGGCTGGTCAATGACCGGGTTGGTATAAGTCGCGCTGCTAAATGCCGTAGCGACGAGCAAAAACATGGTGACAAGTACGAACGCAATTGGCTGCTTGAGACGCATACAAATCCTCTGCATTGCTTTCAGCGCTGCGTATCGGCGGTTCGGCGGCGGACAAAATCGGTCAGGAGGTCTGCGGTCTCGGGCAGGGACAATGCGCTCGTATCAAGACAAAGATGGTAGTACCGGGCATCGTATTCTTCTTTGCCGATCATCTGGCTGATGTACTGACGGCGGGTTTCATCCGAGCGTGCGATCAATGTCTTTGCTTCGGCTTCCGTCGCCGCCTGCGCGTTTTCCATCAGCCGTTGAATGCGAAAACGAAGTGGGGCATGAAGAAAGACGTTGACCATGCCGGGATGCGGCGGCAGCACATAGGCCGCGATCCGTCCGACAATGACGCAGTCTTCCTGAGCCGCGATCTCTTTCATGACTTCGGTCTCAGCAGCCAGCAGGTCCCGGTCGGTCACGGAAAGTGTGACTGGGGCCTGATAGAGCGCTTCCGGCGGGCCGGTCGTAATCCCGCGCAGCATCCGTTCCCAGAACGAGACGCCGCGCTCCTCCCGGTGCAGAAGATCGGCCTCATCGACCTGCAAGTTCTGAGCCGCCTTGCTGATGATTTCCCGGTCCAGGCACCGAATTTGAAGCGCGTCCGCCAGGCACTGACCGAGATACGAGCCGCCGCACCCAAGCTGCCGCCCTAATGTCACAGTAATTCGCAAAGTAAGTCCCTCCTGCCCAATCTTAATACGCAGTCATTTTACCCTGCGTTTTTTCAGATTAAGTTGACATGGGTAAAACAGAAAAAGTATAATGAGAGCTATTGGCAAGTCGTTTAGTAGGGAAATAGTTTATGAGCGAGATTAAGCAGACTAAAGAAGAGCGATTGAAGAAAGAAAAAGCCGGACTCGATGTCCTGGCTGATATATATCGCTACGCCGAAACCGGGTTCGACACGATCGATCCCGGCGACTTCATGCGGTTCAAATGGTACGGAGTCTACCAGCAGCGTCCTAATCAGGGCCATTTTATGATGCGGATCAAAGTCCCCGGCGGGCGGCTGACTACGGAGCAGATGCGGACTCTCGCAGGCCTGACCAAAGACTTTGCACGCGGCATCAGCGACATCACCACCCGGCAGACAATCCAGCTTCACTGGCTAACTATTGAAGATATGCCGGAGATCTTCGCACGCCTCGAAGCCTGCGGCCTGACCACGGCAGGTGCCTGCGGCGACATTGCCCGCAATCTGACTTCTTCCCCAGCAGCAGGCTTCGACCCGCAGGAGCTGACCGATACGCGCCCGGTAGTCGACGCTATCCAGAACTTCTTTCACTTGAACAAAGATTTCGGGGACCTGCCGCGCAAGTTCAAGATCGCTGTCGAGGGCTCTCCGATCCAGAGCACACTGCCGCAGATCAACGATGCGGCTTTGGTCGCTCAGAAGCGTGACTCGGACGGCGTTGTCGGCTACCAGTTTTTAGTGGGCGGTGGCCTGTCGCTGCAGCCGTTCTTCGGCCAGCCTCTGGACATCTTTGTTCCTGCCGATCAGCTCGAAAAGATCGTCGATGTCATGCGGGCGATTGCCGAATGCTACCGAGATGCCGACCAGCTTCGGGCTAAGCGAACCCGTGCGCGTCTTAAATATCTGATGGCTGAATGGGGTCCCGAGAAGTTTACCGCCGAGGTCCGGGCCAAGCTGGACTGGACACCAGACCATTCCGCGCCCGGCTTCACGTTCTCCGACGAGACCTACCGGGACCATATCGGTGTCAATGCCCAGTCTCAGCCGGATTTGAACTGGATCGGCCTCTGCGTCCTGGCAGGCCGCCTGACCGACGAGCAGATGCGCCGCGCTGCCGACATCGCCGAAAAGTTCGGCGGCGGCGAGCTCCGCCTGACCAATGTTCAGAACCTGCTGATCCCGCATATCCCGACTGAGAACATCGCGGCGGCTCAAACAGAGCTTGCTGCCGCCGGGTTTGCTTGGGAAGTCCCCAATATCCGGCGCGGCGCGATTGCCTGCACGGGTATCGAGTTCTGCAACCTAGCGATCACAGAAACCAAGCTGCGGATCGGGGACGTCATCAGCCATCTTGAAATCGTTGCTCCCAACCCCTACGAGCGGGGCTTGAAGATCAACATGAACGGCTGCCCGAACTCGTGCGCCCAGCACCATGTCGGGGACATCGGCTTGCAGGGGTGTCTTGCCCGGCGCGAAGACGGTTCTCAAGTAGAAGCCTTCGACATCATGCTCGGCGGGGATTTGGGAATGCACCCAAGCTTCAGCCGTCCGATCCACCGGAAAGTCCCAGCAGAAAAAGTCAAGTACGCCCTCGCCAATGTCATCGAGCACTTCCAGGGTTCGCGAACAGAAGGCGAGCGCTTCGCCCAGTGGGCCCAGCGTCACACGAACGAAGAGCTGGACACGTTCTTAGGCGTCGAGTCCATCGTCGGCGCTCCCGATCTTCCTGCCTCCGCTCAGGGCGCAGGTACGACGACCTGGCGCTAACAGTAAATCAAGCAAACCGCCGGGAGTTATCCTGGCGGCTTTTTTGTGAATATTCAGGTCAGCCTCCATGCTTGAAACCTATGTCGCACTGCTTCGGGGCATCAATGTCGGCGGCAAAAACAAGCTGCCAATGAAAGACCTCGCCGACATCTGCTCCGAAGTCGGCTGCTGCGACGTAATGACCTACATCCAGAGCGGAAACGTCATTTTCCAGGCAGAGGCGGGCGTGGCCGCTGGCCTCCCTCAAAAAATCACCGCTCAGATCACAGAACGCTTCGGATACCGCATTCCAGTTATAATTCGGACAGCCGCACAGATAAAAGCCGTTCTTCTAAACAATCTCTTTTTAGCCCAGGGAGTCTCAGAAGACACCCTGCATGTCATGTTCCTCGCCGATCTGCCAAGTTCAGACCAAGTCTCTGCCCTTGATCCTAATCGATCAACGCCGGACACATTTATCGTTCAGGGCCAGGAAATCTATCTGCACCTGCCCAATGGCGTCGCGGACACGAAACTAATCAATGCCTATTTCGATGCCAAGCTTGCTACGACCTGCACAAGCCGCAACTGGAAAACTGTCACCAAACTATTAGCCATGATGCAAAAGAACCCGGCACTGGAAGTGCCGGGCTACTCTTGAATGAAAGTCACTCCGTGACTCAATGCCGGTTGACGCAGGCCCCGCTCCTTGCCCGCGCCCTCGGTCATTAGGCGCTTCGCCCCACAATGTCGCAATTCATTGCCGCGTTCTTTTCATTGCTGCGATCTTTTCTGCCGCTATTGACTACATTCTGCCACCAGGAAACAAATCACTTGTATTCCGCACCTCATGGCTGCCTGATGGCGGTGTGAACACGAAGTCGGATGCAGGAAGCGTTGAATTGATCGCTATACTATCATAAGTCTCAGTCCGTGTATCTAACTCAATTCCAGTTTCCAGAGCATTAGAGGTTCTCGGGTCGGCCGCAGTCAGCTTGTAGAGCAAGTGGTCGCGCTGACCAATATAATAAGTGACAACTTCGGCGGCTCCCGGCCAATTTCTACCTGTCGTTCCTGCAACGTAGGGAATATGAGCAATGACTACGTCCAGTGGTATTGGCCCCGGCGTACCCGGCAAATCCTGTACAACGGGCTGGCCAAGCGAGTAGACCGGTGATAGCATTTGACCGACGGGGGTGCTGTGCAGCCTCAGTCCCAGCATAACGTCAGGCATTCCCGAGTCTGGTTCAACCCCATAGCTAAAATTGATCCCGCCGAAGCTCGCAAACCATGGGCTCAAATCCTGCGGCACATTGGGAGGTCCGACAAAACGCACTTGCTGTTTGGCGTAACGATCCGCCGCTCCATGCACCCCGCTATTGCCTTCCGTGCAGGTTGTGAACAAGTTGCTACCATCACTAACAGCGAAGGTTTGACCCGACATATCTCGGTTTAACGTAAAGCGCTTAAAGCGGATTTTATTTGGGCGCCCGATCTCATAATCGCCATCTGACGCTACCTCGCCTAAATCGTCTCGGCTCATGACATGGCATTTGAACGACTTCATAGCGGCATAAGTGGCGTACATCTGGTCCATGGCGGCGAGGGCACGAGTTTGGTCTTGCTGCTGTTCAGCCAGGACAACACGAGCCTTCATCTGCGCGGTGACTTGTATAGCCCCGGCAGTTCCGAGGACGAAGACTGCGACTAGCGCGGCGGCTCCCATTTGCAGTCTGAGGCGTTTGAGATTCATGGTGTGGATCGCTCCTTGGGCGATGATCTGAGAAGATGTGTTGGCGGCGGATGGTGACGGGGCCAAAGAAAGACGCTGGATTGCTTCAACAGCATGAGCAGGCGCAGGGCGGACGGCCTGTGGCAGAATTGCAGCCAAAGCAGTGGCGGAAAGCGTCACGTTGCGGGCGGCGAAGAAGCGGCGTAGACGGTCTAACGCGCGGTTGACACGCATCCGAGCGGCATCTTCGGATATCCCCTGCCCGGCCCCAATTTCCGCCAGCGGACGTTCCTGGAAGAAGCGTTCCAGAATAAGAGTGCGCTGGCCGAATGGCAGCGCTCGAATCGCTTCGTTCAGAAGCGGCTCGACGTCAACCCAGCCGGGCGGTTCGTTTACTTGTCCAGCCTGCATAGTCGCTGCCTCCTGCTCTCGTACCTGCCGACGCTGTTCCTGACGCCTGACGTTCTTCGACGTAAGAAGAGCGGTCTGGAACAGCCAGCTTGAGAGCGTCGCTTCCTGGCAGATTGGCGTGAGTGTTTTAGCTTTGCGGGCTAAGATCAGAAATACCGCCTGAGACGCATCTTCCGCAAGCGCGGCATCTTCCAGTTCTCGCAAGCAGACACGGTAAACCAGGTTTGTGTAGCGCTGCGATAGCTCGGTAAACGCGGTCTGTGAGTCCTGGTCGGTGAACTTTCGGAGTAGCTGCCAATCCGTCATTTTTGTTCTCCTCGTGTATTGATGTTCACGCAAGCGGCAGACCGAACGGGTACGCTGAAAAAACAAAAAAGCCGCCTCACCAAAGTGAACGGCTGCATAGAGGGCATTCAGCCTAGCGGCTCCAGTCCTCTATTTGAACCTCGGGGATTGGCTGGAAATGACTTAGGTTGCAGGTGATGACGGTGAAGCTATGTAAAATGGCAGTTGCGGCGATCCGGCAGTCGCGTGTTCCCAACCGCTTGGCGGAAGTAGGCCAGGATTGATAGAGTGCTTCCATCTCAGCCGTGTACGGCAAGTGCCGGAACCTCTGCAAATCAGATACCGCTCCCAGCAGCAGGTCGTAAGCAGATGGCACTTTAAGGCGATCGGAGACACGCGCCGTATTGAGGCTTGAGAGGAATGACATCCGTCCCCGAAGCTGTTC
>JBPBQB010000262.1:0-7770 GCA_050954545.1 Janthinobacterium lividum | reverse complement strand
AGACGGTGCAGAACACCGCGCGGCGTGGGCGGGTCGTAGTTCGGCATGGCGATAAGCTGTGCGCCTGCCTGCACGGTCTCGCGCGTGGTGCCCGTATAGCAGCTATCGAAACAGATTTCCAGACCGATCCGTCCCAGCCCCGTGGAGACGACCGTAGCACGGTGGCCCGATTGGTTGGTCATCTGCTCGGCCAAGTAGAGATGGATCTTGTGATGCACGGGACTCAGAACAGTGCCGTCCGGCGCGAGATAAACCGTGCAGTTGAACGGCTTAGGCCAGGCATCGTCCGAGTAGCCGACGACAAGGCCGGTTTTCAGATGCTGCGCCAATTGACGCGTTTCATCTTTGGGGTCAGTCGGGGTAAACTCGCCGCCCAGCGACTCTTCCGACCAGACGATCAGCTTGGCTCCGCGTACTGCTGCTGCTTTTGTCATGGCCGTGCGGTCTATCGGCGCGGACGGCAGAGGAGCCAGATCACCCGTTTCGTCTCGCGTCAGATCCTGGATCGCCGCCACCCGCAGAGCTGGCCCATGAGCAGCCTCCCGCAGCGTCACTATTCCATAACTCAGCGACAGAACGACCAGACCCACGCCGATACCGAGCGGCACGAACTTCCGGCGCAGGATCAGTTCCAGCAAGGCTGCATTGATCCACCAGAGCAGAAACGAGACGCCCCAGATACCCGCAAGTGAAGCGATCTGGATCAGCAGCAGGTTTCGGTACTGGCACAGGGCAATGTTCAGTGGCAGCGGCAGGAACGAAGTCAACCATTCCCCGCTCACCCCAACGGAAGCGATTACCAGCACCCGCGCCGCAGGCTTCCACGTCTCTGGAACACTGGCCGAGGCCATTGCGACGGCACCGAACAAGAACGCCAGCCACAGGAACGGGATGTAGGCCCAGAATAGCCGCGCCGTGTCATGGTTCCATCCCGCCTGCACGACGCCGCAAAACGCCCCTGCCACCATTCCCAGCCCGACCGCTTCCAGCAGCCGTCGTTTCTGGACTGCCAGCAGCAGCGGCACAAATGCCACCCACCCCAGCCATTCCTGATTGAACGGCGGGAGGCTTAACGCAAACAGCAGGCCGGTCAGCAGCGCCAGCAGCAAAGGTTTCATGAAGATGCCGCCTCAGTACGGCCAATCGTAATACTTGATTATACCTGATGCTTGAATTGCTAGACAAGATGTGCATGATCTCTGCCCATAAAGGAGGTACACTGAGCTCAGTACTTGGATTCATGCAGGTCAAATCGCGAGGGAGTAAACTCCACTCGCTACAATAATGTCGTCCTTCGGACGAAAGAGAAGCCAGCATAATTATCTTATCGTCCGAAGGACGGCCATTTCCAGCGAGTGGAGTTCACTCCCTCGGTTATCTCTGAGTAACTTCAGTGAGTTACTCTGCCGGCATTTATGTACGAACAGGAGAAAAAGTCATGCGCTGTATCTCTGTTTCTATTGCTTCACTCTTGCTGCTGATTATAGCTACTTCATCGGTTCCAGCACAGGCTCAGATTGTGCCTGAGCCAATATATTACAAACCAGAACCATTTGGACCCGGAATCACTAAGTTTTCAATTATGCCGGTGCATTTTCTGAGAGGCTATGATTCAAATTCAGAGTTTCCGCAAGCTGGATTTGGACCTTCTGGGTTCTCTGGAAATCAGTTCTATTCACAGCACACACATTTTTTGGCGTCACACCCTCGCATATTAGGACCATTTATTAAAAAACCACTGCCTAATCATATTATGCGTATTTATGCTCTGCCTAATCGACACGCTTTTGCCCGGCGGACTGCACGGCACCATCGACCGAAGCATTAGTCTTTTGCAGCATGCTGTTGGCATTTGCTAAGGCGGTCAATATCCCGATGCACCAGAAGCAGTGGCAGCAAACCGACAATGCCGAAGGAGCAGTCGATCAGACGCCAGAAGAAGGGGATTCCGCGCAGGGGACCGAAGATAAGCGCCCAGGGCACGACGCAGACACAGGCAATGAGGCCGAAAGTAATCACCCAGCGGTTCCGAACGGGGTCTTGATATGGGCCGATGAAGGCGACAGCGATCATCAAATGACCGAATGCCAGCCAGTCCGTGCCATAGGCGATGAAGGGGAACTTCGCGTCTGTTTCCCGAAGCCCATTTTGCACCTGCCAGATCCAGTCCGACAGGCTGCCGAAGTGGTGCCCGACCAGGCGCGTCAATACGCTCAGCTCCCAGTTCAGCGGAATCGCCGTGATGCCGCTCAGGGCCAGCCCAAGAATAAATGCTCCCAGCCAGAACCGTATCCGGCGACGCAGGGTGTTGGCTTCAGTCATTCCGGTTGATACCAGACTCGGACGAGTTGATACCAATCGACTGGGAGATCACTGTTCACCCGCAGCAGCGGGTCGCCCGTTCCCTTCTTGCCGGGATGCCAGAGGTTAGGCAGCACCACGGTTTCCACATTGAGAACGCGAACGCTCTCCTGCACTACCCAAGCATTGGCCGCTTCCACCGCGCTGTCGAACATTTCATATACCGGCAAAGACAGGAGACTGCCCGGTGCGGTCTGCTGCGGCGCGAAGTCTTTGAACGCAATCATGTCATTCCCCTTAATTGCCATAGTACCTGAGACGGACAAATAGCCGATGGTCTTAACCATCGACTCTTCTGTCTTGATTTTGTCTCAACTGAGCGGCGCAGGAGCAGACGACGGGGCGGCGCAGGAGCAGCGGTCCAGTCGTCGAAAGAGGCGGAGGTGTTGCCCTGGGTCCAGAGGCCGACTTTGCCGCCGGTGTAGGCTGGGAGCGTGGTGCTGATGCGCTTCTGCATATCGATCCAGCCGCGCACCTGACCATCATGAACCAGCAGGCGCAGCGTGTGCCAGCCGGGAACCAGCGACGTGGCAGGAGTAGCGGGTGCAGATGGCAGAGAGAGGACGGCTAGGTAGACGAACTTGTAGCTCAGTCGAACGAGCGTAGAGTCAGTGCTTCCTGCTCAGGCATAATGACTTCGGACATAAGAACTCGGCTTTTGGGAATTAATCGGGGAAAAGGCTCTATGAAAAATAGTACATGCAAGAAAAACAATAGGCGGATGATCGTCCTCTGCGCTGTCGGCGTCATTGCCCTCTGCCACAATGTCCAGGGCGCACCAGACACGCCCAAGCCAGTAGTACCACCGTCAAAGTTACTCTCAAAGTCGTTATCTCAGTCACCGTCAACCCTAGCGCAAGCCTATGTTTATATTCCTCTGACCAAGTATGATCCTCCGACCCCGTACAAGTCTGCCAAATCCTTCAATGTCATACTGCAATATAAGCAGAAACCCGACGGCGCACTGGTCCCCCTAATACCTCCCTCTATACCAGTCAAAAGCCCTTATTACTATCTTTGCGCCGTGCATCCCAATGGGCACTTCTTCTACACGGGCACAAATCCCCTCCACGTCTACCGGGTCAGCCGCAATGGTCAACTTGCCATGCTTCAGCAATCCCTTGCTTTCCTGCCGCCAATCAACCAGATCACCTTCACCCCGGACGGGCGGTTCTGCTACCTGATCCACCCGCATTACGATCAATACAATGGAATCGTAGGAGATGATGACCTCATAGCGTGCCAAGTTAGCAAGGACGGATTGCTGCATCCCATTCCCGGCGGGCAGATCAAGGCGGGTAACAAAGTGGCAAGCATGACTGTTGATCACACTGGCAAATTTCTGTATGCGTCCGTCTACAACTCTGATCTCTCTGGCAACCGAGCCTACACCCTGTGCTACCGTATTCGTCCGAATGGGGCACTCAATCTGCTTGACCCGCAAGGCAGCGACTCGGATGCCGCCCCTCAACAGTTGACCGCTGCACCTTCTGACCCGATGGTGTATCTCGCCAGCAAAGGCGGCATGTCTGCCTGGCAGATTGCGGCAGACGGGACGCTGCATCTCAAGCAAGACCAGATTGGGTCCATTACCGTTCTTACTTTTGTGATCGACGGCCAAGATCGGTTGGTGTTTGGTATCGGTCAGCCTGGCATTGAGGCAAGCTTCAGTAACCATCAGTTGGTAGTGTGGCGTCAGTTGGCTGACGGGATGCTGTCAGTCCCTTTTAGCTGGTACATGGCAGACGACGGTTTTTTGTACAGCGAGGACAAGCTCGTTCCAGAGAAGCGCTTTGCCCTTCCGCAGGGCCTTGTTTTCGACCCGGCTTCACATATGTTGTATGTGCGTGATTTGAGAACAGATCGTGTGTTTCGTTATTTGATTGGTTCAGACGGAATACCGAGATTGCAAGCACCGTGGCTATCTGTCGGTGTCAAGACAGATGATATGCTAATCGGGAACTGCTTGTTTCTGGGATATTCTAACTAATGCACGGCCCACGCTCGGTAAAAATTTGTGATTTTACAATTTATCTCAAAGCTCTTTTGTTTACATCTGACCATTAACTGAGCGGTGCAGGAGCGGTCGGCGGGGCATCGTAGCAGTCGACGGTCCAATCGTCGAAGGAGGCGGAGGTGTTGCCTTGGGTCCAGAGACCGACTTTGCCGCCGGTGTAGGCGGGGAGTGTAGTACTGATGCGCTTCTGCATATCGATCCAGCCGCGTACTTGACCATCATGAACCAGCAGGCGCAGCGTGTGCCAGCCGGGAGCCAGCGGCGTGGCGGTAGGGCTGGGAGGGGTGGAGACAGGAGAAGGCGCGGCAGCCGGGGGAAGGACAATCGCGGTCTGCTGCAAAGTGGTATGTACTGAGCCGGCGATCTGAATTAATGCCAAATCACCCAGCGACTGATTGCAGCGCAGGACGGTGTATTGGGTGGGATTCGCGTAAGCGAAGGCGATCCCGACGGCAGGACTGACTTTGCCGGAGTCGATTCGGAACCGGACATGGATGTCGACGTTGCGGCCCTGATCGGCACGGTCCAGCAGAACGGCGAACCGGTCCGGGTGGAAATTGGGGCCGGAGAGATGGGCGATGAGGCCGTCGGCACCGGGCTTGTCCTGCTGAACGGAGCAGAGGGGGGCCGGGCCGGGAGTCCCTGAGCCAACAGGTGCGAGGCCTGCGAAGCCACCTGCTTCGAAGTTGAAGACGTGGGAGGCGCTGGGCGTGTCGTTCCAGACATCCGTGCTGTCGGTCGCCCACGGGTCGCCGCCGCGCCGTCCACCGGTACCAGTCGCGGTTTTCGGGGCGAAAGTCGCGAGATAGTCGACAATCTGGGCGGCTTCCGGGGACGAGATGGACTCAGACGCATGATACTTGGTCAGCATCGTATTGACAGTCCTCTGCCATTCGGGGCGTGTGTAGCCTTTTTCTTCCGGGCTAGGCAGGTTATGACAGGCGGAGCATTTCTCGGCGTACAAAGCTTTTACCTGAGTCAAATTCGCTTTGGGCACATCGGCAGCGACGGGCCGAATGGGCGTGGTCAGGGCCGCCGAGACTGCGACCGCAATCGCGGCCAGCGAAGTCAAAGCGGCGGCAAATGCACGAGAATGGATTGCAGATAGTTTCATAGGGCGATTCTCCAGCAGGCACACTCGATTATTCCACAAAGTCATGTCGAATATACGGCGTAATCCTGAAGACGAACAAAACGCCTATGATGTTCATCAAAATCCGCCTTGACAAAGCGCGGGGCGAATGATATAATTCCGCGTTCCCTTCCCCATTATCTTTACTGTATTATTGCCTGGAATTTTATGAGGTCGCCTTGATAGGATACTGTGTACGCTGCTGTGCCAAACAAGAAATGCTTTCTGCCACGCGGACACTGATGAAGAACGGGAGGCGGGCGATGATCGGCCTGTGTGCTTGCTGCGGCACGAAGATGTCTGTCGCGGGAAAGTGGGATGATGACCCGGAAACAGCGGAGACTGAGACGGACAAAACAGGCGAAAAAAGTTTGACAGCCTCCGGGGAAAATGGGTAAAATACCGGCGGCGCAACCCGCGTGACTAGCGCCGGCCCAACCGGTCGCTGAGGATAGAAAACACATTATGGCAGACGACAAAGAATTTGCAAAGGGCCTGGAAGATGTCATCGCCGGAGAGTCCTCCATCTGTGATGTCGACGGAATCAACGGCAAGCTGATCTATCGAGGCTACGATATTCATGACCTGGCCCAGAACACGACCTTCGAGGAGGTCGTTTATTTATTGTGGAACGGCAGCCTGCCGACGGAGGCTGAGCTGACGGCGCTGAAGGCTGAACTTGACGCCAACCGGGCCATCCCGGAAGGGGCGCTGGCACTCCTGAAGCAGTTCCCAAAGACTGCGACGCCGATGGATGCCCTGCGGACTGCCACTTCTCTGCTGGCCCTCTACGACCCGGACGAAGGCGACGAGAGCATGGAAGCCAACAAGCGAAAAGCCCTGCGGGTCACAGCGCAAATGGGAACCCTGGTCGGTACGCTGGATCGGCTCCGAAATGGTCAGGAGCCGGTCGCTCCGGTTGCCGGACTGTCCACCGCTGCAAGCTTTCTGCACCAGCTCACAGGCACCGTCCCGAACGATACCGAGACTCACGCATTGGACGTTGCGCTGATCCTTCACGCCGACCATGAGCTGAATGCGTCGACGTTCGCCGCCCGTGTCACAGTCGCCACCCTGACCGATATGTACAGCGCCGTCACCAGCGCCGTCGGCACTCTGGCTGGCCCGCTGCATGGCGGCGCGAATGTCAACGTCATGAACCTGCTGGAAAAGATCGGCACTCCTGACAAAGCCGATGCAATCGTCACCCAGATGCTGGCCGAGGGTAAGAAGATCCCCGGCATCGGTCACCGTGTCTATCGCGCACTTGATCCCCGTGCTGTTTCCCTGCGCGAGATGTCCCGGCAGCTTGCCGAGACCACCGGCGACTCCAAGTGGTACGAGATCAGCGAAAAAGTCCAGGAAGCCGCCGACAAAGCGCTTGCCGCGAAGGGTAAGACCACGCTCAAAGCCAATGTCGACTTCTTCTCCGCGTCTGTGTACCGGATGCTGAATATTCCCAACGACCAGTTCACTCCCGTGTTCGCGATTTCCCGTGTCGCAGGCTGGACCGCACATATTCTGGAACAGCTCGGCGACAACCGCTTGATCCGCCCCCGCGCGATCTACACCGGCCCACGCGATCTGAAAGTCACCCCGATCAATCAGCGAAGCTGATTGGACTAGTATGCAAACGAAAAGAGCGCAGGCTATTCGGCCTGCGCTTTTTTCAGATCTGCCGCTCACCAAGGCAGTAACACAGACCATCGGACGCGATGACAAAGAACACGCGGAAAGATGTTTCCCCATACTGATCCATCCGATACCCAGCATCTTCCCGTCCCAAGCCATTCGACTTTAGCTCTGCGAAAGCCGCCTCCACATCGTTCACCTCAAAGAAACAACCATCCTGGCTAGGGTCCCCGCCGTTCTCGGCTAAGCCAATCTGAACACTATCTCGCCCGAGAACAGCAGATGGGTACGGTTCCTCCTGGCGGGACACGAGATGGAAACCCATTACAGACTGATAAAAGGGGATTGCTCCGTCAAGATTTTTGACGGGCAGGCTCATGGCGTCTGCCTAATACGGCGAGGCGGTCTGATAGAGTGCTTTCATAGTGGTCTCCTTGTTGCATTTATGTCTGACAAAGTGTATCACGAGAATAAGCCAAATTACTTTCTTTCAAGCAGACAGGCAATGGCGATTGTCAAACTTCTCATGACGTCAACTACCATGTCCATAAATGGACAGGCTTGTCCCTCACACGCAGGCGTTAGCCGTTGTACGGAACATTAGGGCCGTTGACATTAAGTCCCGTGC
>JBPBQB010000246.1:0-7849 GCA_050954545.1 Janthinobacterium lividum | reverse complement strand
CCCTCTCTCGCTTGCGGGGGAGGGGCGGGGGGTGGGGGACATTATACAGGCCAGCAGGGAGCCGCCGATCAGGACGCCCATGTACTCGTTGCCGATGCCGTAGAAACGGATGCCGGACAGGGCGTACTCGCTGAGGGCAGAGTTCGAGATCAGAGGCGTTCCCGTTAAGCCGTCGATGACCAGCACCAGCGCCGTGAGGCTGAAGATCACTGTGGGTGAAGGCAGCAGTGCCAGCAGTGCGACTGTGACGGCGATGATGAGCAGGTAACCATTGACACTCTGCGGCGCGGTCAGCGGGGCCAGAAGCAGTGCTAGAGGCCAGGCCGAGAGAATGCGAAGGCCGTAGCGAGATGCCTGCCCCACACGGCCTGTCATGCGTCCACTGAAGTAGAGACCAAGTCCACTGAAAACGATTGTCCCGGCGACGATCCCCACCGCCCAGAAGATCGCATTCTGCGCTTCTTGATTGAGCCGGACCAGGCGGTCCAGACGGACAAGCGCCGTGCCTGAAACGGAGACTGAGCGCAGAGGAGCGCCAGTCATTTGCAGTGGGATCGGCACATGCAGCGTGGTCAAGATCGTCGGTGCAAGATCACGTCCGGCAATCAGACCCGGCGTTTGGGTCGTGTCCGACGTCAGCGAATTGAGAGTGCCGATATGCGCGGCAAGAAACGGCGTCAGCGAGTTCCAAGTAGCATCGGGCTGCAAGGGAGGCACTGGGACAGCGAGAAAGAGAGGCCCCTGAAAGCCAGCCGTGACCAGGCCCAAATACTGATCTAGGGCTGTAAGAGCATTTTTTCGATGCTTCTGGTACACGGACGGCAGCAGAAATCCGCGCTGGTTTTCGCGCTCGATACGGGCCAAATCACCAAAGTGAACGACGACCAAATCGGCAGTTTGGAATGCCTTCTGTGTTGCAGTCCATAGCCGCGCCGGGTCTTCCCGCCTGCCGCCAGGTACGAGAGGATCAGCGATTGTCCCGTCGTCGCTGGAAGTATCGGGATTAGGAAGAAAGAGCAGAGCAGGACGGTACGTGCCGGTATCGTCGCCGTCGGCATTGCCGATGAGCGCAGTTCGGACTCCCGCACGGCGCAGAGCAGCGGCCATCAGTCCCTGCGATTTATCTTCTACCCCAATGGCATCGCCTGCGCCCAGTGACGCGTAGACATTCGCTATCGCATCAGGCTTCTTCGCCAGCCCTGGTGACATCGACGCCAACTGGCCGTTCCGGCGCATTGATGCAAAGCCTGGCAAATCGGAACGGGTTACGTCGGAGAGTGTCAGATGGTCGGCCAGAATGACCAGCACTTGAGGGCGGGCTTGGACAGGAGGAGTGAGGCAGAGGAGCAGGAAGAGAGCCACGGAATAAATTCCGAGGCTCGGAAGTGCCCGCCGTCTAGGGGACGGAAGAGAGAAAAAATCAAGGCTTTTTTGCTCTTGTGTCGCCGCGACACTGGGCACTTTCCAGCCTCGGAATTTATTCCGTGGCGTTCCCCAGCTAAACCACTTTGACTTACCCGCAAACCATCGCTCCCTCACGCCCCGACCATCTCGCCGACCAGACGCTCGGCAGTCGCCAGCGCTTCCGTGAGCTTGCTTGCATCTTTGCCGCCGGCCTGGGCAGCGTCAGGACGACCACCACCCCCGCCGCCGACAATCGGAGCAGCAACTTTGACGATGTTGCCGGCATGGACGCCTCGCGCTACTAAGTCTTTACTGACCCGGACCGCCAGCGAGACTTTGCCGCCGTCTGTACCACCGAGAATGACGACGCCCGATCTCAGCTTATTCAGCGTCTCTTCGGCGAGAGTCCGCAGCGTCTCACCATCGGCATTGCCCATGACACTGTGAACGATCAATGGAAAGCCGTGGCCCGATTTAGCGGCAGCGATTAAAGCGTCTACCTGACCGCCTGCTGCCGCTTTTTGCAGCGCTGTCAGCTCGCGCCCTTTGAGCTTCAGCTCGGCTTGCAGCTTTTCGACCGATGAAGGCGCGTTGAGCGGCGACGTCTTCAGCGAGGCGGCGATGTCGCTCAAAAGACGTTCTTGATCCAGTGTCCGCATCAAAGCCGCTTTGCCGGTGACGGCTTCAATGCGCCGGACACCGGCCTGGCTGCTGCCTTCAGAGATTACTTTGAACAGGCCAGCTTGGGACGTATGCGCGAGATGGGTCCCGCCGCAGAACTCCAAACTGTAATCGCCTGCTTCGACGACGCGCACGATGTCGCCGTACTTTTCGCCGAACAGCATGGTCGCGCCCATCTGCTTGGCGTCTTCAATCGGCTTCTCAAATATCTGGATCGGCAGGTCATCTAAAATCTTCTCGTTGACAAGGCCCTCGACCTGACGTGTTTCATCGCCCGTCAGCGACTTATCATGCGAGAAGTCGAAGCGCAGACGGTCAGGCGCAACGAGTGACCCACGCTGCTGGACATGCGGCCCGAGAACCGTCTGCAAGGCTTTATGTAGCAGATGCGTGGTCGTGTGGTTGCGCTGGATACTCGCCCGGCGTCCGGCATCGATCTGAGCATCAAGAGTGTCACCGACACGCAGCTCACCCGCCGTGAGTGTCGCCGTGTGGAACCAGTAGCCGCTGTCTTTCTGGGTGTCTGAGACTTCCGCCGCGCCGTTTTCGCCGTGCAATTGGCCCGTATCGCCGACCTGACCACCGGCCTCGGCGTAGAACGTCGTCTGATCCAGCACGATCTGTACTGTCTCGCCTTCGCTTGCACTATCCACTAACTGACCGCTTTTGACAATGGCCGTGATCTGGCCGCGCGTTCGCGACTCGGAGTAGCCGACAAACAATGTCTTGACGACGCTCCGTTCACGCAGGGCCGGAACGACGCTGTCCGTGAACACTTCGCGTGTCTTGCCGCCTTCGGACACGAGCAGATGTTGCTGCCAGAGCTCATCGTACCGGGTCATGTCCACCGAAAGGCCTGTTTCCGATGCCAGTTCCGCCGTCATCTCGACGGGGAAACCATAGGTCGTGAAGAGCACAAACGCATCGTCACCCGTGACTGAACCGCTGTCCAAAAGCGACTGCAAACGCGCCGTGCCGGACTCCAACGTTCGCCGAAACTGTTTTTCTTCAATGATCGCGTAGCGCAGGATCGTCTCGCGCTTGGCTTCCAGCTCCGGGTAATCACTCTTACGCTGGTCTATGACCGTCGGAAGAATCTGTTCTAAAATCGACTTTTTGATACCCAGCGTCCGGCGGCCTGCGAGTATCGCACGGCGCATCAGACGACGCAGAACATAGCCGCGCCCGACATTCGACGGCAGGACGCCGTCGGCAATGCAGAACGCTGTCGCCCGGACATGATCGGCAACACGCCGAAACGCAATGTCTTTCGGATCACTGTCCTGGCTCGTGTACTTCAGGCCGGACATTTCTTCCAATTGACGCAGAATCGGCGCGAACAGGTCCGTCTCAAACGGCCCGCGCAGGCCTGCCAGCACTGCTGCCGTGCGCTCCAGTCCCATGCCCGTATCGATGTTCCGGCGCGGCAGAGGGGTAAGTGTCGGCCCGTCGCTCCGATCAAACTGCATGAAGACGAGGTTCCAGATCTCCAGCCACCGCTTGTCGTCCCATTCGCCGTCAGGAGTGGGCGCGAGGTGCGCCTGCGTGTCGTAGAAGATCTCCGAACACGGCCCGCAGGGACCATTCGGACCTTTCGAGATCGCGCCCGCCGGCCAGTAGTTTGCATGCTCGTCAAATCTGAAAATCTTCGCGTCCGGCATCCCCGCATTGCGCCAGAGTCCGTAGGCTTCTTCGTCGTCTTCGTGGACAGTCACCCGAACGTTCTGAATGTCTAGCTTGAGGACATCAAACAAGAACTCCCAGGCGTAAGCAATCGCTTCGGCTTTGAAGTAATCGCCGAACGAAAAGTTGCCCATCATCTCAAAGAACGTGCAGTGAGACGTATCCCCGACATCTTCAATATCTGTCGTCCGCAGACATTTCTGCGCCGTCGTCGCCCGTGGGGCAGGAGGCGTCTGCAAGCCTAAAAAGTACGGCTTAAACTGAACCATGCCTGCCGACGTAAACAGCAGGGTCGGATCATTCGGCACCAGCGAGTCCGACGGCAGCCGCTTCGATGCCTTCGCCTCAAAAAACTCCAGATATTTGCGTCTCAGTTCGCTTCCGAGCATGAATTATATTCTCTCCCCCACATTAACCAGAAGCCTATAAACACCCAAAACTGTGTTTGAAGGTTTTACTGAACAATAACTTCAATTTTCTCATTCGCTTTTCGGTGTAGTTGATTTAGATAATCTCGTTGCCTGACCCCCTCAACAGTTTTACTGGCTAGAAGTTGACGGTAGGTTGCTACTGCAGTATCTGTACTGATTAGTATATTTTTTCCAATACGCCATTTGTTTTCTTTTGCAACACTTGCAGCCTCATTCTGGGCATGATTAAGATAACATTCATAAATGGCTAGTGCTTCGCTCTCTGATCGCAGAGGTGATAATCGGACTTCATTTGCTAGACGCCCCTTTAGAGCTGGTTGCATTTCACGATACCGATTTAAGGCATCAGGTGTCAATGCTAACATCAAGAAGAGATATTGTGGCAAAGCATCAATTAATGCTCTTAGGGCCTGAAGGTAACGCAATAGTTCTGTCTTTGAGCTAGAAGATGTATCGCCTTTTTCGAGTTCATCCAATAGAAGGAAGACACCCTGAAGAGTTCCGACAGAATAGCTGAAGTAGACCATATCTCTTAGTGCCCGAGTTTTTGTTTCCACTGTATCTAGTCGGAAGTTCACTCCAAGTAGTTCGCGATGAGCTTTCCTAATTGGTAGTCCCAATAGCCATTGATATCCTAAATAATAATAATCTTCTTCTGAAGTACCCGAGCGTTTTCCTTTAAGAAGGTTCCGCAACATTGTTCCAACTTCGGCGTTTCGAACATTATCCAGGATATTGTCAATTTCTAGGTTAGCTTTCAGCGATAATGCCTCGATCGATTTGCGTAAATGATTCTCACCCAAATACTCAAGAACTGATATAATGAGACGATCAAAAAAGCGATCAGGGTCCGCTACGTAACGTATTACGAAAAATCCTTTATCACCTAGTTCCCTTTGTAAAGCGTTTTCATACGCATTTAGCAGGTTTGTTTTCCCTATTCCTTGCGTAGCAGTAATCGCTAAAACGTGTGACTTTCTATCCGCATAGAATGAAGATATTGCATCGTCAACCGTATTGTCAGCTATGATTGGAAAATGTGGATGACCACTTGTTTGTGCAGCGCTAGGAAAAGGATTCCCAAGAACACCGGAAATCTCACATAACATTCTCTTGCGATCTGTGGATGGTGAAGTCTTTCTAGTATCGGTAAATAGTCCCTCAAGTGGCATTACTTACTCCTTCAATCTTGATGCGGACGGACGATGTACCCGGCAGAAGAAAACTCCCATCATACAAAAAACGAGGTTCAAACATAGGTCTTCCGCTTTCACTCGACAACGTAAAAACAGTGTGCCGATCAAAACGCGTATCTGGTGTTGAACCTTCAAGATATACTTGCAACAGATTTTTTTTGCGAGTTTCTGCTAGTTCAGTTTTTGCGACGACAGGATGAATAGCATACTTCCTTGCCAGCAATTCAAGCCATTGACCCGTAAGGACATGTTCAAGTTGTTCTTTCACTGCAATTTGTGTATATACTTCCAATGCTATCCGAGCAAATTCTTCAGAAGAAGGTTCAAATCCAGTAACAAAAATACCATCGTTGGGAATAGACAGCCAAGCTAAAGCTGCTTCGCCCATGTTTATATATGTATTTCTCGCGAACGCTGTTACAGGCAGCTCCTCCGAAAACTCTATTCGCTTTTTTTCGCATACATATTTATATAACAGTTGAAATGAAGGTATCCTAAGCAACATTTTCAACAATCCAGATGCATCCGAAGTTATAAGAACTGACCAAAACGTTTTTGTGCTTTCATTGCTAAAGATATGGTCGCCGTCTTGTTGAATAAATTCCCCGCTGCGTAAAAAATTAATATATCGCCTAGTCTCTTCAGTAGTTTGAACACCAATTACCTCTTTGGCTTCTGCCTTTGATGAGCATTGGTTTTTTGATAAAGCTTCTATGAACTTTATCATTTTATTTGGAGTAAACTTATAATAACTTACTGTTACAGGAAGTAGTTCACCAACGATTCCAGGGGGATCACCTGCAACAATAGCCTCCGGATCACTGTTAGTAATCGTTTCAGTATTTGGTAAACTATTCAGGTCGTCAGATATTGATTGGGCCTCTGTTGACATCCCAGTTTGGCCAATAGTGACATTTGAGATAGGTGTATGGGTAACCCACAGTAGGTCTTCACGGACATGATCAGTCTGCCAAGATAGTTCTTCTCCACCTATTGCCCATAGCTCTAAAAACGCATTTGTTTCTTGATTTAGCAAACGGATCGCCCCAAAGGAAACAGCTAACTCCCATAGCACATTAATAAGCGGAATAGTGTAGAGTTCCCGCTTGAATGGATGAAACAATGTGCCAGTCAGTCTTCTACCACAAACTACAGGAGCAGACCGTGCTTGGAAGAAAATAACATCTAAACCTTCAGCCATTGCCATCCTGGCCATACCTTGATCACTCGTAAGTAAGGCTAAAGGATGGTCAGGTCTAACTTGACTTCGAAACTGTCGCGCAGTTTCCACAATTAGCCGATCAGCAAAACTTCTTGATATTTTCGACAGACCAAGAGCTTTGTCTTCAGGGTCACTGCTAGGGAGTACGATCCCACGAAGCGGATCTGCCCCTAGATCTCCACGCTCTAGCTCAGCATCAGACTCAATTTCTAAGCGAAGAAGAGTTCTTTGACCGCCTTGACTTAAGACATGACTTCTTAATGCAGCAGCCCGATAATTTTTCTTATTTTTGTGGTCAGGGTTAAAGCGGACACCGGAAAAGTAATTGTCAACCTGCATCATAATTTCCATATGAACTATCGCAGGCACTTTTATGCGGGCTGCTGGTGTCAGGAATTGACAGATGAAGCTCAACGCTCCTTGTTGAACAGCACTAGTATCTGGCACAATAGTAGTAGGCCTTGTTAGAGGCATACCAGAAAGGCCATGAGCATCGAATATAGGATAAAGCAATAGTGAACGGCGTATAGCATCTTGTAACGCCTGCAAGAAGATCTTGACAACCATTTTCTTCTCGTCCGCCAGTGCTTCTTTGAGACCATTGTCGATTGATCGTTCAATTTCCTCTTCTGTCGGCAATTGCCACTCATAACCACCAAACTTAGCGGCTAACGCTTGTGTATAAATGGCATCGGAGTAAAATGTACTTGTAGTTTCGATAGAGTTAGTGGGAAACAGTCTAATATCACCTACATTTATCCAATTATCTAGGCCGAAACAAATGTCTTCACCTAAGTCTAAACTAAGCACTCCAAGCGACCCTGCTAAGCTGCAAACTAAGTCAGACGCTGTAGATTTTGTTATCAGTTCAAAGCTCATATTTTACTTTATCGAATCGTTACATATACATCAGGAACAAGGGAAAATGTATCTATAATCCATTGTAAATGTTGTTGAAAAGCTAATAACCGGTGCTGGCGCAAGTGCAGTTTCTCACCACTTACTAATGATCGTTCTTCATTGACATCACCCCAGTCAGATGATTCCCGATTATTTAGGATAGCATCAATCATAACTATAACAATCTTCAAGGCTGCGATTCTTCTATTCTCCGCCGGTTTGTCGGGTGCAAACGTATCAACTAGCGCTTCACGAAGATTGTCCGTTTGCACTATATCAGTTATCGCCCCTAGCACATCTTCCCTTGTTTCCCAAGTATAAAGCTCTTCATG
>JBPBQB010000234.1:0-7860 GCA_050954545.1 Janthinobacterium lividum | reverse complement strand
GCGTCTCCTGAACAGCGACGGTACCCAGCAGGACTGCACCTTCCGATTTACGGGTCTGCTCACGGAAGTTGTCGCGAATTGCCTGCTGCCGAGGTCACTCGACTTCCTCAAAGCCGCGTCGATTGATCCGGCGCAGTTCCAGAACACCGATGCTCAGGTCGACTGGGTTCTCGGTGCGTGCATTGTGATCAGAAAATCCACACTTGCACAGATCGGGCTGCTGGATGCAGTTCTTTCGCCAATCGGCAATGGCGAAGAAGTCGATTGGTGCCTCCGGGCACGCAGGGCTGGATGGGTCGTGTCTTATTGCCCGAGAGCAGTCCTGACACATTTAGGAGGCCAGACGTTTAACAAAATCGGTGGAAACGCAGACAAAACACGCATCGAGTTGAAAAAGACATCTCTGCGCTTCGCACAGAAGCACTTCGGCCTTGTGAATGCTTTGACACTGCGCCTGATCTTTGTGATGACGCTGCCCTGGAATGTTTTCATGCTCACGCAGACTTTCCTGCGAAGAAGATCCTGCCGCATTGACTACTTAAAAAGTGTCCGATCTGTGCTGGCCGTCGCCAGAGTAGGAGTGTCCCGCATATGAAGGCGACTTGGAGGGAATCCGCACGGCCACTCTATCACAAAGCAATCAAAAAACCTGCTCTGACTTTGCTGCCGCCTCTGCTGCGGCACATCCCGGTCAGCTCCAAAGTCTACGGGCCGCCAAAAGGGCTGGTCACGAAGACAAAGGACTGGGTGGAGCAATACAGCAAAAGCGCACACCCTACTGCCGTTTATACAAAAGTCCACGATGGAGCGCTCATCACTCGAACGCTGCCGAAGACATTGGACGCTCACGCTCATCCTGTGTTTCGCGAATTATCAGCCCAGGCGGGTGAAACATTTGTCGCGGCAATTCCCAACGGACGGGTCTGGGGGGCAAACGGGGCGATTATAACTCCGGATGACATGCTGCTGGAAGATGTCTCAGCAGAGTATGATCATGAGCGTTATATTCGGGGCCGGCATTCTGCGTTTTCACAGGTATGTTTGCCTCGCGTTCAGCAGGTAGAAGGCACGGTCGCCGTGTTGACAACGCTCAGCGCTGAGTATTATTCACACTGGCTGCTGGATATACTGCCCCGGGTCGAGTTGCTTGGGCGGGCAGGCTACCCGCCGGAGAGGATCGACAAATACTATCTCGCAGAGCCGCATCTGGCCTATCAAAGAGAGACCCTTGCACGGCTTGGCATCGAGACCGCAAAGATAATCGACAGCACTAAATGCCCGCATATTCAAGCGGAGCGTCTCCTTGTTCCTTCCCTGCCTCGAGGCGTGTTCCAGCCGGCTGCCTGGCTGCTGGATTTCTTGAAATCAAAGTTTGCCTCTGCGGATCAAAAGGCATTTCATGCCCGTAAAAGCCGAATCTATGTCAGCCGCGCTCAGGCAAAATGGCGGCGGGTCATCAACGAAGACAAAGTGATCGTTTTCTGCACGGGCTGGATTTTCACGTTGTTGCCGCAGAATCACTGTCGATGTCTGAGAAGGCAGGCGTCTTTGCATTGGCAAATGTCGTCGTATCCCCCGCCGGCTCCGGCTATGCGAATATGCTGTTCTGCAAGCCTCAGACAAAGCTCGTCGAGATCTTTAATCCAGCTTATGTGGACACTCCCGCCTGGCTGCTGTGCAATGAGCTTGGATTAGACTATCACTATCTTCGCGGCGAGGCGCACAGTCAGAATATCGCGCCGATCAAAGCGGATATTCGAGTGGATATCGATCATCTTTCCGCGCTGTTGCATCTTGCGGGCATCAGGTAACCCATGTTAAAGAAGCTGACAATTTTTGTCCATCGCGCCTCGGAGTGCCTGACCGATCATGAGTCCCATGGGGATGGGCTGATCTGCTTTTCGCTGCTGAATGGCCTGGCTGAACGCGGGCATCAGATCTTTGCTTATACCAATGCTGCATCGATCCGCAATTGCAGCCCGAATTTGCATTTGCAAACTGGTCAGCGATTGCTTCCAGCAAACTCTTTGGCTCCCTGGGAGTACGCCTGGCAAGCGGATCGCTGGATGAGAAATCTTTCGCGGCAGCATTCGCTCGACTTGATCTGGCGAATGCATCCCTATGGCAATGGTTGTCCGACTGTGCCTCAGACAGGGGGCAGGCCGCTGGTGATCGGTCCTCTCTTTTACAACTGGCCCGCTCAGCCGCGCACTCCGTTAAAGAGCGGTCGACCCCGGTTCGGCATTGGATTACAGAGTGTTATCGGGCCGGCTGCCGCGCGAGGCTGGCTGCGGACATTGCAGCAAGCGTCGCTGATCCTCTGTGCCACCGGCGATCATGCTGTGATGATGCAGCGGCAATTTCCTGAAGCAGATGTTGTGACTCTGCCGGTCATTATCGACCCGCCACCGGTTGAGCCAAGCCGCCGCCGAGCAGAGCATGTCGTGCTGATGTTCGCCGGGAACCTGGTTCCCGGCAAGAACCCGATGCTGTTCTGTCAGACTATTCGCTCTTTGCGGAACTCGGGAATCGATGCCGTCGGAATTGTGCTTGGCGAGGGGCCGGAGCAAGAAAAGCTTGACGTCTACTGCGCCCGATTTGGTTTAAATGAGTGGATAAGCTTCCAGGGGAAAGTCGACAACAGCGAAGTCTATGGGTATCTGAGCGAGGCAGATTTTTTGGTATCGACATCATTTGGGGAGCCTTACGGGCGCGGTATCGTAGAAGCAATGTCAGTGGGAACTCCTGCCGTTTGCCACCGTTCCGGCGGCCCGAGTGAGTATATTATCGACGGAATAAACGGCCTGCTTGTGGATGCGCTGACAGGGGCCGCGTTTGCGGGCAGCATCGTTCGGACATTGTCCCAGCCTGGCGCGTGGAAAGACTTGTCGGAAAATGCGCGGCGCACAGCGCAGGCCTGGCGCAGCGAAATCGTGCTGCCTCAGTTGGAAGTCGCGCTTTATGCCGTGATTCAGGGCAGCCAGCCATGAGAAACAGAGCATATCGGACATTGGGCGATGTCAGCTTGGGGCGAAAAAACAACTTTGATGTCCTGCGATTTTGCCTTGCGACACTTGTCATTTATTCGCATTCGTTCGCGCTGCTCTTCAATGGAACGCTGGCCGCTTATGACCCCTTGCTGCGGTGGACTCACGGGCAAGCCGCATTCGGTGGCATCGCCGTCGACAGCTTCTTTCTCATCAGCGGCTTTTTGATCACGCAGAGCCGGCAGCAGAGCAAAAGTGCTGCGGACTATGCTGGAAAACGAATACGGCGTATTCTGCCGGCACTCATTGGGATTCTGATTGTCACGGTGTTCATTTTTGGGCCTCTGGCGACAGAACTGCCACTGCGCTCTTATTTCCTGAGCCATAGCACATGGGCCTATTTCGGATTTCTGGGAACGGTCAGCCTGCATGAATCCGACCGGCTGCCTGGCGTGTTCGCGCATAATCCCCTGCCCTGGCGTGTCAACGGCTCACTTTGGACGATCCGCTGTGAGACCATTGGCTATATTCTGGTCGGGATGATGGGTTCGCGGCGCGTCTTTCGCCACCCGGTGAGCGTGCTGATGATGTCCGCTGCCGCACTCGGGATGCAGTGCATGATGGGACACGGCGAGTTCTCGGACTCGCTGCGTGTTCTTGTTTTCTTTCTGTGGGGCCTGGCTTTTGCTTTGTACCGTGACTTTATCCCGTACACGCGCTCCCTGCTATTGAGCTCGCTTGCGGTGCTTCTACTCTCAGAACTGACAGGCGCGTTGTCCTACACATTGCCCGTATTGGGTGGGTATGCGCTGTTTTATTTCGCTTTCTGCTCCCGGCTTGGGTTACAGAATTTCGCCAAGTACGGCGATTTTTCGTATGGCCTTTATCTGTATGCGTTTCCGGTACAGCAGATGCTTGTTTCCCAATTTCCCGGCAGATGGAACATCATGACACTGACACTGGCATCGCTCATTATCGCTGGCGGGTGTGCGATTTTGAGCTGGCATCTGGTCGAGAAGCGCTGGCTGAGGCGTGGGAAAGTACTCAAGGTCCACTATGAAAATCCTATTTTGCAGTCCGATCCGACTCTCGAAAGAGCTGGGAGGCTCTAAAGTGACCGTTGAACTGGCAGAAGAAATGCGGCGGATCGGATGGGAGTGCGACCTTCTCTGCCCAAGCGATCTGCGCTCATATCTGACAAGTCATGCGGCAGACTACGATGTCGTGGATTATGACCATGCATGTCTCCCCTACCCGCGTGGCGGCTTTAGCCGCAAGAGTTTGTTTGTTGCCCGGTCTGTCCTGCTGGCCCATCACTTAGAAACAATCGCGATCCCACAGCCGCAGAGCGTCAAAGTCAGGATAGGAGGATTGGTCAGACAGAGGGCGCGACACCAACGAGACATGATCTGCAAGGCGCAGATTACTGTCGAGCAAGCTAATTTGGTCAATGTCAGCAATGGCGACGATAAAGCTGAGTTAATACGCCGTGGCATCGCTGGCGACAAGATCGTGGTCCTGCCCTACGGTATCAGCCGTGACCGCCGTGTCCTGTTTGATCTCGTTCCGAGCGAAGCTCCGGCGCATCCAATAATCGCGTTTGTCGGGACTTTTGATTACCGGAAAGGAGCCAACGAGTTTCCTGCCCTGGTCGAGAGCATTGTTCGGTCTGTGCCCAACGCGCAGTTCAGGCTGCTGGGAACAGCCGGATTGTTCCAAACGGCGGCAGAAGTACTCGCACATTTTCCGGTCGCCCTGCGGCAAAAGATAGAAATCATTCCTAAGTTCCACTCTGATGACCTGCCTGCTCTACTTGCTTCCTGCTCGGTCGGTGTCTTCCCCTCATACATGGAAGGGATGCCCTTTGGAGTGCTGGAGATGCTGGCTGCCTCTGTGCCGGTGATCGCTTACGATGCTCCGGGGCTGCCGATGCTGCTGCCGACTAACTATCTGGTTCCGAGAGGGAGTGTCCAAACGATGGTTCAAAGAGTCACAACGCTTCTGTGGGATCACTCCAAGCTGTCGGAAGCACGGCGCTGGGCGAAACAGCGCTCTCAGCAATTTTCCTGGGTGACAATCGCACAGGAAACAGACGCAATTTATCGGGAGCGTCTGTTAAGACTATGAATATCCACATCATCACGGCGGCTCTGCCGCCGGAACTGGATGGGATCGGTGATTACTCGGCACAGATCGCGGCGCAGCTTGCTCGAACGTCGACCGTGAAAGTCCTGACAGCGCAGGAAAGCCCGGCAGCGATCCCTGGCGTCGCGATTGAGACAGTTTTCTCGATCTCCAAGCCGCGCAGTGTTTGGAACCTTGTTCAACGCATCGCTGCCGAGCCGCCGGATTGGGTGCTGCTGCAATATAATCCGTTCAGCTTCGGGCGCTGGGGTCTAAACCTGCATTTACCGCTGGTCATGCGGCAGATCAAGCAACGCTGCCCGAATGTGCGGGTTGCTGTCATGGCCCATGAGACGTTTGTTCCATTCCGCGTCAACTGGAAGTTCTGGGTGATGTCACTCTGGCAGCGGCCTCAGTTTGCCCTAATGAGCCACACTGCCGATATCCTGTTTTTCTCGATAGAGTCATGGGCGCAGGTTTATCGCGGGAAGTTACCAGGCAAACAGATCATTCACCTGCCGGTCGGGTCTAATATTCCGTGCGTTCCGATCTCACGCGCCGAAGCCCGTGGGCGTCTAGGCATTTCAGACGATGTACTGGTACTCGGCGTGTTCGGCGCGATGCATCTTTCGCGCCGGATGGATTGGGTACGGGATGCGGCGCGGGCCGTTTGTAACGCAGGCCGGGAAGTCGTAGTGCTGTATGTCGGTCCTGGCGACGCGGCTGTTCGCGCACAGATAGCTCTGCCGCTGATCGCAGGCGGGCCATTTGAGCCGGAAGAAGTCTCGCGTCGGTTTGCCGCTATGGATATTCACCTGACTCCATTTACAGATGGGGTGTCGACCCGGCGTGGCTCGCTGATGACCGGCCTTCAGCACGGTATCGCGACTGTCGGGACTTCTGGAATCCATACGGACAGCATTTTACGAGAAGCGGACGGCAAGGCTTTTCTGCTGGCGGAGGCCAACAGGCCGGAGCAATTTATCTCACACGTTCTGCGATTGGCAGAAGATAGTGCTCTGCGCGAGCGAATCGGCCAGGAAGGCCGGCGGCTGTACGACAGTGAGTTTTATTGGGGCAGCATTGCGGAACGGCTGCTTGGCGGATTGACAAAGGCAACGCTCAGGACAACTCTATGAAGATCGCAGTAATCATGCCCCTGGCGGAGCAGCGCGGCGGTGGGGAGATAATGCTTTTGCATCTGGTGCAAGAAGGGCGAAATGCTGGCATTGACTGGCTTGTCATCTTTTTGCAAAACGGGCCCATGGTTCGGCGAGTCCGGGAAATGGGCGCAACGGCGCAAGTGATCGAGTCAGGCCGACTGCGGGAGTGCCGATATGGTGCGACAGTGATACGTATTGCGGCGACTGTTCGGCGGGAACACGTTTCGATGGTTCTTGGCTGGATGAACCAGGGACAGCTTTATGGCGCTCCAGCGGCACTGCTTGCAGGCATTCCGAATGCCTGGTATCAGCTCGGCATTCCACTCGGCAGAAGCTGGGTGGACCGTCTAGCGACTTGCTTGCCGGCTACTGGAATACTTGTCTGCTCTCAGGCAAGTGCAGACGCACAGGCACGGATCAAGCCGGCTCGACCGCTGAGCGTTGTCTTTCCGGGAGCGGAGCTTGCCAGGTTCACGCCGGAATGCCTGCCGAATCCGGCGGAGGCGCGGCGTCGATTAGGGCTGCCGGAGTCCGGCCCGCTGATCGGGATCGTTGGCCGATTGCAGCACTGGAAAGGGATGCATGTGCTGGTCGAAGCGATGCCGAAGATTTTGCAGTCTCACCTGAACGCCCACTGCGTCATTGTCGGTGGCCTGCACGCGCTGGAACCTGACTATCTCGATTTTCTTGATTCGTGTATCCGTGCGCTCGGATTGAAGGTGAGGATAACGCTGGCGGGGCTTCAGCACAATATCCCCGAATGGATGCAGGCAATGGATATAGTTGTCCATGCCTCCGACCATGAGCCGTTCGGCATTGTCGTGATCGAAGCGATGGCGCTCGGCAAACCGGTGATCGCAGGCAGTGCCGCCGGACCGACTGAGATCATTACCGATGGCGTCAATGGTCTCCTGACTGCTTACGGGGATACAGAGGCCCTGGCAGCGGCAGTCACACGGTATTTGGATGAGCCTGACTTTGCGGCGAGACTCGGAAAAGCTGCGAGGATACGAGCCCAGGAGTTTTCGACGGAACGGTTCGCGCACACTTTGATCCGCGAAACGCTTGCGTTTATGCCTGCGTCAGCTTCGATGATTGGAGAGCGGCAGACATGAGCCACAGCTTTTCGCCAAAACTTGCTGCTGCTCGTCTCTCGGATAAAGCCCGTGCCCCTTCAATGCTGACGCGCGGGCTTGTGCTTGCAGTTATTCTGGCTATTGTTGTGAACGCCCCGGCGCTGTTTGCGACTGCGCTGGGAGAGCGAGTCCTGCTGGCAGTGTCGGTGGGCGGGCTGCTGTTTCTGCTCCTGGTCAAGTCGCCGCGCGACGGGCTGCTACTGATACTCGTGTATTTAGCGTTCCTGGGCGGGCTGCGTCGATGGCTGATCCCCGCGTTCGGCTGGGCACCCCAGGACCCGCTTGTTCTCGTTCAGGCCACCGTCATAGGCTGTTATGTCAGTTTTATTCTAGTTAGCCGACGCCTCGACTGGGATACGCGCCTGGCGAAATGCTTGGGCTGCCTGCTGTGTGTAATGGTCTTGGAGATCGCCAACCCCTTGCAAAGCAGCGGCGCGGTCGGGCTTGGCG
>JBPBQB010000155.1:0-8009 GCA_050954545.1 Janthinobacterium lividum | reverse complement strand
CTCTTTTGCCGAGACTTCGCGGATCGCTGCGGTTCGAGGTGCAAAACAGTTCTCACGCCAGTTCGCCCTAAGCGCGGAGGCCAGGCAGATCATTGTTTGATCGCTCCAGCAGTGATGCCCGCGATGAATTGGCGCTGAAAGAACAAAAAAGCCAGGACCAGCGGCAGTGTCGCCAGAAGGCCGCCTGCCATCAGCAGGCCATAAGGGGTGCGGATCTCTCCATCAAGCAGATAGATCACCACTGGGAGTGTGAACATACTCGGCGTTCGCAGCACGATGAACGGCCACAGCAGGTTGTTCCAGGAACCGATTAGCTGCATGATTCCCAGCGCCGCCAGCGCAGGTCGGGCGACCGGCAGGACGATGCGCCAGTAAATGCCGAACTCGCTGCAGCCGTCAAGGCGGGCGGCGTTAAGCAGGTCCTCGGGGACATTGGCCGTGATATACTGCCGCATCCAGTAGATGCCGAAGGCGCTGACCGCGCCGGGGACGATCAGTGCCCAGTAGGTATCGATCCAGTGCAGGTGCACGAGCACGAGGAACGAGGGAATCAGGGTCACGGCTCCAGGGATCAGCATGGTCGCCAGCACGAAGCCGAACAGCTTGCCGTGGCCCGGCGCAGCCGGATACTTGGCGAACGCATACCCTGCCAGGGAGCACAAGAACAGCGACAGCAGGATATTTCCGCCGGACGTGACCACTGAGTTGACAAATGCTGGCAGCAGATTTGTCTGGTGGTAGACATCGCTAAAACTTTGTACCGTCGCCGGATGGGGAAGCCACTGCGGCGGCATCGTGAAAATCTGTGACGGCTTTTTGAACGCCGACACAACCAGCCAGTACAGCGGAAACATGAAGATAAGAGCAGCGAAACTCAGCACGAAATAAGAGAGGCTGCTTTGAAGTGTTTTTCGCATGATCTAGGCGACTCCTTCTTCAGAGCGACTAAGACGGTTCATCAAAAGTGTTCCTAAGAAAACAAGAATCGCAATCGTGTAGGCGACGCAGGATGCATAGCCGAACTTGAAATCGTCGAATGACAGCGTAAACAGATACATCCCGAGGTTCAGCGAAGAAGTGCCAGGGCCACCGCCGCCGGTCAAAACAAAAATCTCATCAAACATATAAAGCGTTCCCAGCAGCGACAGCAGGCCGCAAAAGCGGAATGTAGGCCGCATCAGCGGCACCGTAATGTGCCACATCCGCTGCCAGGGCCCAGCCCCGTCGAGGTCCGCCGCTTCATAATAATCTGGCGGAATGCCCTGCAGCCCGGCCAGCATCAGGATCATGTTGTAGCCGGTCCAGCGCCAGACGACCAAAATTGCTACGGCGGCTTTTGACCACTGCTCACTTGTCAGCCAGGGAATAGGGGCGAGGCGCAGGAATGCGAGGACATAGTTCAGTACGCCCTTCTCGGAGCTGAAGATCAGGCCGAAAACGATGGCGATCACCACCATCGGCGTGACGCACGGCAGGAACAGCGCCGCCCGGTAGAACGCCTTGAACCGCAGATGCTGCGCGTTCAGCATCTGTGCGAATAGAAAAGCCAGGATCAGCATCGGCGGGACGTAAAGCAGGCCGATGATCAGCGTGTTCCAGAGCGCACGCCCGAGCAGCTCATCGCCAAGCATCGTTCGGAAATTCGCCAGGCCGACCCAGCGCATCGCGGTCAGGCCATCCCATTTGACGAAGCTCAGGTACAGCGAGAACAGCAGTGGGTAGAGGCCGAAGACCGCAAACAAAATGAAAAATGGCGAGATGAACAGATAAAAATGCCGGTAACGGTAGATGTCCGCAGACCAGGCGGCCCACCGGCTGCTCTGCACGACAGCACCGGGCTTTTGACTGATGGCGGGGCTTTTGATCGTCCTTGTTTCCTTAATCATGCGGCTTTCCTAATCATCCACCGCCTGCGGCTACGGGCACATCCAGCCGGCTGCTGAGCTTTTGAGCCAGCGGCGCAAGAATGTCGCCCTCCGGCATCCCGGTCGCGGCCCAGTGGCTCAGGTCCTGGCTGAGATACCCGCTTGCTTCTGCCCACGATGCCGTGCGGTTTAGGGGCGGAATCTTTGAGACATCCGTCGCGAACAGGCGGGCCACACGCTGACCGCCGAAAAACGGGTCCGGCTGATCAAATGCTGGAGCCGTTAGAGCAGGCAGGAAGGCAGGGAACAGGTCAAAGTTTTGATACTGGGCACTCTGCCCGGCACGGGTGCACAGGGCATATTCGATGAACGCCCAGGCCGCCGCTTTATTTTGGGACTCGGACGGAATTACCAGCACGGAACCGCCGGAATTGGCAACACGCAGGCCGCCGGGCACGACCGCCGGAAGGCGAAACACGCCCCAATCGCCCTGCCGTCCGGCGTAATCCCCGGCCGTGTCTTTAATAGTTCCGGCCAGCCAGACCGCGCTCGGGTAAGTCGCGAGAGAATCGCCGCTGAAGCCTGCCATCCATTCCTGGCTATAAGCAGGGACATCGGAGCAGATTCCGGCCTGACGCATCTGCCGGATTACCGCGAGTGCCTGCCGCGTCTGTGGGGAGTCCACCGCGATATGCCCCTGACCATCAAACACCTGCCCGCCGGTCTGCTGGATCAGTATCTCAAAGAGGGCCTGCAGATCATTCGGGCCGAGTGCCAGCATTTTAGTCCGCCCGCCTGATCTTTGGACTATCTGCTGCCCGGCGGCGATGTAGTCAGCCCAGGTCTCGATCTTCGCCGGATCGATCCCATATTTTCGGAAGAGGCTGCGCTTGTAATAAACGGCGCAGGGGCCGATGTCCCAGGGGATCGCATAGACCCGGCCATGCAGCGTGCAGTCCGCCCAGAGCGCGGGTGGGAACTGGGATCGATATTTGGCGGCAACAGATGTCAGGTCCGTCAACCGTCCGGTCGCGATGTAGTGGGGCGCATCGGTGCTGAAAAGCTGCGAGACATCGGGCGCTCCTACTCCGGCGATCAGCGAAAGCATCAGCCGCGTCTGCATCCTGGCCCCAGTCATGTCCACCGAGACCCGGACATGGGGGTCCTGCTTCTCGAACGCAGGCGTGAGCGCCTGCAGGCTTTTTGCCGCCGTGTTCCAGCTCCACACTTTGACCTGTCCCTCGACCAATGCCGCAGGAACGGCGGCAACAGTGAAATTCTCTGCCTGCTGCCTGCCGGGGCCGCAGCCAGGGAGAAACGCACTGCACACAAGCAGAACTGCTGCCGTCAGCCCGTTAAACCGCGTTTGCCGTGTCAAAGCGCACCTCGTGTTCTTCAATCAGCTCGATTCCAAACAGCGTGACGGCACTCTTTTCGCCTTGAAAGTCGGGCCAGGTATCAGCGGGCAGGTAGATAGGAGCGTCGGAGCGCAGCGGCAGAATCTTCAGCAGCAGCTCTTCAGGACTATCGCCGAACAAACCGCTGTCCAGACCGATCTCGAACGGAGTGCCGTTATAGAAATTGTCTGTCAGCAGACGCTCACCCGCATACAGCCGGGCGACGTCGCCGGCATAGCTGATACGCAGCAGAAAGCGGCGGCCTTCGGATTTTGTTGACGGAAGCTGTACTCTCCACACTGCGGCCTGGTCGAAATCGGCCTCGGACGGCGCTTCGGCAACTCCTTCCCCGCCCCGCTGAATATGACGGGCGGGGCCGGGCATCTGCACTGATTGCCAGGTCACCTGACCTACCGTTACTTCAGGGAGCGCGGCTGAGAAACGCTGAAACAGACCATTCTGAGAGGTGTTTGCCAACTCTCCATCGTGCAGGACTGAGCCTAGCGGCGGCAGGACAGAGACGTGAAGATCGGTAGGATGGGTGACAGACAAACAAAGCGTCTCGCCGTCGACGATCAAAGCCGCCGGGGAAAGAAAAAGGCGCTCCCGGCCTGCCAGCGTTTCCTTCCAGCAGTTCAGAGACTGTTCAGCGTCCAGAAGGATAATGCTAAGAGGCGCTGAGTTTGGGCCATGCAGGACAATCGCGGCTCCCGTGCCTGGCTGGACGTCTGCGATAGAAAGTCCCGTGTACTGCCCGGTCGTTTCGGTCACCACCCAGCCGTCGCCGTCGAAGTGGAACTCGGACGGGACGCCCGGCGTTTGGGCGAAGACAGCGTAGCGCATCTCGGGCGTTTCCAATCGGCAGACCGGCTGAGCCGTCGCATAGCTCAAAACAATGCCACCCAGATCGAGAGCAAACGGCCACACGAACGCGCTGTCAGCGGGGACAGTTACCGGCGACGCCGGGACATGAAGACAGGATGCAGGCAGGCACAGATGAAACTGCACCCCCTCTTTCGGCGGCATCGGCTGAAGACGCTGGTAATTATTGACGAAGATCATACCGCTGCGCCCGTCTGACCGGACCGACCAGCGAAGCGTTTCAATGTCATCGGCGTTCGCAGGACGTTCGTCGGGCAGCACTGACGGCAGGGCGGCGATTGACGGCCCGAAGTCGCGCAGCAGCAGGTGCAGCAGGCGCAGGCGGTGGTAATGCTCCCGCACCTGACCAAATGCGCCGAGAGGAGCCTGGAAGTCATACGATTTCGTCGGCACATCGTTCCAGTACCCGGTCGCCTGCGATTCTTCAAGCGTAGAAAGCAGACCCTCCGGGTTTGTCCCCCCGTGGTACATGTAGTAGCCCTGCAGGTTGCCGCCCGAGCCGAGCTTGACCAGGGCAAGCGATGCGATGTCCATGGGCGCGATTCGGATGCGGCGGTGGTAGCTAGGCTCCATACCGCCGCCGATCTCGCAGGCAAAATAGGGGTAGAGCGCATCGTCTGAGGTCTCGGATACGGACCGCTCACCGAGCTGATCGGTAGCGATAGCAGCATCGGCGCGGATATGGGTGAACAGATAAGCGCCCCGGTAGCCGCGCGGCATTTCAACGAGGCTTCGGTCCCAGAACCCGTCCGGGTAGCCGCCGAACAGCGGCATCAGCTCGCCGGGCGGCATTGGGGTGGCAAGATCGGGCCAGCCGGTCCGCGTGTATACGGGAACGTCGAGACCGGCGTCTATCGCCAGCCGCTTCAGGGAAAGCAGATGCTCCGCCGGGCCGCCGTATTCATTCTCGACCTGAACTCCGACCACCGGGCCGCCGTCTTTCCAGAGCAGCCCGTCGAGCTGCCCCGCGATCTGCTCGAAGAGCCGCCGAGTATGACCCAGGTAAACAGCGGCGTCGCTTCGGACCTCGCTCCCACATTCGGCAAGAAGCCAGTCTGGAAAGCCGCCATTGCGTACCTCCCCGTGGCACCATGGGCCGACACGCACGACAGCCTGCATCCCAGCCTCCCCGCAGAGCCGGACAAACTCCCGCAGGCTGCGCCGCCCGGACCAGTCCCAGAGGCCTTCTTGTTCCTCATGATGGATCCAGAAGACGTAAGTCGCGACAATGTCGATGCCGCCCGCCCGCATCTTCAGCAGCTCCCGCCGCCACTCGGTTTCGGGATAGCGTGCGTAATGGAACTCACCCATGACCGGCAGCCACGGCTTTCCATTTAGCCGCAGGCTCTGGCTGCTGACTGTGATTTTTCGTCCGTCCGGCGCATCCGCCGTCCCAAGGGCAAATTGTTCCACTGCCGGAGGGCGGGGTGTTTCCACGTTCACGGTCAGTGGGATCGGTTCTTCTTTCTGCAATGGAGTTCCTTCGATTTTTCTATTCAAGTCTTCTATTTCGGCGCGGCAAACGCGCCCCAGGTCTTGATCGTCGCGACCGGCTTCAGCACGGCATAATCTCCATGTTTAGGATCAAGCTTCGTGGTTCGGTACAGCGATCCTTCGCCATGGGCCCAGTTGTTGCGGGCGTAGCCCGGCTCCCACCACAGCGCTCCCAGGGTCCAGGGATAGGCAGCCAGGGAATCAAAGAACGCGGTCACGAACTGCCCCTGACGCGGCCCAGTGAAACCGGCTGCGGCATCGGTCGGGACACCGAATTCGATTACGAGTGACTGTTTCTTTGCCTGACCTCGGAACGGGCCGGCGGCGTAGCGCCCGTAGCCGGGCAGGACCGTATTGTAGTAGGCCAGGTCGTCGTTCATCTGCCGGAGGCTGGCATCAAACGCCGCTTTCGTCCCCCCATGCGGCGGGTCCGGGTAGAACGAAAACCCCATGACATCCACCATGTCCGCCAACCGCAGCTTTCGCAGAGAGGCTGGGACGGCGGAAACGACACCTTTGGGCGTGCCGCCACTGTAGTACACGCTTTCGGCGTCCGGCTTGTTGCGGAAGATATTGTTAAACAGAAACCGGGCATGTCCGGGGGTGGTCGAGCCGTGAACGGCGATTCGAGTTCGTGCCGGGTCGAAGCCGGCCTGCTTGATTGCATCTTTAGCCGATAGGATCTCCCGCTTATAGTAGCCCGCGCATTTCGGCCAGATGCTGAAGTTGCCGGTCGCCGCGCCGCTGAACGGGTCAGTCGTCCGGTCGTTTCGCACCGTCATTTTCCCGTGAGTGTCCACAGTCTGAAAGAGCATTCCACTGTCGGACTCGTTTTCAATGATCAGCATGTCCGGCTGGATACCTGCTTTCAGAAAGGGCAGCAGCATCCGGCGTGTCCCGCTGTCGATCTTGCCGAGTGTCTGGACATAGTTCAGGCCAAGCCAGGCATCCGGGATAAACTCATGCCAGTTGTCCGCGCCGAGCGGCTTTTCCTGCCCGAACTGCAGGGTGAGCACAACGCGCTGTCCCAGTTTTTTCGCCTGCCGCGCTTCCGCGACCTGCCAGTCTTCGCCGCCGAAGTCCAGAAGATAGTTGGCCTCTCTGTGGTCGATGTCCCGATTATCGACACCAGCCGTCGGAGGCTGGGTGACATTAACCAAAAGCCGCACGGCATTGAAGTGATTGGACGCCAGAAAAGCCGGCAGGTTCGTCGGCTTCCCCGCGAAATCGTCATAAACACGTCCTGGAACCCGCGCCAGTCGCGGCTGATCACTGAGCGCCGAGCCGACATACGGAAACTTCCGCGCCGTCGGCACCGGGTGATACTCCTGGGCCTGTGCTGGACAGTCAGCGCCTGCGAGAAGCAAGCCGCTCAGAAGAGCGGCCAGTGGAAGAAAAGAGTTTGCCCTAAAAGAATTGATTTGCATATTGTTTTGAGAAACCTGCTTCCATGGCGCGGTCGCATCATGGAAGCGGCGATCAGTTCTACTGTAGGCTGAACGTCACAGCAGGCCGCGTGACTCCGTCGGAAAACGTCCCGGAGGTTCCGGCTGCAACACCCCTTCCATTCCCTGAGTATTCGTCATACTGCGGGTCGGTCGAGTTTGTCGCACTAACGCCCGGAGAAACACTGCTTGGGCGGAGCCATTTTGCATGGTCGTCAGCCATCAAGTAGTTCGCGCCACCCACATGACGTCCATCCACGGCGGTGAAGCAGCCACGGTACAGTTTCAAACCGGGGAAAATCCCAGTGGCGTAATGCAAACTGCTATCACCCATAGTTTCCGTTGCATCGTTGCCCTGGTTATAACCATTTGGGCCGTATAGTCCATCTCCCGCTGGAGAACCTCCAAAATTACCGGGGCCGCTAGTATTGCCATCGTAGCTGACATCGTAGCCCGTGCTGTTAGCAATCTCGAAAAGCAGGACGGTCGAAGCTGGTGCCTGATATTGAGAAAGTGATGTTCCCACCCCATAAAGTGTCCCATCATAACACGGAACATAAGAGTATCCAGCCGCGACGCAAGCAGGATTTACAACCATCGTATTGTCGTTGATAGCGTAAGAGGAAGCCGCAGCGCTGGAGCCAGAATCATCCGGGCACTTGAACACCTGGGTGCTTTTGACATAAGGGTAGATCTCGCCTGCCCATCCTTGGCCGTTGCCACGACCATCGCGGCCGCCCGGACTATACTCGTCAAAGTCCTGCTGATACTGCGTGACGCTGAGGCCGATCTGCTTGAGGTTGGAGAGGCAGGCGGTGCGGCGAGCGTTCTCGCGCACTTTCTGAAAGACGGGAAATAAAATCGCTGCGAGAATTGCAATAATCGCAATCACAACGAGCAGTTCAATGAGTGTAAACCCACTTCGG
>JBPBQB010000095.1:0-8030 GCA_050954545.1 Janthinobacterium lividum | reverse complement strand
TGGAGAAGTCGTCCGGCCACTCTCCAGGCTTTCAGAGAGACCCAGCGTATGCTTTGAAGCAGCTCAATCGTAATCTCTGCAGCCCGGCTTTGCCTGCCGCCTGCGCGTCCGTGTCTCTGTCCCTGGTCGTTCTCAACACGAAAACAGGCGAGGCGATGTGTGCGTGTGCAGGATCGGAGCCGCCGCTTATTCTGCGAGCGCGAGGACAGATAGAAACGCTCCGGGCAAGCCGGATGGCACTTGGAATAGAGACAGGCCGAACTTACCAATCGGTTGACTTTAGGCTCGGCAAAGGAGATGCGCTGCTGCTGGCAACCGACGGAATCACAAAAGCGCAGAAGACAAAGAGCGGCGGAAGCACAGCCTCCCTCCACTACGAAGGGCTGACGGGCCTTGCCCTGGAGGCGTTCAGTCCCGGCAGTTCACCAGGGCAGATGGCGCGAACGGTTCTCAGCGGGGCGCGGGCATTTGCCGGGGGGACTTTCCGCGACCACGCTTCCGTGCTTATTGCGCTGCGCCGCTAACAGTCACAAAAACGAGCATTACGGAAAACGAGCGTCAAAGTGGACGACGAAAACACGAGGAATTTATGGACATTGTCAACTATGCAGAAACATCGGACAGTCAAGCATCAGATTTGCACACTTCTGTTCACCCACCGAAATCTGCTGGGGGACGGATTAAGCCTTGCCCCCTCTGCGGCACTTTTAACCACCCGCTGAGCCGAGAATGCTTCAACTGCGGCTGGCATGGCGCGTTTTTTATTAACAACACCGTGGCCTCTAACAGTTATTCTCAGCCATGCATCAAGACTGGGCTTATAACTTTTTGGTGGCGACAGATGATAAACTGGCTCCGCTAATAAACTGGCTCCGTTCGGGTGACAATCAAAACAAAGAAGAGGTCTAATCGATGAATGACACGCAGAACAGTGCGCCTTCCGTTCTCTCTCAGCAGACAGTCGTCGCCAGCTACTCGATCTATGCCGAGGCTGAAGAGGCTGTCCGTCGTCTTTCTGGGAGCGGGGTGCCTCTTAGCCAAATCTCGATGATTGGCCGCGATTTCGAGGCCCATAAAGGTATCCAGGGTTTTTACCATCCCCCGCGGCATCCGCTGGACGGACTGGAGCGGGGTGCCTGGGTCGGCGGCATCTTCGGCCTGCTGGTGGGGGCAACAGGCTTTTTCGTAATGCCGGTCGTGGGGGTGCTGATGGTGCTAGGGCCGCTTTCCGAAATGATCGCCGGGGCGATTGCCGGTGCAGGAGTAGGGGCAGGCATCGGGGCGCTCACTCAGGGCCTGCTGGCATCCGGCATTCCCGAAGAACAGGCGCTCAGGTACCAGGATCGCCTGCAATCCGGTGAGTTCCTGGTCGTCGTTCACGGAAGCGAAGCGATGCAGGCGTGCAAAATACTGGAAGACACCGCACACTCGCATCTGCAGGCGCATTGCAAGGGCACAAAAGACTCGGCGGCATTTGAAACTACCTTTGGCATCTAAGACCACGTTTGTATGAACGGACTTCCATTATGAGTAACACTGTCCTTGATATTCAAGCCCTGACCCGCCGCTTCGGCCACTCTGTGGCAGTCGATGCGCTGACGCTTTCGGTTGGTGCGGGGGAAGTCTTCGGATTGCTCGGCTCCAATGGCGCTGGAAAGAGCACGACTATCAAGATGCTCACCACGCTGCTGCCACCCTCCTTGGGCGAGGCCTATGTCGCAGGATACTCGATCATCACTCAGGCGGTCAACGTTCGCCGCGCCATCGGGTATGTGCCGCAGGCCGTCTCTGTCGACGGTTCCCTGACCGGATACGAGAACCTGCTTATTTTCGCCAAACTCTATGATTTGCCGGGACGGGAGCAGCATTCCCGCGTTCTGGAAGCACTGGAGTTTATGGGACTAAGCGCTGACGGCGATCGCCTCGTGAATCAATATTCCGGCGGCATGGTTCGTCGCCTGGAGATCGCCCAGTCCACCCTGCACCGGCCGCAGGTGCTCTTTCTGGATGAACCGACCGTCGGGCTGGACCCGATCGCACGCGATGCTGTCTGGAAGCACCTCACGGATCTGCGGGTGAGCTACGGGACGACGCTCTTCTTCACCACGCATTACCTGGAAGAAGCCCAGAGCCACTGTGACCGCATTGCGATTATGGAGGGGGGCAAAATGACGGCTCTTGGTACCTGCCAGGAACTTGAAGCCTCACTCGGCAGCGGCAGTCACACGCTGGATGAAGTTTTCGTTCACTATGCCGGCAGCGCTCTCGATGCGGGCGGCACATTTCGCGATGTCTCGGAGGAACGTGCTACGGCCCGAAGGCTCGGGTGAAAAACGCTTATGAATACTACTCTTGACAGTCAGGCCCGGCGGGAGCCTCTTCAGGCCCCAGGCGGTTTTTTCCAGCCTGCCCTCGATCTTACCGGGAAAACGCTCATCATCACCGAGTTTGAGCTGCGGAAACTCCGTCACGACTTCACGGAGCTGATTACCCGTGCCCTCCAGCCGGCGCTTTGGCTGCTTGTTTTCGGGCAGGTCTTCTCGCGCATCGGGGCGATCCACACCGGCAGCGTCCCGTATTTGGACTTCATCGCCCCCGGCATACTGGCTCAAAGTGTTCTTTTCGTGGCGATCTTCTACGGCATCAACGTGATTGCAGAGAGAGACCTCGGCATTGTGCAGAAGTTCCTTGCCAGTCCTGCGCCCCGTGCGGCGCTTGTGCTGGGAAAGGGCTTATCGGCGGGTGTGCGCTCTCTTTCGCAGGCAGTGGTTGTCTACGGCTTGTCGATGCTGCTTGGCGTGAAGCTCAACTGGCACCCCTTCGCGGTTCTCAGCATCATCTTCATGGTTGTCCTAGCAGCCACGCTGTTTTCGACGTTCTCGCTGATCATCGCCTGCATTGTGAAAACGCGTGAACGGTTTATGGGCGTCGGTCAGGTGCTGACCATGCCGCTATTTTTTGCGAGTAGTGCGATTTATCCCATTGCGATCATGCCTGGGTGGCTGAAGGTCGTGTCTCATCTTAATCCACTGACCTATGTTGTTGACGCGCTGCGGACACTCATGCTTGCCGGCGGTACCAGTACCTTCGGTCTCGCTCACGATTATCTCGTGGTCATCTTGACCACCATCTTCCTGGTCTTGCTAGGAGCACGGCTTTATCCTCGACTAGCGATCTAACCAGAAAACAGAAAGAACTCAGCAGGAAACTCACTATGAACCTTACTAGAAAAACAAGATCAGCAGCAAAGCTTTTTCCAGCAGCACTCCGCCTGGCAGTCGCTGCCGGGACTTTGCTCACAGCCACTGCCGCCTTGGCGGATGATCCGACTTCCATGGCCCCACCTGTGCAGATAAATGCACCGTCGGGCGTCACCGCAGACAGCGTTTTCAACTGGCAGGAGGTCCCCGCAAAGCAGCAGGTTCCTCTCACCCGCGCCACATTTGATCAGGGCGGCTACCAGCTCTACGATACCGCCGGCGAAACGATCATCGTCCCGTTTGCTAACCAGAACCTGTATGTCATGAAGTTTGCACGCTCGGACAACGGCACGCTGTACTTTGTAAACTCAGGAAAAACCCCTCTTCTCTACGTGCCCCAAGACGGCTACCTGGAGAACGCGACCGTGGCGGGAGCACATTGGTATCCGTTCGGTCAGAACTTCCATCCTTCCGAGCCGGTGTATATCGGGATTGCCCCAGACTGGTCGAGCTTCGTCGGCATGGGCTGGTACCCGGACATGGACTGCTACGGCGGCTACTATGGGCAAACGTCATTTCTCGCCGGCGGGATCTTCCTGCCGTCTGCGGGGTTTTTCTTTGAGATCGGCGGCAGTCCTTGCTACGGCTGGGACGGGTACCACCGCTACTTCGAGGGCCATCCTGGTTTCTATCACACCGCGATCTATCGCCACAGTTTCTACCGGGCGGCGGGACGTCCTCGCGCCTCGTTCCAGCAGTTTGGCGGCGCGGGTCATTCCTACTATGCCCACCGGGCCTTCGCCGGTTCGCCGAACTTCAGCAGCCGTCAAGGAACAAACAGGTACCAGATAACAATCGGGCACCAGAGTATCGGCAGCGGTCAAAACTTCAGTAACAGACAAAACCCCGGCGGTCAGCATATTTTCCAGGGCGGGGGTGGCAGTCACGTCTTCCAGGGCAGCTCGAACCGGGGTTCTTCGGCGTCCGGTCAGAACAACCACTCCTTTGGAAGCCGTTCGGGATCTGGGGGGAACCATAGTTTTCAGGGAGGCGGTCGAAGTGCCGGCGGCGGTCATCAGGGCGGTGGCGGACGCCGCTGATAGAACACAATCGGGCGTCGCAGCAACGAAGAGCAGAGGCCGGAGGGCCCTATGAAACACATCAATGTCATCAAAAAGCACATCAGTGTCATCAGTTTAGCCACTCTTTTTCTTGGCGCAGTGCCTGGTTTGGCAGGCATACCACAGGATTGGCCTACGACATTCGTTGCCTTCCATAAACTGCCGGCGCACCGCAGCGTCCTAACGGCCCACAAGAGCCTTGGCCTGAAGGCAGCAATCATGCTGAGCAGCCAGGATGATATCAAACCGGTGTTGGAGGCTATCGAACACGGCGCGAATGTCAATCAAAAAGACTCAGACAGAACGACCCCCTTGATGTGGGCGTCGATGGGGAACTTGCCTCTCATTACACGCCTGCTCCTCCGAAAAGGGGCCAATGTCGCTGCCCTGAACAACGACGGCCTCAATGCTTTGGATTACGCCGAGCATCCGGTAGAAGTCTCAATTCTGCTGAAGGCCGGCGCGATGGGCAGCAAGCAAGAATTGGTTGTTAGTCAGGACATACTGGAAACAGGAGGTACGCTGAACGTAAAATATCTGGACGGCTATATCAACAATGCCTCGAAAGCACTGTTCCACTTTGTTCGCGTGCAGGCGGTATTTTACAACGCGCAGGGTGCCCCCGTTGCTTCCGGGTCTGCGCTCTCTGCGCCTCTTGCGGCAGGAAAGAAATGGAAGTTCAAGATTGTTCCGGCAAGCATTACTTCTGAAAGCATAGTTCCGGCAAGCACCGAGGTCGTAACCTACAAAATTATCAGCGTCAGCGGCGGTTAGCCTGCAAGCTGTCCTTTTGTCTTGTTTATAACCGAACCCAGGGCGGGCGACGGGACTATCGGAATGCCTCATACTGAAGCGCGTAAATGAGCACTGACCTTTCTTAAATCCTGTGCAGCCGGGTGCGTCGCAAAAGAGAGTCAGAATAAAAGGGGAGCCAAAATGCAATCGGCAAGCTCTTTTTCTGTCCTGGTGAACAAGTTTGCCCAGGCGACATTCTCGCGGAAGATAGCCTGACAATAATAGATGGCAAAGTGCTGATGAAAGCGGGGCGGCAGCTCACGGCAGTGCTGCTGGAAAAGCTGCATAACTACGCCATGGTTGTCAGCATTCAGGAACCAATTTGCGTGTGCAGCGTTCGTGAATGACCTGATCCATGAAAATCAGGCATCGATGGGAATCAGGCGTCGATCAAAAGGACACCGCGCCGAATGGCAAAGCGAATGAGATCCGTTTGGGTTCGTAGACCTAACTTCCGCATCAGATGCCCCCGATGGGTTTCTGCGGTGCGCGGACTAATGGAAAGGCGATTGGCAATGTCGGTGCTGCTGCCTCCCTCGGCGGCCAGCTGCAGCACTTCCCGCTCCCGGGTCGTCAGAGAGTCGTAAGCATCCAGGGGAACGGAAGCGGCTTTGCCGATATAAGCATCCAGCGTGCGGTCTGAAAGAGCGGCGCTCAGGTGACGCCGCCCGGCAGCCACTTCGCTGACCGCATTCAGCAGATCCGCCGCAGGGCAATCCTTCATGACAAATCCAGAAGCACCGTTTTTGAGGGCTTCCAAGACGTAGGCTTCAGTGCTATACATCGAAAGAACTAACACCCTGGTTTCCGGCACCCGGTCGCGAATCTGCCGTGCGACCTCAAGGCCCGTGAGGCCGGGCATCATAAGGTCTGTGACGAGAACATCCGGTTTCAGGCGTAGAGCCAACTGGATCGCTTCCAGCCCATTACCGGTTTCTCCCACGACTTGAAGGCCCGGTTCTGTTTCCAGCAGCGCTCGCAGCCCCTGTCGCACCACAGGGTGATCGTCCGCCAGCACAATGGTTGTCACGCTCATGGCTTGTCACCTCCTGTTAATTTGTCAGAGGCTTACTTGGCAAAGGTGCATCGCCAAGAGGAAATTCTGCCAAAGTGCAGGTGCCAGCCCCTAGAACCGATTCTACCCGGAAACGACCACCCAGAATTGATGTTCGCTCCTGCATTCCGGGCAGGCCGCTTGACGTGTAATTCGTCAGCGCCTGCTCTGGAACAAATCCGATGCCGTCGTCTTCGATCTGGACATGGAGCTGATTGTGCCTTGCCCAGAGGCGTACTCTCGCTTTACTCACGCCGGCATAACGGGCGACATTGGTTAGTGCTTCCTGGATAATTCGATAGGACGCGGTCTCAATCTCCGGGGGGAAACGCTGCGTGACATGGGCGTGCCTGAAATCGACCTGAACATTCGTCTGTTTCGTGAACCGCTGGAAATGCCAAATCAGCGCGGGCAGGAGGCCGAGGTCGTCCAGCATCGCGGGGCGCAATTCCAAAGAAAGCTGCTGAACGCGCGAGATAGCATCCTGGACGAGCTCCTCCGCCTGGGCCTGATTTTGGATGAGCGGTTCCCCTGTCAGCCGCTTCCCCGTTGCCAGCGTGAGGCTGAGACCAAAGAGCATTTGACCGATCTGGTCATGTAACTCCCGCGCAATCACGCGGCGCTCTGCTTCCTGCACCTCGACAAGACGCCCGGCGAGCACTCGAAGTTTTTTCGCCGACAGGAGAAGCGTTTCCTGCGTTCGTTTGCGCTCGGTGATGTCCTGAGCGATGCCGGCTTCTCGGTACTGCCCCTGCGCGTCGCGAACAGGAAAAGTCCGGTTCCTGATCCAGCGCACGGACCCATCGGGTCGCAGGATACGATACTCCGCGTCTAAACTTCCGGAAGGACGCTGCGCCTGGATCGCCTCCTGGAGCCCGGCGCGGTCCTCGGGATGGACAGCCTCGGCAAACATTTCGGGCGTGTCATAAAGGCTTTGGCATGTGCGCCCCCAGACAGTCTCATAGGCGGGACTAACGTAGAGAATCTGGCTGAGCTTCGGGTCGGACATCCAGAAGACTTCCTCAAGGTTTTTCGCCATCTGCCGGAATAGCTCTTCGCTTTGACGGACAGCCTCTTCTGCCTGCCGACGGTCGCGCCTGGCCTTGGTTTCCTGGATTTCACGCCGGATAGCCTGTGGCAGCCTCCGCAGATTGCCTTTCATAACATAATCGGCGGCCCCGGCTTTCATCATTTCGACAGCCGTTTCTTCGCCGATCATGCCAGATACGACAATAAATGGAATGTCAAGGTTTGTAGCCTGAAGAAGCACGAGAGCTAATGCACCACCAAATCCTGGCAGCAGGTAGTCGGCAAGAATGACATCCCATTCCTGGCTTTCCAAAGCGGCCTGCATGGCCGGGCCGGTCTCTACCCTCTGAAGTGTCAGCGCAAAGCCTCCCCGAATTAGCTCCCGCTGAATGAAAAGCTGATCGTCTTCAGAGTCTTCGATGATCAATACCCGAAGTGGTGTCCCCTGCATTTTGGTCTCCACCGTTCTTTTTAATCCTATTGAACTATATCTTTATGAGATAAGATCAAACTGCGAAAGAAGCTGCGGGGTTCAACTGCGAGAACCGCGTACTTCTACGCATATTGCATTCGCTGCATACTGCCTACAATACGGGGTGTGTCAAGTGCTGCGAGAGAAAACTTTCAGCATCACTGACTCCGATTCTCGTCTCTTACAATAGTAGTACCTTAATTTTGCATGAAGTCATGCTTCTTACCTATTTTCACTCATTGGAGCAAGCCTTCGCCATGTCGAAAAAAATATTGATCACCGATGATGCGCTGTTTATGCGTGTCACATTGAAAAACCTGCTGGTCGCTAATGGCTATGAAGTCGTCGGCGAGGCCGTC
>JBPBQB010000046.1:0-8093 GCA_050954545.1 Janthinobacterium lividum | reverse complement strand
AGATCATCGTAGGGAAACGCAGCCTGTGGATACTTGTACAGCATCTTCATGTAGGCATGGCTTGGTACATTGTCTAAGAAGAAGTAATATTCTTTGACATCCTCGCCGTGATTGCCTTCCGGGCCAGACAATCCGAACGGCCGCTCTTTGAGAATCGGGTCTTTGCCGTTCCAGAGTGCCAGGCCGAAGCAAAGCTGCTGACTGCTGTCACAGATCGCGGCGAGGCCGTCCTCATTCCAGCGGTATGCCTTCGACCGGGCCTGATCGTGGGGTAGGTAGCCCCACGCCGCGCCGTCCGTCGAGTAATCCTCCCGGACAGTCCCCCAGGCACGTGCGGAGACATACGGCCCCCAGCGCCGCCAGTCTGCGCCGGGCCTGTCCTGTTTCAAGTCATCTAATCGCTGCCGTTCTTGATCTGTGTTAGCCATGCGTCTTAGTTCGGGAACAGGCTAACATTTTCCTGCGTGTTTGAGATGGGGAGAGCCCCACCGCCCCAAGTTCGGGGGACGCAGAATAGAGTTGTCGCGTGGTAAGAAAGCGTCCTTCGGGGCTACCGATCCGCCGCGACCGGATCGCCGGTCGTCTGCTACACTTTGACAATAACATTGTAATGGTGCATCTGGCCCTAGCCCTTATAGATCGCCCTATACGGCCCTAGTTCAGCGGGGGCTGCCGACAAATTGATGCCCAGCAGTTCCGGCAGGGTCAATAGATCGCCGTCTGCGGGATTCGGATGCTTCTTGTTGCGCTCATTTCTCACAGCAAATTCACTTTCTATGAGAGTACGGTTGGGTCATGCAGACGCCGAGCAATTCCGCCGTCACAAGTCTACGCTACTGAGTCTACCAAGAAGCAGGCAAGGGGAAACCCGATTGATTAACATCAGGTTAAAGAGGCAGTAAATACCGTATTACGACGAGGCATAGGCATTTCGTGAAGTATTTGCAGATCGCAGGCACGAAAGACCTTTATGGCTTGAAGAAAAGAATTATAAGGGGAACGAAAGACCGTATGGAAGCGTTTCCTAAAGCACATGACACGAAACGCTCCGGGCGTTTGAGCGGGGGATCTCTAATTAACTATGACGAGAGTGCATCTAGCGTCGGCGTCATGTTCAGATTGGCCTGTATGTAATTTACTTTTCGATTTGCTATTTTACTGGTATCACTGGTTTGATTCCAACAGTTAACTGAATTGAGTTCTCGGGAATAGATGGGTCTTGGACGCCTTGCGTCAGCAACCCAGTTGAGTTGAGCGCATTCAATAAAGTGTTTGCATATGGTGGTATCGTTTCGGGTGAATGCACCAATAATAAGATGCCCTCGGGGTCTTTGTTGCCAAAGTCTCCTTGGTTGATACCATCAGTTATCCAGCCTGAAGAAATTAACGCATCGTTGATTTGCATCGCATAAGCTTTAGATTCAGCATTGCCAAGCACACAAAAAATTGTGACTTTTCCTGGGGGGGCTGTTTTTAGCAGATTTATGAACTGGATTTTCTGGTGATCTGTCATAGTTCTGGGTTGCTGATCTTTTTTAACTCGATCAACAGTTTGCTGCAATGCAAATTGTGCTTCAGCCTGTTTTTGTTGCGCTTCGGCTAAATTTTGTTGTGCCACCGTTAACGCTATCTTAGTATTGTGCGCTTCGACTATAGACTCATTCAGCCGTGTATTAAGCTGAATATTTTCTTTTCTCAGCTCTTCTTGCTTCAGTTTTGCTTCTTCGGCTGACACAACAGCGAGTTGTCCCTGTTTGTACGCCTCAGCAGCATCTTTTTTCGCACCAGTGATCTGCATATTTGCCGCAGCAATTTGTGCACTGGCATCAGCGACTTTTACGTTGGCTTTTGCCACACCTTCGTTAGCTCGAGCCGCCTCCGCATTCGCTGTCGCGATTTTAGCCGCATCTGCATGTCGTTCACGAGCAAGCTCTGCATCTTTGAACTTGTCCACATTGGATGCTGATATGTATATCCAGTATGTTGCAATGAGTGTCAAGATGATAGCAAATAGCAAAAGCAGATTAGCATAGTTGAACGAACGCGACCACAATTGAATGCTAGATGTATCCGACATATGGCTCATAATGTTTTTGCCCGGCAGTTAGGTAGTTTCCTACTACAATTGCACAAAACCCCGTACAAGAATCTTAAATATGGAACAAAAAAAGGGCGCAGGCTAAATTGCCTGCGCCCTTAATCTTATGAGCAGCCTAAGCTTGTTCCGCACGAAAGGCATTTGTAGCACGCTCCGCTGCGGATGGTAATTGCACCGCATTCGGGGCAGGGCGGGGCGTCGGACTGCATTCGGTATATCTCGCGCTCATGGTCGGTGATGGAGGCGGTATTGGTTTCCGCGAGGCGAGCATGACCGCTGCTGTTGCCGTTTGAGTTTCCGTTTTTGCCGTTGCTGAGACTGCCGCTTTTGGAGTCGTGGGTTGGGACGGAGTAATCGTCCATACCATCGGCGGGCTGGTCGGCGAGGAGGCCGACATTGTGGCGGTCTTCTTTTTGCAGGAAGCGCAGGGCCAGGTACCGGAAGATGTAGTCCATGACGGATTTCGCCATGGGGATCTCTTTGTTGCCGGTGAAGCCGGACGGCTCAAAGCGAGAGTGGATGAACTTGTCGACCAGGGTCGACAGCGGGACACCGTACTGCAAAGCCAGCGAGATGGCGGTGGCGAAACTGTCCATCAGACCCGAGATCGAGGAGCCTTCTTTGGACATCCGAATGAAGATCTCGCCGGGCTGGCGAGTGTCCGGATACAGGCCGACAGTCAGGTAGCCTTCATGGCCGCCGATGCTGAACTTGTGCGTGACGCCGTCGCGCTCGTTCGGCAGTCGTCGGCGGACCGCGACCTGCGGGGCCGGCACCGTGCTGAGAGGCGCGTCCGGGGCGATTGCCTCGGCGGCAGCGGCTTTGGCTTCGGCAGCTTTCTCGCTGTGCGTATTGAGCGGCTGGGTACGCTTGGAGCCGTCCCGGTAGATAGCGACAGCCTTGATGCCAAGCTGCCAGGCTTCCAGGTACGTCTCAGAGATGTCTTCCGGCGTGGCGTCGTTGGGAACATTGACTGTCTTCGAGATCGCGCCGGAGATAAACGGCTGGGCGGCGGCCATCATCTTGAGGTGGCCCCGGTAATGGATCGACCGGGTGCCGTTCATCGGACGGAACGCGCAGTCGAAGATCGCCAGATGCTCCGGCTTGAGGTCGGGAGCGCCTTCAATCGTGTCGTTGTCATCGATGAATCCGATAATTCCCGACACTTGGGCTTCGGAGTAGCCAAGCCGCTGCAGGGCTTCGGGAACGGTCTGGTTGACGATCTTCATCATGCCGCCGCCGACCAGAGACTTGTACTTGACAATCGCGATGTCCGGCTCGATGCCGGTCGTGTCGCAGTCCATCAGAAAGCCTATCGTGTTATGCGAGACGAAACCCTGTGCGATATAGGTGACATTGGCAGGAACGGACAGATCGTAAGTCAATTGTTCGCCGCCGTCTTCGTTCGCCGTAACAGCATCATAGAAGAAGCGCAGCGCTTGTCCGACTCGCTCGTCCCGAGTCGCGGCGTAAAGTGCTTCGGCAGCACGTCGGGTGATGGCTCCGTTGTGTCGTTTCATGGACAGACTGACGGCATTCGACAGCGGGCTGCTGGCCGGAACCAGAGCAGAAATCACTTCTGGGGCAAGATAAACGTAATCATGCCGGGCAGTCTGAACACCGTCGCTCTGGCTGACAGCAGCGGCTTTACGCACACTCATAAACCCGACTGCCTGCCGGAAGCGCGACGCATAAGACGTGTTGCGGAGGCGCAGAACCCAGAGCGGGGCCTGACTCCAGCCAGTCGTGTCCTGCTTGGTCGAAGTAGGAATGCCGAGGGCGAGAAGCAGCGTCTTGACCTCTTCGGAGAATGGCCGGTGAACCGTGCTCCAGCAGGGAATGCCCCCCGTTACCGTGCCGTCAGCTTCGTAGAGGCCGCGCAGGAATGCACCATAGACAGAAGGATCATTGGTCGCCAGAACAGCATCAGGAATACGCGGCAGGTAGCCCTTGCCGGAATGGTCCGGGCCGGGAGAGAGTTTGCTGAACCCACAGGCTTCCCACCAGAGTGTCAGCGGCACGGAATGCATTGCCACTTCGCAGTATCCCTGCTGCGGTGTCAGATGGGCGTCCAGGTTGAACAGGGACTTAGCTAATTCCCGCACCCGTTCGCCGACATCGAGGTCCGTATTCGCGATGCAGAAGCGCGGGCCTTTGGTATGCATTGAGCCGTCGCCCATGAAGTAGCCGATCAGTTCCGCCAGATCCGCCGTCATGGTGCGCGGGACACGGGTCGTATAATCCCCCGTCCAGTATTCTTCTCCCAAAGGCGGCAGGGTGACAGTCTGAGACTCGCCCAGCATCTGTCCCATCGAAAGAGCGACGATATCGCCCGGCGTGATGTCTCCGAAACGCTTCCAATCCCACTGCCCGGTCGCCGCATTGACCACTTTGAGCCGGTGCTTCGGCGTTCCCTGAATGGCATAGCCACAATGGGTCTCGATGCGCCGGGTCTGATCCAGACCGTTTACATAGAACTTAGTCGCCTGCTGACGGCCCGTATCGGTCAGAACACCGAAATCGACATCCTGCCATTGTTCGCCGCCGACATTTCCCAGCCGGTTCAGGCGAACGACGCCCCGATCCGTAATGACAAGTGACCCAGCGACTAAACAGCCGGTAGGAGCCAGCACAGTGGCCTGAGCATTGCGGTACCCTGAGACTTGGCCTTCGGAAACGGCATCGTCCCAGGACGTGCGAGCCGCGTTCAGCAGCGTTGTCGGGATCATGGCGCTGTTGATTTCGTCCACGGCCGCGCGGTGCTTTCGCATGACCCGCAGCATCGGGTCCCGGTTCTCGGCAAAGCCGGAGAAGGGACCGCCGCAGTCCCGAGCGACAACTGCTGACTGGTGGTAAGCCCGGCCAGTCATCAGCGCTGTCACGGCTCCGGCATAAGCCCGGCCACCATCGCTGTCATAGGGCAGGCCGGCTGCCATCAGCAGAGCGCCAAGATTGGCGTAGCCGAGACCGAGAGGCCGGAACGCATGGGAGCGCTCTTCGATCTTTTCTGTCGGGTAGTGCGCGAATCCTACGACGATCTCCTGAGCCGTGATCATCACTTTGACGGCGTGCTCGAACGAAGCCGTATCAAACGCACCGGTCGAAGCATCCCGGAACTTCATCAAGTTCAGCGACGAGAGGTTACACGCCGTCGAATTCAGGAAAAAGAACTCGCTGCAGGGATTACTTGCGTGGATACGGTCGGTGTTGGCGCAGGTGTGCCAGTCGTTCGCCGTGGTGTCGTACTGCATTCCGGGATCGCCGCAGACCCAGGTGCCTTCGGCGATAGAGTGCAGCAGGTCACGCGCCCGCAGCGTTTCGGCGGTCTTGCCGGTGGTGCGGAACTTGGTGTCCCAGGTGCCGTCGGCTTCCACGGCCTGCATGAACTCGTCGGTGACTCGGACACTGTGGTTGGCGTTCTGGAACGGGACAGTATCATAAGCACCGCCGATTACGTTGAACGCACCGGAATAACCGGCATCGATGAGCGCATGGGCCTTCAGCTCGGCGTCTTTTTTGCAGTCGATGAAATCCTGAATATCCGGGTGGTCGGCGTTCAGAACACGCATACAGGCCGCGCGGCGGGTGCTGCCGCCGGATTTGATGCTGCCTGCCGATGCGTCTAATCCCTTCATAAACGAGATCGGCCCGCTGGACCGGCCGCCGGCTTCCAGCGGCTCTTTCGACGAGCGCAGCGGGGACAGGTTCAGCCCGGAGCCGGAGCCGTCTTTAAAGAGCATTCCTTCGGTCTTGTACAGATCAAGAATGGACTCCATCGTGTCATCAACTTCATTTATATAGCAAGCACTGACAGCTTGACGCCGCCCGGCCCACCCCAAGTTGAACCAGACGGGGCTGTTGAACGCAGCGAACTGATGCAATAGGATGTAGCGAAGCTCGTCGTGGAATGTCTCGGTATCGGCGTCAGTCGCGAAGTAGCTGCCGAGCTTAGCCCATTCGAGAATCTTGTCAGAGACCCGGCCAATGAGCTGCTTTACGGAATACTCGCGGTCCAGTGTACCGATCTGGCCCCTGAAGTATTTGGAGACCACGACATTGGTCGCAAGCTGGGACCAATCTTTCGGGATTTCGACGCCTTTTTGCTCGAAGACAATGGTTCCGTCGCTGCCGACGATGCTGGCCGTGCGAAGCTCCCACTCAGTCGTGGCCCAGACATCGCGGCCCGGCTGGGTGTAGCGGCGGCTGAAGGTCAGACCGGGCGTAGATCGCTTTGCGGTTTTGGGTGCAATCGACTTCGTTTCAGTGATCGGTTCGACGGTGACAGCGGGCATAAAAACTTCCGTTTCCTGTAGTATCTCTATTTCTGGTAGTATTTCTATTTCGGGTTCTTGAGCTATCTCTGGGGCAGCTTCTACAGCCTGATGCTCGACGACCTGCTCGACTTCGGGCACAAACGCTGGGTCGGCGAACGCGTCCAAGTCCGGCTCGGCGGTGACACTGAAGTCTTCACGAGCGGCCCGGAGCGGGCTGAGGAGTGGAGTCGGCTCGTCAGCCAGCATTCGCGCCATGACACTGTCCTCAAACGGGTCTTCTTCGCCAAACGGGTCTGCGCTTTCGCTGAGCTGAGCGATCTGCGACGGAGCCGGGAAGCCGCCGACGGGGACATCGGCGGGGTGACGCGCGTCGAGATCGACATCATCACCGCCGAACAGCGCTCCGCCGGTATCAGCCGGGGCGGTTTCAACTGTCGGCACTGGAGCGGCAGCTTTCCGTGCCGAGCGCGGTTTGATTTCTTCCTCATCGCCCATCAAATCCAGGGTCGTTCCCGATCCGCTTTTCTTGCCATTGCTTTTGTCAGCCATGATTTCTTCCTCTTCTGTCTATTTCTAACTTTTCGCGGCTATTCTTTTTGCGCTATTCTTTTCGGAGGCGACCGCCCTGCTTTTTGAGCAGGTTCACGATGTCGCGGAACTGGGTGGCGTCTTCAAACTGACGGTACACGGAGGCGAAGCGCACGTAGGCGACTTGATCCAAACGGCGCAGATGCTCCATGACCATCTCGCCGATCTCGCTGGAAGGGACTTCTTTGTCCAGTCGGTTTGCCAGGGTTCGCTCGATGTCATCAGAAACGGTTTGCAGCGTTTCTTCCGAGATCGGACGCTTCTGACAGGCAACACGCAGGGAGCGCAGAAGCTTGTTGCGGTCAAATGGCTCCCGGCGCTGGTGACCGTCCCGGTCCGGCTTCTTGACTACCGTGAGCTGCAGCTCTTCGATGGTCTCAAACGTAGTGAAGCGCCGCTCGCAGTGCTTGCACTCGCGTCGTCGTTTGATCGCTTCGCCTTCCCGCATAGGCCGGGAGTCAAGCACGGCATCGTCATCATGACCGCAAAACGGGCACTTCATATTTGAGGCTTCATTAAGTCATCTTTCCTATATCTTGTGCGGATTTTCAGTATAGCATACTAAATATAGGCTGTCAAGGAAAATCAAAGAGTCGTTCGATTCTTTTTCTTCGAGGGTACAATAGCGACAGGGAGATTATTTATGCACGTACTGTTTATCGGTGGAACCGGGCTGATTTCGACGGCGATTGCCCGGCAGTTACTCGAAGCGGGTCATGAAGTGACGCTGTTTAATCGGGGAAAATCGGAAAGCCGCCTGCCGGATGGCGCGAACGTCATTCAGGGCGACCGCAAAGACTATGCGGCCTTCGAGCAGACGTTTTCCGATAAGAACTATGATGTTGTGGTCGACATGGTGGCTTTTCATCCCGACGACACCCGTTCAGCCATCCGCGCCTTTTCAGGCCGCTGCGGTCAGTTTATCCATTGCTCGACTGTCTGTGTTTACTCAGGCCCGGTCGCCCAGATCCCGACGACTGAGACGGAGCCTTACCACAGCATCGGCGGCTACGGCAAAGACAAGGCAATCTGTGAGCTGCTGCTGCTGCAGGAGTTCGAAGCTAAAGCCTTCCCCGCGACAATCATGCGCCCATCGCATTCCTACGGCGAAGGCGGCAGCATTATCCGATCAG
>JBPBQB010000255.1:0-8222 GCA_050954545.1 Janthinobacterium lividum | reverse complement strand
ACCTGCGTGGACTCATATAGAGTTCAACTCGGAACTTCCATATTAACCTGCGAAGGCAGGTTTTGCGAACTTGTTGCCGCGACTTCAGTCGCCCGACACTCTCAAAAGTCAAGGAAAATATATCATGCTCGATTTACGCCTGCCTGTCGGCTTGTTCTTTCTGCTGGTCGGGGCGATTTTGCTGGTGGATGGCCTTATCCACCCTATTCTTACGCCCGGTGTTCATCTGGTGCTGAACCGGGACTGGGGCGCGTGCCTGCTTGTCTTTGGTGCGATCATGACCTTCTTCGGCGCACGCGCCCAGCGGCAGATCAAGGACGATGACAACTAAGCGTCAGGTGCGACCGCGATCGCTTCGATCTCGACCATGACATCGAGAGGCAGACGGGCGACTTCAATCGTGGAGCGTGCCGGTTTGACCCCGGTGAAATAGGTTCCATAGACACTGTTCAAAGCCGCGAAATTGTTCAGGTCTTTGAGAAAGATCGTTGTCTTGACGATGCTGTCTAGGCCGAGGCCTTCCTGCTTCAAGATGAATGCCAGGTTCCGTAGACACTGCCGCACCTGCATCTCGAAATCGCCTTCTACGATCATACTCGTCGCCGGGTCGAGCGGAAGCTGACCGGAGATATAGATAAAAGGGCCGACCCGGACAGCGGGAGTGTAAGGCGCTCCCTGTAAAGGCCCGGCTTCAGTGTGTATCGCTTTTTTTTCCATGTCTGCATTATGGCTGTCATTCCGCTCGTTGTCAAATCACGCTGACCGCTGCCGCTGCCTATCTATGCTATAATAGGCACGTCAACTACCACTTCCTAAAGGAAGTGGCTTGTCCCTCACGCGGAAGCCGTGGCTTCGTTGCGGAACATTAGGGCTGTTGACAGTAAGCCCCGTGCCTCTATATTTTTGCTGGCGTTAAAGTCAGCATTCATACAGAGGCCACAAGATAAACACTGGAAACTGACTTGGCTTTTTCGATTGCTCTTATCGATCAACGAACACAACAGGGATACCGACCGAGGCCGCTTTATAAACGATCTTAGCCGCGAGGTCAGCGAAGGCCCAATTGCCCATCTGCCAGCGCATCGTTTTATTAAAACCGGAGGCTCGTTCTCGAATATGAGTTAAATCTTCGAGCGCGAGTGCCTTCTGTAAAACGGATGCTTTTTGGACGAGTGTTTTAGAAATACAATGGTTCACATCACAAGAAAACCGAGACGCACGGCGATGGATCTTCTGCAGCCGCTTGAAAGCTGATCTGCTCCGCTTCCGCTGGACTTAACGCCGATGCTCTCGAACGCGGCAGCGAACAGCCTTGACAACCGAACCCGAATAGGCCTGTCCTTCGCTATCGGAAGCCAGTTCAACGATGCCCATGTCAACACCGAGAACACCGCCATTGGTATCTGCCTTCGGCGAGTCGGGGAACTTGACGGCGATAGATAGGTAGTAGCTGCCATCGATAAAAAGGAGGTCGGCTTCGCCTGTCGTTCCCTGAGCAAGTTGTTCCCGCTGTGTGCCGCCATGTGCCAGGGAGAACGAGTACCGCCCCTGCGTGGTCGTCAAGGTAGCCGATGAAACACCTTTCATCTTCAAGCACCGCGCATCAAAGACAACGGCTCCGCGTGGCCCGAACGTGTGCCTTTGGGAATGGTCGGTTTTGTAACTGTCTGCAACTTTGGCAAGAGCGCGAACGGTAAGTTGGGAGGGCAGGCCGAAGTCGGTGCGAACCTGATGGTAAGCGATTTTGTGCAGGTCGAAGGCCCGAAGCGTCTGCGTTTCCCATGCCTTCTGAGACAGCCAGTTGCAAGCCGCGTTGAACTTTGCCATCGTATCGGCAAGAGCGGCGGCGGAACTGTCATTAGTACGCAGTTTTACTCGAACGGCTTTTACAAGCATACGGATCTTATAGCAACATTGGCTTGCGAAAGTCAATACTCTCAAAGGAAAGGCAGGAATACGCCTTCGGTATCGTTCCGATTACTGCGTATCAGCAATGGCTACCCGGAGGGCAGACAGGGTTTCATTCCTCGGTCACCTAAAGGAAATAGTTTCCTGAAACGTCTTTATGAAAGCCATGATACTGGCCGCCGGTGAGGGGACGCGGCTTCGCCCGCTGACTGCCACTCTCCCAAAGCCGATGGTTCCGATTGTCGGGATACCTTTGCTGGAACGTACCCTACGATGGCTGGCAGATCAGGGCATCACCGAAGCGGCAGTCAATCTTTACCATCGGCCACAACTAATTCCAGATTATTTTGGAGATCGCTTTGCCGGAATTCGTCTGCATTATTTCTTTGAAGAAGAGCTGCGCGGCACGGCAGGCGGAGTCAAAGCGGCAGAGGGTATCTTTGCGGATACACCGTTCTTTGTAATCTACGGGGACAATCTCATTCATGCCGATCTGCGTCGCCTGGCTGCGTTCCATGCGTCGCATTCAGGTGTTGGGACAATCGGGCTTTTTCATCATCCGAACCCGTCGGCGGCAGGCATCGTCGGCGTGAGTTCTGACGGTCAGATTAACAAGTTTGTCGAAAAACCGCCTGCTGACCAGATATTCAGCGACCTCGCAAATACCGGGGTTTATGTGCTTGATCCGGATGTTTTGCAGCATATTCCACGCGATGCGCCCACAGATTTTGGCCGTGACATCTTCCCCGCGCTGCTGGCGCAGAAGCAGCCTCTTTACGGGACTCTGCTCGGCGGCTATTTGCAGGATACAGGAACGCCGGAAGCCTACCGGCAGGCGAATTTTGATTTGCTGGCAGGGCGTGTCGGTGTACGCTTTGAAGACCCGAGGCTCTGGATCGCACCGTCCGCGCAGATCGGCAGCGGCGTTTCGTTTGTCAGACAGAATATAGTCAGTGCCGATGTCAAAATCGGCGACGGAGCTACAATAACCGGCAGCATTCTGCTTCCCAAAGCTCAAATTGCATCTCATGCAGCGATCTGTGACGCCATTGTCGGCGACGGTTACACGCTTCAGCTTTCTCCCAATCCACAGGACTTCGAACACTTATGATAATCACGCAGACACCTCTTCGCATCTCGTTTGCCGGAGGCGGAACCGACTTCAAGGGCTATTACGAGAAAGAAGGCGGGGCCGTGATCTCGTCCGCGATTGATAAGTATATCTATGTCGTTATCAAAGAGCGGTTTGACAGCAAAATCCGTGTCGGTTACACGCGCACGGAGATGGTGGACAGGGTCGAGCAGATCGAGCATGAGTTGGTCCGTGAATGTATGCTGCTGACGGGTATTTCCGGGGGGGTCGAGATCGCCACGATGGCGGATATTCCCTCTGAGGGCAGCGGGCTGGGGTCTTCGAGCACGGTTACGGTCGGCCTCCTGCATGCAATGTACGCCTACCAGGGAATTTTAGTCACGGCGGAGACGCTGGCTCAGCAGGCGTGTCACATTGAGATTGACATTCTTGGTAAACCGATTGGCAAGCAGGACCAGTATATCGCCGCTTACGGCAATATGCGCCGTTTTGATTTTCACGCCAATGGCTCAGTGACTGCTGCGGGAGTCGATCTGTCGGAAGAAAAGCGTCTTCGGTTCGGCGAGTCACTCATGCTGTTTTATACCGGCATCACGCGCCAGGCCGACACGATTTTGAGCGAACAAAAAGCCAACATCGAAGACAAGCGCCTATCGCTGGACCGCATGAGGAACCAGGTAGCTGATGTTGAAGCGGCGCTCACGGAAGGCAACATGAACAAAGTGGGCCGGCTGATGCAGACGGGATGGGAGTGGAAAAAGCAGATGGCGGAGCGCATCAGCAGCACAGAAATCGATGCTCTGTATGAATGTGCGCTGGATGCCGGAGCCACCGGCGGAAAGATCGCCGGTGCGGGTGGGGGCGGCTTTTTGCTGCTGTATTGCCCTCCCGACCGGCAGTCGGCTGTCCGCGAAGTGCTGGCCGAAATGAAAGAACTGCCGTTCAGTTTAGAGCGTGACGGCACCAAAGTCATCTTCAACGCTCGGCGCTGAATGATGTGCCGAAAACTCAGAATGGGCGACTGAAGTCGCGGCAACAAGTTCGCAAAACCTGCCTTCGCAGGTTAATATGGAAGTTCCGAGTTGAACTCTATATGAGTCCACGCAGGTGGACTTTGTGCTTTTGTTGCCGCGACTTCAGTCGCCCGCTTCGTTTCATTGCCCAGTCGTGCCTGTCGTGGCCTGCGGAGTTGTCGTGCCGCCGGTGGGTGGTGCTGTCGGGGTAGTCTGATCCGGCGCGACAGGCGGTGTCTGCGAGGCATCGGGAGATGCTGTACTCGATGGCGCGGCGGGTGCCTGATCGTGGATAACAACAGTCTTAGTCACTACCGTCGGCTTCGGCTTTGCCCCGCCAGTCGTCACAATAATCAATTTGTTCTTGATGCTGGAAACGCCGGGTACCTGCTGAGCGGTCGTCTGAGCCAGCCCTTTTTGCTGCTGGTTCTGAACCTGACCGTTTAAAGTCACAACTCCTGCCGTGGCGAGGACTTCGACCCTTGCTCCTGTCATCTGCTTATTGTGGACAATCGCCGTATTGACCTGATCAGCCAAAGCGGAGTCGGTGCCGGTAGAGCCGCCTGGCCCGGCGTTCGTGTTGACTTTCGTGTCAGGAACCATCGAAGGCGTTGAGGAAGAAACAGTCGTTGCAGTGCCACTCGGTACCACTGTCGTTGAGGATGCCGGTGGTGTATTCACCACAGTTGGTGCCGGTGGGTTGTCGTCGTGGCAGCCTGCCGTTAGAAATGCGGCAAGCATCGCGCCGACAGTGACTGCGACTATCCGGCCTGAAAAACGTGTTTGCATGAGGGTACTCCTATACCGGCCAATTCTGATGATCAGCCTTGCGAGATATTACCCCGACTATCAACTGGAAGAAACCTTGCCAGTGCCTATCGTAGATGCAATCAACTGGAGGGCATAGCGCGGGTTATAGGTACGGTCACAGGAAGCGCACGAGGACGCCCGCAGACGCCGCCGCCGCTCGATCCGTCGGCCACAGGCGGGGCAAGCGTAGACATAGCGCCGGGAGGCTTTGAGCGGAGTGCTTGCGTACCGCTGGATGACACCAAGAGCATAGGCGACACCCCAGAAAGCCGAACTATGGTTGGGATGGATAATGTGCGCGACTTCATGCCGAAACGTGTTCAGGGTTTCCGGCAGCCCGTATTCACGGTAAGCCTGCCAGCTCAGGACGATCTTGTGACGAGAAGGCTGGTAGTAGCCGCCGAAGGTCTTGCGAGTGGAAAGTACGATCTCCGGCAGGGTCAGTCGGCCCTCGAAATGGGCTGAGTTGAGCCGGTGAAACTCTTCGATCAACAGATTCCAGACAGCAGTCTGCTCGGCTGTCATTTTAGGAGTCAAGGCCAATGATTTCATAGATCACGTTCCGGGACGGGTCCGGCTCAGAGCCGATCTCAAACGCGGACCATACCAAGGTAGCCGCTTCGCGGGCTGCGATCTCACTGCCGGTGAAAAGAGTCGCGATCACATTACCCTCCGTGACCCGGCAGCCGACTGTCTCTCGGAGCACCACACCGGCCGTAGGATCGATACGGTCTTCTTTCGATGCCCGCCCGGCTCCTAGCTGCATGGCGGCAAGCCCGATTGCCTCTGCGTTTACATGACGGACAAATCCACTTGTTTCCGCCCGGACATCCCGCTTGATACGCGCGACCGGCGGCTTCAGGAAATGAGTGAGGTAGTCAGGATCGCCGCCTTGCGCTTTGACAATCTCAAAAAGCTTCTGAAATGCTGCGCCGGATATGATCTGTGCTTCTGCCAGTGCAATCCCCTCAGCAAGAGTCAAGGTGCGGCCTGCCAGCACAAAACCGACCCCGGCGAGTGTACAGACGACTGTTTTTAGACGCGGTTCTGTCCATTCGTTATTTTGGAGCAGGCTCACGACTTCACTGACCTCAACTCGGTTGCCGACATTGTAGCCAAGCGGAACATCCATATCCGAGAGAACAGCCACGGTTTTTCGCCCATGAGCCGCCCCTATCTTGATCATAAGCTCGGCCAATGCGCGGGCATCAGTCAGTGTTTTCATGAACGCACCGCCGCCGACTTTGACATCCAGCACGATGAACGGGCAGCCACCGGCGATCTTTTTGCTCATGATGCTGGCCGCGATCAGAGGCAGCGATTCAACCGTATCGGTGGCATCGCGCAGGGCATACAGAAGACGGTCGGCAGGGACAAGACGGCGGGTCTGAGCACAGATGCAGGCTCCGACCGACTGAACCTGTGCGAGAATCGCATCGGTCTCCATCTCAGTACGCGTGCCGCCGAGCGACTCCAGCTTGTCGAGTGTCCCGCCGGTGTGTCCGAGGCCGCGCCCGGACATCTTCGGAACCTGCACCCCCGCCGAAGCCAGGATCGGCACGACAGCGAGTGTCGTCTTGTCCCCCACCCCGCCCGTACTGTGCTTATCGACGCAGGGACCCGACAGTGAAGAAAGATCAAGCGTGTCGCCCGAAGCGATCATTGCGGACGTAAGCGCGAACGTCTCGGTTTCCGACAGGCCGCGCCAGAGCACAGCCATAAGCCAGGCGCTGATCTGGTAATCGGGAACCGCGCTGTGGACATAGTTCTGGATGAGAAAATGGATCTCCTCCGAGGTATGTTCCCCGCCCTGACGTTTCTTTCTGATAATGTCTACAACGCGCATGATTTTGGGCAGCCCGGCAGTTCAAACCTCGCCGTCAAAGACTTCTGTGGCTGAACCGGTCATATAGACATGGTTGTCAGTTTCGGACCAGTCGATGTCTAAATCCCCGCCAGGCAGATGCACAAGCACCTGACGCTTAGTTTTGCCGTTAAGAACGCAGGCGACTACGGCGGCGCAAGCGCCCGTGCCGCAGGCAAGTGTCGCACCAGCACCGCGCTCCCATACCCGGAAGATGATCTCGCGCTCTGAGACGATCTGGATAAACTCGGTATTGGTCCGGCGCGGGAACGCCGGGTGATGTTCGACTTGCGGGCCGACTATCTCTACTGGGTAATTCTTGACATCGTCGACAAATGTTACAGCGTGAGGATTTCCCATCGAGACAGTAGTGACACCAAGTGTCAGACTGCCGAGGTCAAGTGGCGCGTTGATGATTGGGGAATCACTCTCCACCAGAACAGTCGGGATTTGGGATGGCTTCAGGATCGGCTCTCCCATATCCACCCGCACTGTCGCAGCCTTGCCATCCGGCCCAGCCGTGATTTGCAGATTCAGCAGACCGGCACCGGTTTCGACGGCGATGTCCGATTTGCCGCCCGTCAGATTGCGGTCGAATAGAAATTTTGCGAAACAGCGGATGCCATTGCCGCACATCTCCGATTCGGAACCATCGGGGTTGAACATCCGCATCTCGAATGCGGCGGTTCGGCCCGGCAGGATCGCGATCACGCCGTCGCCGCCGACCCCGAACTTACGGTCACACAGGAAAACAGCCCGGCGCTGAACCTCTGCCATTATCTCATTGGCATCGGGGCCGAGGCAGTCAACCATGACAAAATCGTTGCCGATGCCGTGCATTTTTGTAAAGTGCATACTGCGTTCCTCCCAAATGACAGTTAAGAGATCGGGTCGACGTCCACTGCTTCTGGAACATCAGAGGCCGGGGCTGGATTAGGTGTCTGCACGGTCACAGTCGCATCCGGATGGGCGCTGGCAGCAGAGACAGACGGAAGCGCAGTTGGGTTGGCATTGGACAATGGAACCAGACCAGCTTCTCTCATAGCTTCGTTATACAGATTCTGGATCGGACGCATCGGAACGATACTGGTAACGGCGTGCTTGTAGACAAGCTGAGTCGGCTTGCCGGGACTGTCCAGCAGGATCGTGAATGAATCAAAGCCGCGGACATTGCCGCGAAGCTGGACGCCGCCAATGAGATAGATCATGACGCCGACATTTTCTTTGCGGACTTGATTGAGAAACGTATCTTGGAGGTTGAGCTGCGATTTGTTCATAAGAGAGTGCGCTGCCTTTTCGATTATGCGGTGTGAGTAGACTGGATCAACGATAAAATCTCAGCGGCAAGCTGTTCAGCAGCTCGGTCGTCGGCATCCAGCCAGTGAACACGCGGGTCGCCGCGAAACCAGATCATCTGACGCTTGGCAAACCGGCGCGTGTCCTGTTTCATGGTCTGAGTCGCCAAGTCCCAATCCATGTCACCGGTGAGGAAAGCGTTCATATGCCGATAACCAAGAGACTGCATCGGCTTGAG
>JBPBQB010000245.1:0-8239 GCA_050954545.1 Janthinobacterium lividum | reverse complement strand
GCTCCGAGATACTGTCTCTCGCGACACAGCATGGGGCCTCAAATGTGCGCGTTTTTGGGTCAGTCGCGAGGGGCGAAGATAATGCCGAGAGCGATATAGACATCTTGGTTGACTTAGAACCAAATCGCAGTTTGTTCGACCTCGGCGGTCTGCTCACCGATCTGACAATACTACTTCAAAGAGACGTTGATGTCGTGACTGAAAAAGGCCTTCGCCCATCGCTTCGTGAGCGAGTTTTGCAGGATGCAATCCTACTGTGAACAAGTGATGCAATGCCGAGTGCGTGGAACTAAAGTTCTGCGCTGTGGGGCGAAGACGCCAGGTGGCCGCGGGCACGGGATTAGGATAGGGACAAAACTCCCCTCTTTCTCCACGCAGGTGGAGACTTGGCGCTTCGCCCCACAGCCGGGGACTTCAGTCCCACGGCTCCGAGGACATTGCTCTCTCGCCTGCTACTACCTCGATATTGCGGAAGAAACAAATTAATTATGAACATAACAATGCACGCGACGACAATCGTCGGAGTTAGAAAAGACGGTAAGGTCGCAATTGCCGGTGACGGTCAGGTGACTTTGGACAAGACCGTGATGAAGAACACGGCGAAGAAGATTCGGCGGCTGTATCAGGGCAAAGTCTTAGCGGGCTTTGCCGGAAGCGCTGCCGATGCCATGGCTCTCGCCGACCGGTTTGAGGCCAAACTCGAAGCGTCCAATGGTAACCTTCAAAGAGCCGTGATCGAGTTCGCCAAAGAATGGCGCTCCGACCGGGTTCTGCGCCGCTTTGAAGCGCTAATGATTGTCGCGAACCCTGAGTACCTGCTGGTCGTCTCCGGCGACGGCAATGTGCTGGAAACCGATGATGGCATCGCCGCTATCGGCAGCGGTGGACCCTATGCACAGGCAGCGGCAAAAGCGCTGGTCGAAAACACGGAACTTTCAGCCCGCGAGATTGTCGAAAAAGCAATGCTGATCGCCGCTGACATCTGCATTTACACTAATTCTAATATCACCGTGGATGAACTATAGCCCATGAACAGCTTCTTTTCTAAAGGCCGCAAAAGCCCCCTCTGTATTGTTCCTATCCGTATTGCTCCCCAGAATTGGGGCGGGGGGGCCTTTCTAACACTCTTTCTGCTGATGCCCGGCATAGCACAGGCCAAAGACGCCGCGCCGACTACCCCAGGCGTCACGCGCGTCCAGACTCAGGCATTTCAGCTAGGCTATGCCCTTCGAGTGGCGGATCTACGGGCAGTGGCGTATACGAAGTCGATTGAGGCGCTCAAAGAAGTCTCCGATACTCAATTGGCCGGTGCGGAAATCGCGCATTTCAGTGATGATGTACCTCAGTTTCGACGCACTCAGGCGTCTTCTTATGCACGAACGGCGGCACTGCTGAACCAGATGGGTGCCCCGCAGTCGATGCGCCTTTGGGCAGTCCAATCTGCGGCTATGCTGAATGCGCCGCTTGTCTATTCTAAAGACGCGCAGAAGCTGGCGAAGACCGAGCCGGACACGGCGGCGGTGCTGGCAGAACTCGTCGAAATTCAGGCTATCAAAGCGGATGCCGTCAGGCAGCAGACTCCGATGACGCTCTGGTTGGAGATCACCGGCGGCAAAGTCACACCCTGGACTGCCGATGTCGGCGCGTATACCGCCGAGCTTAGCCGCGTCTCTCATGCCATCACTCCCAGTCCCATAGCGAGTGTCACAGCCCGGCTTTTGCTCCTGAATGCCCCAACAGGCGCTCCGGCAGCGACACGGGAAAGCCTCGCGACTTTGATCCCGAGCGGCGGCGGCAACCTGCAAAATCTCGCGACGATGGCACCGTCCAGTATCACATCCGGCAAGATTACGCACGTTTATGAGACTTTGCTGACAATCTACAACGCCGAAGCACAAGCAGAAACGCTGGGTAAAGGGGCCGCTTGAACTCACTTCCGGCCTGACTGGGTATACTGATAACTATGGATGAGATGGAAGATATGACCCCGCGCCAGATTGTCGCGGAACTGGATAAATATATTGTCGGGCAGAAGGCCGCGAAGCGTGCCGTAGCCATTGCCCTCCGCAACCGTTACCGGCGGCGGCGTCTCTCGGATGACCTCCGGGACGAAGTGATCCCAAAGAACATTTTGATGATCGGCCCGACGGGGGTCGGCAAGACCGAGATCGCTCGGCGGCTGGCGACGCTGGCCCACGCGCCGTTTGTCAAAGTCGAAGCGACCAAGTTCACCGAAGTCGGCTATGTCGGGCGCGATGTCGACTCGATGGTGCGCGACCTTGTCCAGTCTGCCCTGCGGATTGTCGAGCGAGAGAAGATGGACGAAGTCAAAGAGCAGGCTGAAGAGCGGGCAATCGACCGGGTGCTTGACATTTTGCAGCCGCGCCGGGAGAAGAAGCAGCCTCGTATCCGCGTGGCAAAAGCCGGCAGTGGCGATAATCCGCTGGAAGCACTCCTAGCTCAGTTCTCTTCGCCATCAGGTTCATCTCCTGCAAGCCCTGAAGAAACTGATAAAACACCCGACCCGGAAGAAGCGCCGGAAACGGACGAGTATGCCCAGCGGCGGCGTGAACAGGAAAACCGTGTTCGAGAGCGCCTGCGTTCCCAGATCGCTTCCGGGGTCAAAGACGGCGACATGATTGACATCGAAATCGAGGAAAGCGGTCCCGCTCCCTTCATGCAGGTGATGTCCCCGCAGGGCGGCATGGAAGAGATGGGCATGGACATGCAGGGCTTGTTTGGCTCGATGATGCCCAAAAAGCGACGCAAACGAGCACTCACCATCAAAGAGGCACGAGCGCATTTCACCGGCGAAGAAGCCAAATCGCTGATCGATCAAGACGCACTTGTCCGGGAAGCCGTTGCCCGTGCCGAGCAGAGCGGAATCATCTTCGTCGATGAAATGGATAAAATCGCCGGACGCGGCGGCTCAGGTGGCAGCAGCGGCCCGGATGTTTCGCGCGAGGGTGTCCAGCGCGATATTCTGCCGATCATCGAAGGCAGCACAGTCCAGACCAAATATGGCCCTGTCAAGACTGACTTTGTGCTCTTCATCGCCGCTGGTGCGTTCCATTTGTCCAAGCCCTCCGATCTGATTCCTGAGCTGCAAGGCCGCCTGCCGATCCGTGTCGAGCTCGAAAGCTTAACTCAAGACGACTTCAAGCGAATTCTTACCGAGCCGCGCAACGCACTTATCAAACAGTACATCGCTCTGCTTGCCACCGAAGGCGTCACAATCGAGTTCACCGACGATGCCGTGGCCGAGCTTGCCCGTGTCGCCGCCGATGTCAACGCCCAGATGGAAAACATCGGTGCCCGTCGTTTGCATACGATTATGGAGCGCCTCTTAGACGATCTCTCGTTCGACGCCCCTGATTTAGAAGACAAAAGCAAGCGCATCGACGCCGCCTACGTCCGCGAAAAGCTAGACGACATCGTTAAGGACGAAGACCTGAGCCGTTATATCCTGTAGGAGAACCCAATGGCTGTTGCAGAGAAAAAACCGAGTGTCAAACCGATTGAAAAAGAAGCAGGATATGAAGAATGGCTTCAGGCGGTTAATGCTTTGATTGACGATGTTGAGATGTGGGCACGCGAGTGGCTGATTTCTACCGGGTGGACACCAGCATATGGATGGGACGTACTCAAACGCAATATCGAAATTGCAGATGAGTTTTCAACAGATCTTTATCCTGTAGAGGTTTTGGAAATCAACTCAAGGCCAGACGACATCAAATTGGGGCGCGACACGAAGCTGGTCCTGGAACCCGTTTTTTATAAGCCAGTGACAGGAATTGGTAGAGTAGATTTTTATGTCTGGCCCGCCATGTACCGGGTACGGCTTCTGCACAAAACAGGGCGTGATAAATGGATCGTCAAGACTGACTCTCATGTCAATTGGCCTTTGCCCTGGAATCAAGAAAGCTTTATTCTGATTGCGGAAGATTTGCTGGGAATTTGAGCTATCTCCACGCACAGCAATTAGGAGTGATCAAAAGCGAGTTCGAGGCGGCAAAAGCTTCTATCAACTATCTGAAAAGAGACTGGTTTCGTCTGCAAAGTGAACCAGATTTCAGTGAGCTGAAGCTCGCTCAAGTAAGGCAGGCTGCGTTAAACCTTAAGGCAACATATATTGTTCGTTTATTTTCAGTATCTGAAGGTGTTTTGCGGACAGTTTTACCCTTTCGCGCGTTCAGTGGCCCTGATCGGCGTAGTGTTTATGACTTGATTAACCGAGTCGCAAGCAGTCACCATATTTCGGTAGCTGTGCGAGATAGAGCACACCAAGTGAGATAATTTCGCAACAGCTCCGTCCACCAGAATGCTGCTGGTCAGACAAGGCTATTATTTGCTGATGCATTTGCCGGGTTAAGCTACTTCTTGTTCTGGCTGCCTTAAATCTGAGAACTGCCGACATTGGGTATCATGAACTTATGACTGTACGGATGCTGTTTTTCGCTCATTTGCAGGACGTCGCGGGTAATCACGAGATGGCTTTGGCTCTGCCCGATGGAGCAACAATCGAGACGGTGGCGGCAGCGCTGGCGGAACAAAACTCGGGGTTTGCGCGGCTATTGTCTCATTCGCGTGTTGCAGTCAATGCTGAGTTTGCTGAGGCAAACACTTTGCTGCATGAAGGTGATGAAGTGGCCTGGATGCCGCCGATGAGCGGCGGTACACCCGATAATCTGCCAATGCTGACACAAGGTGCAATCGACCTAGCCGGCCTGAGCCGTATGGTCGAGGCTTCTGGCTACGGGGCAGTAGTCACGTTTGCCGGTAACGTGCGTGACAATGCACGAGGCCGCAGTGTTTTGTATCTGGAATATGAAGGTTACCCACCGCTGGCGGAAAAACAGCTTCAGAAGCTAGTCACTGAAGCCGAGACACGCTGGGGCGTCAAATGTGCCGTGCAGCACCGTTTAGGACGGTTAGAAATCGGCGAATGCAGTGTTGGGGTTGCAGTGGCTGCCGCGCACCGGGGCGAAGCATTTGAAGCCTGCCGGTGGCTGATGGACACGCTGAAAGAGACAGTCCCGATTTGGAAACGTGAGTTCTTTGAAGGCGGCGACCACTGGGTCGAAGGTCCGAACACAATCAGCACCGCGACAGAGGATTTTTAGAAGTAGTTTTATGATCGACGTGAAAACCGCAAGTTCTCAGCCCATTTCCTCTCTCAAGGTCACAATTCGTGCTATGCGGATTGATGACATCGAGTATGTGTCTCGTTTGGAACGCCGCTGCTACACGCTGCCGTGGAGTTCCAGCGCTTACGTCACAGAAGTAGGAAACTCCAATGCCTACTACACGGTCGCAGTTCTGCCCGATGGCACGATTGTCGGCTACTGCGGCATGTGGGTCATTATGGACGAACTTCACATGACAACTATCGCAGTGGACCCATCAGTCCGCGGCCTGAAGATCGGGGAGCGACTCCTGCATGATATGATCGAAGAAGGCATCAAACGGGGTGCAGAACGCGCAACTCTTGAAGTCCGTGAGCGAAACACAGTGGCCCACAATCTGTACGTGAAGTACGGCTTTGAGGATGTGGCCGTCCGCAAAAATTACTACAGCGATAATGGTGAGAACGCGATCATCATGTGGGCCAACGACCTGATTCTGCCCCCCTATCAAGCCATGCTTCAGGATTATCAGGCACGGCTGACTGAGCGCTGATCGCACTTTAATATGCATATTCTGGACCACTTTGTTTCCGGCCTGGACGCCTGCCACTATCTGCCGGACCGGCTGGCGACCCAGGAATATGTCGCAGTCGCACAGATTTCCCCAGACGAATACGAAGCATTGATGAATTTAGGCTGGCGCAAGTTTGGCCGGTTTCTGTTCCATCCGACCTGCGGCCACTGCACCGAATGCCGCCCGATCCGCATTGCGCCGGACCAGTTTATTCCTGACCGCAGCCAGCAGCGCACCTGGCGCAAGAACGCTGATCTCCGCGTACAGTATGCCCCGCCGAGTGTCGATCCCGCCAGACTAGACCTCTATTGCCGGTACCAGGCTAACCAATCGATTGATAAAGGCTGGCCGGAAACAGAACGGACTTCAGGGAGCTATGCCCGGCAGTTTGTCCACAATCCCCTGCCGAGCGTCGAGATTTCGATCTGGGAAGCAGATACGCTGCGGGCGATAGTCATCACGGATAAAACGCCGAATGTCGTTTCCGGCGTTTACCATTTCCATGACCCGGACAGCCGCTCCCGAAGCCTGGGAACCTATGCCATGCTGCACACGATTGAGCTGGCCCGGCGGCTGGAGAAACGCTGGGCGTACTTCGGCTATTACGTCGCCGGGTGCGGCAGTATGAACTACAAAATTCGATTTCAGCCCAATGAGATATTAGGCCCGGAGGGTGTCTGGCGGGCAGATGCGGGTATAATTGAAACATAACACCTTGACAGGAAGCCGCTATGCCCAAAGGAATTGATTTGATGCCGGCTGTAATGCCGATGCCTGGCGTCCAAACTATCGATGCACCAGACGAGCGCGAACAGCGCACGCCGCCCGGCTCGAATGGGTCCTACATCGTCATTCTCTATAACTGCGACTGCCATACGTTCGAGCAAGTCATCACACAGCTTCAGAAAGCGATTGGCTGCACGGAAGAAAAAGGCGAAGCATTCGCGATGGAAGTCCACACCACAGGCCGCTCGATTGTCTATTCGGGGTCGGATACCGAGTGCGAGAAAGTCGCAAATGTCCTGCGCGAGATCAAGCTGCAAGTGGAAACCGACAAAACGGCGTGAGCGAGCTTTCTCCCAGCATCGTCACCGAGATTCCCGGTCCACGCTCTCGAGCACTGGCGAAAGACTTGCGCCGGGTCGAGAGCCCTAACATCACCTACATTGCCCCGGACTTCCCCATTTTCTGGGAGGAAGCTCGGGGCTGCCTTGTTACCGATGTCGATGGCAACCGCTTCTTAGATGTCACTTCAGCATTTGGCGTCGCTTCCATCGGTCACAGCCATCCGCGCGTCGTCGCAGCGATCAAAGCGCAGGCCGAAAAGCTGATTCATGGCATGGGCGACGTTCACCCGTCGGAAGTGAAAGTCCGGCTGTGCGAGCGTATCGCAAGTCTCGTTCCCCTATCTCATGCTCAGGTCATCTTAGGACAAAACGGCGGCGATGCGGTCGAAGCCGCCTTAAAGACCACCCTGCTGGCAACGGGCCGTCCGGGGGTACTGGCATTTGAGAACGGCTACCACGGGCTGACATACGGCGCACTCGATGTCACCGCCCGCCCTGATTTCCGCGCTCCGTTCCAATCACAGCTTGGCGGCTTTACCCGGCACCTGCCCTATGGCAGTCCGCTGGAACAGATCGAAGCGCACCTGAAAAAGCATCGGCCCGGCGCAGTTCTGGCCGAGCCTATTCAGGGACGCGGCGGCATTGTCGTCCCCCCGCCCGGCTGGCTCTCCGGCCTCCGTCAGCTCTGCACCGACACCGACACACTTCTCATACTCGATGAAATCTTTACGGGCTGGGGACGCACCGGAGACTGGCTCGCCTGTCAGCACGAAGCCGTCATTCCCGACATCTTGTGCGTCGGCAAAGCAATGGGCGGCGGATTGCCGCTGTCCGCCTGCGTCGCCTCTTCGGAGTTAATGTCGGTCTGGGGTGAGTCGACTGGCGAGGCCCTGCACACCAGCACGTTTCTCGGCAATCCCCTCGCCTGCGCCGCTGGCCTTGCAGCCTTATCTGTTCTCGAAGAAGATAACCTGCCAAAACGCGCCGCCGACATCGGTGCAGTCTTCGCCCAGGGTCTGCGGCAATTACAAGCGCAGTTCCCTGAGAAAATCGCCGAAGTACGCGGGCGCGGCCTGATGCTGGGAATCGAGATGGCATCGCCCAATATCGCGCTTTCGCTCGTCCCGGCAGCATTACGTCAAGGCTTGATTTTGCTCCCTGCCGGAGATGGCAGGGTTTTAGAATTCGTTCCGCCGCTAGTGATTACAGAAGCGCAGATCAACTGGTGCTTAGAGACGATGCACCGGATATTGGATTAGGAAAAAAGTGCGAGGGAGTAAACTCCACTCGCTGCGTTAGAATCGTCCTTCGGACGAGAGATCAAGATAATGCAAGCAGTCTTGGTGTCCAAAGGACAATTTTAATGTAGCGAGTGGAGTTTACATCTCCTTCGAGCGGGGAAGCCCTGGGCTTTAGCCCAGAGGAGAAAGCGACGGATAGAACCTTGCTCTGCGACTCCACACGCACGTAGA
>JBPBQB010000271.1:0-8272 GCA_050954545.1 Janthinobacterium lividum | reverse complement strand
ATCACTGACAAAAAAATGCGTAAATTGATTAATTGTGCCCTGTGTCTCGGGTGGGAACATTTGCCAGATATTTTTATCATTGCGCCTTAGCATAGTTCCAGAACGAGCGAGATCAATCGTCAAAACTTTGGTTGTTGGGTGAATAGTACCAACCTGAACAGGGCCTGAATGGTGACCTGCATCATGCCGTCCATAAAACAAATGCCTAATTGCATTCAGCCGCTCATTGAGAGTAGTGGCTTGACCTCCAACAGCCCATAGCCCCTCATCACGCGCCCCAAGTAAGCTCCAGATAGTAGCAGGATTGCCATTCACTGAATACAGCCACAGAGCCTCTAAAACGCTGGATTTGCCGACGTTGTTTTTGCCTACGATGAGGTTCACGCGGCCTAGCTTCTCGATCCGCAGATGCTTGAAGGCACGAAAGTTTTTGATTTCTAGGGAGTCCAGCACAAGGTTTGACATAGCGGCCATTCTCCGATGCCGCACTGGCGGCATATCTGTCTGCATTGTAGCACTGAGGGCAGGCGGCGTCAAGGTGAAAACTGATGCGGTCTGGTTGGAAGCGTTCGCAGAAGATCGATACACACTAGGTTTAACCGAGTGCTGGGGTTGGCATAGAGTGAGCGGACACGAAGATTATATCTTGGCTTCAATCGTGACGACGCCACCGTCTACGACATCCATAATGACGCGGTAACCGTAAAGGAGAGACATTCCAACCAAGGGCCCGCCTTCGGAAGCCAGCACCAGCACAGTTTTCTCTATACCGTCCCAAATGACGGAAGCAGTGTAAGTCTCGAAGGCCACGGCATTGCCATCTGCGAGAACAAACTCGGCAGACTCGCGAAATACTAACTGTAATGACGCAATCAAGGCAGGTGGCAGAGTAAGATAATCGGTAAATCCTGTGTCAATGACAGCTTTGAATTCAGCCTCGCGCCCGGCAGCATCATGCACCGTCAGCCGGATTTCCGCCTCCCGGTCGGCATTGATTTCTCCAGTAATCATGCCGCACTCCTCTGGGAACGGGAGCCAAGCCGCCCAAGAGCAGGTGCGCCGATCCGCATGGCATAAAGTGGAGCGCCCGGATACTTGGCGGCAGCACGATTTGAGGCTGTCAGATGGTCTGTGTCAATCTCGTACTCTCCAGTGTTTATGTTGATTACCAGCACTTTTCCCAAATTGTCGGCTTCGACTTGTGGTCGTATTTGCTGCTCATACAAAGCTTTACCACGCTGCACGATTTCCGTCGAGGCGATCTCCATGGTTTTGTTCTCCTCTATGCTACACTTAATCTCTCGGTCGACTTCTTTCTACCATTATTCTACCTGGTTTGCCCGCGAATGCTCTTGCGGGTGATGGAGCGTAAGATTTGTCATTAAAGCAACCAAAAACCGAAGACCTTCTTTCTTCGTCTCAGTCTGTGCGAATGGTTTCTGACTTCGTTTTATCCAAAAGATTAATAGACCTGAAGCCCTTGTTTTTCTCAATCAATCGCTATGCAGCCGTGCCATCAGAAAGGCTGCCTTTATACAATATACAACCCGAAAAAGATGGATGGATCGAGAACTGCCTCAAATACATTGACCTCCACAAAAATTGCTATCTGTTTGTCCTGAACTCAGCTGGCGGCTGGTACTGGTCAGAAGTAGAGGCCGCTAATCACACCGATTGGATCGTAAAGCTTTTGGTTAGGCGTGATATAGATGATTTTATGGTTCTGTCTCACGATCAAAAAGGCTTTGTAGGTTTTATCGAAGATGAATACAACTGTTTGGCTTTTGTGTATGAGGATGTTACCACTCTCTCGGCAGCGGTTTAGCCGTCAGAGTCCTGGAACACAGGCTATCAAAACGACGTCCCCTGATGAGGTATACTAAGGAAATTGGGATAGCGAAATCCTAAGAGAAGTTATCTGTCAGGAAGTCATTTCTTATGTGTGGAATTACCGGCTATGTCGGCGGGCGGGCAAGCAGCGTGCGGCTTGCACTGGATAATCTGAAGCGGCTGGAATATCGGGGGTATGATTCGGCGGGGGTGGCCGTCGCGCGGCCCGGCGAGGCCGTCGTCACGGTGCTTAAAAAGAAGGGCAAGCTGGCTAATCTGGAAGCGGCGCTGGATGGGCTGGACAAGTCCGGCGGCACGGTGATCGCGCACACGCGCTGGGCAACCCATGGGCGTCCGAACGATGTCAATGCCCACCCCCACTCGGACTGCTCCGGGCGCATCGCGCTCATCCACAACGGCATTATCGAGAATTATATCGGGCTGAAACAGACACTGACAGAGGCCGGGCATGTCTTCAAGAGCGACACGGATACGGAAGTGCTGGTGCATTTGATCGAGTCGCATCTGGGCTCGGCGGGCTCCCTGGAAGGCGCGGTTCGGGCGGCGCTGTCCGAGGTCACCGGGGCCTATGCGATCTGCGTGGTTTCCAGCGAGGAGCCGAATACGATCTATGCGGCCAAGACCGCGTCCCCGCTGATTATCGGGCTGGGTGAAGGCGAGAACTTTTTGGCGTCGGATATCCCGGCGGTCATGGGCTTCACGCGCAACGTGCTTGTGCTGGAAGACGGTGACTTTGCCCGGATTACGCCCGAAGGGGTGACGCTGACGACGCTTGCCGGGCACCCGCTGAACCGGGACGTTTTCCATGTCACCTGGGATGTCAGCACGGCGCAAAAGGGCGGCTATCCGCACTTCATGATTAAAGAGATCTACGATCAGCCCCAGGCTATCCGGGACACGCTGCGCGGACGGATCACTGAGCCTCATCAAGTTACGTTCCCGGAGCTCAAGCTGCCGACAAGCAAACTGATTAGCTTTAACCGGATCGTGATTGTCGCCTGCGGCACCGCTTACAACGCCGGGCTTGTCGGCAAAAACTTCTACGAGCACCTGCTGCGGCGACCTGTGGAAGTGCAGGTCGCCAGTGAGTTCCGCTACAATGACCCGATTGTCGATTCTCAGACACTCGCGATTATTATTTCCCAATCGGGCGAGACTGCGGATACACTCGCCGCGCTTCGAGAAGCCAAGATCAAAGGCGCGACGACGCTTGCCGTCGTGAACGTGGTCGGCTCAAGCATCGCTCGTGAGGCAGACGAAGTTTTGTACACTTACGCCGGCCCCGAGATCAGCGTGGCATCGACCAAAGCCTATGTCACCCAGCTTATCGGCTTGTATCTGCTCGGCCTCTATATCGCTCAGGAAGAGAACAAGCTTGGGCCGGGCGTGGTGGCCGCCTACGCCGAGCAGCTTCTGAGCCTGCCGGACCAGGTTTCCGAAATCTTAGCCGATACGAGCGACATTCAAGCCGCTGCCAAGCAGCTCGCGCATTCATCGTCCTTCTTCTTTCTCGGACGCGGCTTTGATTACGCCGTGGCCCAGGAAGGAGCCCTGAAGCTCAAAGAAGTCTCGTACATTCATGCCGAAGCCTACCCTGCCGGGGAACTAAAGCATGGTCCGCTGGCGTTAGTCGAACCAGGCGTTTCCGTAGTCTGCCTTGCGACTCAGTCTGCACTGTACGACAAGATCCAGTCCAGTGTCAAAGAAGTCAAAGCCCGAGACGGCGCAGCAATCGGCATCGTCAAGGGCGGCGACGAAGGGTTAGATGAAAACTTCGTCGACAGTGTCCTGCGCGTTCCCGCCACGCATGACACGTTCATGCCCGTACTCGCGATCATCCCTATGCAGCTTCTGGCATACTACATCGCTTCCGAGCTAGACCGCGAGATCGACCAGCCCCGCAACCTGGCAAAATCGGTGACGGTGGAATAGTACATCTCATGCTCTCTTCTAGAAATCAGGCAGGATTGACAGAGCGTGAAATTGTCCGATGTGAACAGATTTGGGTTGTTCTTGGCGGAAATAAAGTTTGCTTGCTTGATACGTCTGAGGCTGACCGAGCCAGCTTACGAACACGTTTTAATCAGCTACGAGAAATAGTTTTATTGGGCGCGGATGCAATACCCGGCATAGGTATCCACGCGAGAAGTAGAATGTCTGAAATGGCGTGTCTAGCCCACGAGCTTTCTCATGCCCAGCGTTTTTATATGGGAATTGATCGACCTACGGAACGACCCGATGTTTTTCTCGATGAAGCAGAGGCCAGTTTACATGCTTCTTTTTTATCACCCATTAGTTTTACTGATCGTCAAGACTTAGTTGAGGATGCGCGGTTGCAAATCGCAACTTGGCAGGATTATACGGCAAATCAGGGAGAAGAAAATGAATGTTGAACCATCTGGTGTTGTAATGATCGGGGAATGCGATGTTCGAATTCCTTCTGTCTGCACAGCACTCAGCCCGGCGCCTATAACAGCAGTGTGGGGCTTTCCCTCACGTAGACAATATGATGTATGCCGCCCTTGCCTAGAGGAAATGGTTCGGCTTGGAGAATGGGAGATTCAAGGAGCACGAATCTCACGGAAATACGATATCGCAATCTACGACGCGACTGAACGACTACAATTAGTAGTTGAGGTCAAAGATTATCCTTACAAGCCTCCAACTCATTTGGAGGCGTGGGCAACACGTATTCGCCGAAACTTACTGTTGCATTCAGGTATCCCGCGTTCTATCTATTTTTTACTCGCTGTCTATCCCGCACCCTTCTTTCTATGGACTAAAGAAGATGCTCCAGAGGCATTGCCCCGTTATAACTTCGATGTGCGATCCGAAATGCCCGATCTTTATGGAAGCTCTCAGAGAGTGGATTACAAGCAACAAGAAGATGCGGTTTATTCCTGGTTAATACCTTTGATAAATATCCAAAACGAGTCAGAGAAAAAACTGGATGCTTATGCCTGGCTATATGAATCGGGGCTTCACAAAGCAATTCAAGGCGGCAAAATTGTCAGGCAAGCCGACCAAATTGAAACCAGAGAACGGCAGGCGGCTTGACTGGTTTCGTAACCTAGCAAAATCCGCGACAATGGAGTAAACTTGTGTGCTTGCAGATTGTAGATTGTAGAGAACATGACGAGGCAGGCCATAATGGAAGTAAATATCACAAAACTATTTGTCCTTAATAATTTGATGTACAATACAAACAGGCGAAGCTTGCCTGAACTAACATAACTTAGCGAAGAAACTTGGCTTATGAAGAAGATCGGATTGATGGGCTGCGGAATGATCGCAGACTTTGGACACCTTCCTGCGATCCTTGCGACAGAAGGGCTGGAAGCTTGGGCGGTGTATGACCCGGACCCGGAACATGCTTACGGCTTGCAGCACAAGTACGGGATACCGCACGGCTACACGGTCAGCGATATGTTCTTTGAGTCGGGCATCGACGCCGTCGTGGTGGCATCCGCAGCCCCAGCACATCGGCAGAATGTGGAAGATGCGGCACGTCATGGCTTTCCCGTCCTGTGCGAAAAGCCGCTGGCGATGACAGACAACGATGCCGAGTTCATGATCAACACCATGAGCGAGGCTGGGCTCATGCTCGCAACCGGGTTCTGCTACCGGTTTAGCTCAGTCGCTCAGAATATCAAGCGGCTGGTCGCTACGGGTGCCATCGGCGAAGTGCGCTCCCTGCGGCTGGTTTATATTTGGAACCTGCACGGGAGGGATAGAGTGACATCTGCCGGCGAGATCATCGTCAACCCCTACTGGAAGGGGCGCATGGTCGAAGGCGGGCCGATTGTGGACTGCGGCGTACATCAGATCGACCTGGCACGCTGGTGGCTGAACTCGGAAGTGGCTGAGTTCCAGGCAGCAGGTGCCTGGGTGGAGAACTATCAGGCCCCCGATCATATGTGGCTGCATCTCGACCATGAGACGGGAGCGCATACGATGGTCGAAATGAGCTTTTCGTATGGGCACACGGTGCGTGACCCCAGGGCCCATTTTTCATACCATTTAATCGGCACGGAAGGTGTCATTCGCTATGATCGGGATGGCTGGGTCTTCGAAGTGCGGACCAAGTACGGCACACACCGGCTGCCGGGCGCGAGTGAAAAAAACTTCGAGGGTCTCTACGCAGCCTTCGCGCGGGCACTGGAAACGGGCGACGCTTCCGAGCTGCCGACCGGCTACGACGGCCTGCGGGCCACGCAGATCGCACGTCAAGCGACGGAAGAAGTGATTGCCCGCCGTCATAAATAAGCCTCTTGCGACTGACACAGCAAAGCGCCCCTGCCGCATATTCGGCTGAGGCGCTTTTTTGTTTCATCTAGGTTCAGCGGAGAGCCGAAACTACATGGTGGTCTTTGTCATCGGCTTAGCCATTGGTTTTGCCATGGGCTTTTTCATCATCATCTTTTTAGACGCCATGGGCTTTTTCATCATCATCTTTTTGGATGTCATTTTTTTCGCCATCATGGGCTTTTTCGCCATGGGCTTCATGGTGGATGTCTGCGCGACAACTGGGACAACGAGGGTAGCAATGCCGGCGACGGCGAGAATCTGGGTAATCAACTTCATGGAATGAAGCCTCCTGTAGGTTTATTTCATTTACTGAAGCGTTTCGAGTGGATCAAAGGTTCCAGTGTTTGAAGTTTTTATTAAAAATTATTGTGGAACCTGAGTGCGCTTGGTTTCGTCTGATGCAGAAGCTCCTGAGAAGCAGGAAGCACACATAAAGGAACAAATGCTATGAGTTTACTAGTAAAACAAATGTTCGGACGAAGCTCGATTTTGCTTTTGCCTGTTCTCGCAGTCAGTCTGCTTGCAGGATGCAACGAGCACACCGACAAACTCAGCGACATCGACAGCAATCCGTCGGCCTACGTCAACAAAGATGTCACCGTTGAGGGAGAAGTGAACAAAGTGTACGAGCTGCCCCTCGGCATCACCAACATCGCCGCCTACCGGATCAGCGACGGCACGGGTCAAACCTGGGTCATCAGCCGGGCCGGAGCCCCACGCGAGGGCGACAAAGTCGGCCTCAAAGGCACAGTCCGCCCGGAAGGCCATGTCGGCAATGAAGTTCTGACCAATATCATCGAAGAAAAGCAGCGCAAAATCGAGTAAGCAGCATGGAATAAAAACCCAAGACCATGCGTTGAAACGCACGGCTAGACGGCGCAGACGCCACAAATCCTCCGCTTCGCGGGGATAAGACAATTTTCCCGTAGGGCGTAGGGCTTGCCCCTACCCTCTGACTCCGAGTCCCGCGAAGCGGTACTTCTTGGCGTCCGCGCCGGTTAGCCGTGCCATTTATGGCATGGTCTTGATCTATGCAGCAATACTATCGAGAACATCTGTTTTGACTGGGTTGTTTGTCTAGGGCGAACATTGTATTGAGACGGGGTGATGACTTCCGGATTCGGCTAAAGCGCAATGTTGGTCGGCATGCATCATGTAGAATACTCGCTGCTGTCCCAGGGCGGGTGGAACATGATGTCCCACGGCTCCAGCATAATCCACTCCACCGGCTCCTCCCCGTCCTCCGGCTCCCATTCGCTCACCTCGTAGAACAACCCGTGCGTGACGCCGTCCACTTCGACAGAGAACAGACGGACCCAGATGTCGCACCGCTCGGCACGCCCACTGCCTAGATCGGCAAGCAGACCTTCGAGGTGAACATAAGCCTTCTCACCAGCCACGTTCCGCCCTTCGCTGTCGAATCCTCCCAGGCGCGTTTCACTACCGATGTGGTCGCCGTCAGCATCGAACAGGTGGACGATGGACAGCCACCGCTTCTTCTCCGGCCAGTCATCGCCCGAATAATACTTTTCCCCGGTCGGGAATGCTCCCGTCACGAAGGCCAAGAATTGGGTACCGTCTGGGAGACGGCCAACGCAATCGAAGCGGCCATCGTCAGTGTCCTCATATGCAATGCGGAGTTTTTCAGGTTTCGCCATTTGGTTGGGTCTATGCCGCCTAATTAGTTATTATGTCGCGAACTATTCGCTCTTGTGGAATCGATTCGCCTCAGTAGACAGCCATTTGGTCCCGATAAACACCGCGTTATGCAACATTCAGCTACGCAGTATGAATACTCTCTTTATTCCTTATCCAAAAGCTGCTGCATCGACGGGCGGGTCATGCGGTAGAGGAACCATTCTTTCATGCGTCGTGCGCCCATGCGGTCGTACATAGCCTGAGCGTTTGTGTTCCAGTCCAGGCAAGTCCATTCCATACGCCCAAAGCCGCGCTCATGGGCTGTTTTGACACAATGGCGCAGAAGAGCCGTCCCAATTCCCTGCTTTCGGTACTCGGGCAGGACAAAGACATCTTCCAAATACAGCGAAGGCTGGGCCAGGAATGTCGAATAGGTTTGCAGCAGCAGGGCATAGCCGACCGGACCGGGGGCACC
>JBPBQB010000228.1:0-8296 GCA_050954545.1 Janthinobacterium lividum | reverse complement strand
CCCCCTGCATTTATGGGAAGATCGGAAGCAAGCAAGCTGATAGGCTTTATCAATAGAAATGCACCGTTGCTTTTACAAAGTGCATAACAGGCTCTAGAAGAAAACCCTTGTCGCTGTCTTGCCTCAGCAACCGCCTGCGCGGATGATTTAACACGTCCTGCCGCAGCCGATTCCAATCCACGCTTGATACCGGCGCGGATTTCAGCGATTTGCTCGGTAGTTAAATCATCTGGGTCATCCAGGTCGTCACCGTTTGACAATCCCTGAGCAATTAATTCTTCCGCCAAATGATTTGCATCTTCGCCAATATGCTCAGCTTGATCACGTAAACGGCTTTCAATTTCGGGTGTAAGCGTGATAGTCATTTTTAGCTCCTGCTACTATATTGTACCTTAGAACAATTAGTAGTTCTCGTCAAATAGCTCAAGCTCCCGTACTCGAAATTGAACCCAGGCACCTTTTTCAACCTCAACGCCGTTCAATTGCTCTTTACTAAAACCAAACTCACATGCCCCAACCCAGACGTCCATAGCCCAAAGCTCACCGTCATTGGTATAGATTTGGGATATTTTTCCTATCAGATCATAATCTCCAGGATTTGGCAAAGGCTCGAATCGATAAATATGTGGTTCGGCATCATCAAGCAGGCGCAAGTTTTCATATGCCTTTACACTTGTTTCAACGGAGATATACTGCGGCAAGGGGCGATTGCGGATTTCATTTACGCTGCCTGAAGCAACAAGGAGGGCAGAACCTGAGACGATGTCAGACTCGAAGGTAATCCAATAGCCCCGCGTCCGTGAAATGTTCATGAACGAGAGGTTTAAGAAGTTATCTGGTTGCGGTTGCGGAGCACGATCCTCAAACGTGTGTATTGTGATGTGCATACTGTCACGATTTGATTAGTTTACGGGCAAAAATGGCAGTTGGTATGCCGATAGAAAAGACAACAAGCAGCAGCCAAGTTGTCTCATGTAGCAAGAGGCCGCCAATTGTCATCAAAGCGGATATTATTAAGATACTCACCAGCCAATGAACACCAGGGTGCTGCTGAAAATAGTGCCGTATTTTATCCATATTATGCTGCATGCCTTATCCGGCAGTGAACAAGGGGGAATCGCGCTGTAAGTAGCCGCGGAGGCGGAGGACGGCTTGGGTGTGGAGCTGGTAAACGCGGGATTCGGAGACGGTGAGGACTTTGCCGATCTCTTTGAAGGTCAGGCCTTCGTAGTAGTAAAGGGAGATGACGAGGCGTTCGCGGTCGGGCAGGCGGTCGATGCCGCCGACGAGCGAGGTCTTCATGGCGGACGATTCGACGTCGGCGAGGACGTTGGCGTTTTCGTCTTGCAGGACATCGGTCAGGTGGAGGCGCTCGCCGTCGCTGCTGCCGCCGCCGAGGAGCATGTCGTCGAGGGAAAGAACATTGGCCCGGCTGGTGTTGACAAGCAGCTTGAGCAGATCGGCTTCAGAGATGCCCATTTCCGTGGCGACTTCTTCTTCAGTCGCAGGACGGCCCAAACGCACTTCAAGCTGGTAGTAAGTTCGTTCCAGCACTTTTGCGTTATCGCGGACCGAACGCGGGACCCAGTCTTCTTCGCGCAGCATCTCTAAGATCGCACCGCGCACCAGGGCGATGGCATAAGTCTCGAACTTGACCTGACGGGTGACATCAAATTGATCGACGGCTTTGATCAAACCCATGACACCTGCACTGACGAGGTCATCGCGCTCGAGGTTCGGCGGCAGGTTTGTCACCACGCGGCCTGCTGTTATCTTGACAAGATAGGCGTAGTGATTGATGATCTGATCGCGGGCTTTCTGGTCATTGCGCTTCTTAAAGCGGTTCCAGAGGTCGGGCATATTGGCAGGAGTTGGCATAAAAATATCTAAAAATTGTAGCTGCCGAGCGCACCGTTTTAGTGCTTGTCGCCGGCATTCGAAGAAGCTGAGGAAGTCGGCTCTTCCGGGCTTTCTTCCGGTGTGGTCTGATCGAAATGATGGCCTTGAGCAGCCGGCGGCGTTTCAGCGTTTTGCAGCAGGACACGCAGAGCTAGGCCGGCGGCACCAAATACGACAAAAGCCACGCTCAACCGGAGCAAGCTGGTCCAGAGATCGGCTCCAGTCAGCAGGCTGATTCCGCCGACTAGAAGTCCGGCAAGGGCCGCAATACGCCAGGGCAGACGTTCGACAAAATGGTTCATCCGCGTGGGTCGCGGGCTGAATGCCGCTCCTCTGTTACCACACTCTTCAAGTGTTTCCCAGTATACCACACGCAGGAAACCTTTGCAATAATTCGCTTATAGCGGTTATTGGTCAAGGCATACTGACTTGCGGGGAAAGCGCGAAGCTTGTGATGTCGGAATGCCCGTCGGAAAGACGGATCGGTCCTGTGCCGTCGGCGTTAACACGAGAGAGGTCATGGCCGCCGTCGGCGCGTCTGTGCAAAAAGTATACTTGTTTGCCATCCAAAGAAAACTGTGCGGCGCTGGAATCGCCCCGCGCCAGCAGATGCGGGGTTCCCGTGCCGTCGGCATCGACAATAAACAGCCCGAGCACAGTCCGGCTGGCGAGATCGGCCTGCCGCCAGAGTTCAAAGACGATCTGAGTGCCATCTGGGGAATAGAGGGGGTTCTGCGGCCCGATTGCAGGATCGCGCAGAAGCGGCAGAAGCGGCTTCTGGACACTTCCCGTGCCGTCAAACTGGATAAGGCCCGATGCTTTCTGACCGGCAGGCAATCCAAGCACGTGCAGCAGACCGACCGCCATTTTCGATCCGTCGGGAGCCCAGGCCGGAGCAATCCGGTCTGCGGTAGCGAGGGGAGGGCCATTCGGCTGATCATTTTGGGTCAGGCGAGGCGCAGCGGAAAGACTTGGCATGACCGCGAGTGTCTGGACACCGGCAGTTTCCAGGACCGCAGCCAGTCCCGGATTGGTTTTATCGGCGCTTGCTTGGTCTGCAAACGGCTTCCACATAAAATCAACGGCAGCAGAGGTGGTTCCCTGTGATTGGCTGGGATCAGTCGAAGTCGGATGGGTGCTGGTGACTGGGGGGGGCAGCAGAATCGAAGCGTCACCTTTGCCGACATCCATCACAGCCAGCGAGGCACCTGACAGGAAACCAAGCAGAACATTACTGCCAGGTGCAAACAGCGGATGCGATTTCGCGCCTGCCGTTCGAGTAACTTGAACGGCATTCTTGCCGTCACTATCCATCAGCCAGATCTGGTTCTGCCCGCCGCCTCGATTAGACAGGAACGCCGCCTGGCTGCCGTCGGCAGTAAATGCTGGGCTGGTATCAGAGGCCGCCCCCGTAGTGAGCTGCCGTGGTACGGCAGTCGGGTCGGCGGCTTTCATCGTCCATAGATGCGTCATGCCGGGCGAGTTAAGATCAGAGGCGTAGATAATGCTCCCGGCAGTCGCGACGGCACGCCTTGGTTTTGGACCGAAGACGAGAAAGTAAAAGACGGCCAGCAATAAAATGAGCAGCCCCGGCACGACAAGCCAGGGTGAAAACCGGCGTCGTTTGCGTTTGGGCAGCAGGGTGGACTCATAAACAGGGCGGCCAGTCGAGCGCGGTTCATTGGTAAGCGGTAAGTTATCATCAGCCATAGTTAGAAAGATTATACCGCTAAGGAGAGCTCACGTCCCATCAATTAAGAAAGGCGTGGGGACAATAAGTTAGAGGCCGTGACCGCAAGGCGGCGCTCATGGCTATTGAAACTGCGTCGACGCGGGCCGCGCACGAGAATCATGACTCCGCGCGGGATACAGTCGAGCTGGCTGGGAACAGGCAAAATCAACGTTGGCAGAGCATGGTCGGAAGGGACAAGGTCAAAATCACGGGCGGCTTCTACCTGACCTGCAAGGTCTATAAGCAGAGCTTCCAAGTCTTCCGAGCGCGTCTCATTCTCTTCAGGACGCTCATTCTCACAGCAATAGACGAAAGACGTGTTTTGGTCATCGAAGCGCTGGAAGACGCCCGCTTCCGCCTCAGCGGCGACGCACAGCAGGCGCAGGGCGGCAGGAAACAGCACTTCGGGAGGGGCAGCACACGCCAGCAATGCACCGAGAGCGCCGAGAGCCTGCAAATCGTCGAGGCGGCGGCTGGCCTGCTCCACAAGCAGAGCATTTTGGAGCCCGACACTGGCCTGCGTGGCAAACGTAATCATCAGACGAATCTCATCAGCGGTGAACCGTCGCGGCTCTCGTGTGTAGACTTCCAGCACTCCCAGAATTTCTTTGCCAAGTTTCAAGGGAACGCCTAAATAGCCTGTGATCCGCTCCCGCGCTGCGAACGAGGGCAGGACAAAGCGCATGTCTTTAGCAAAATCCTCGATAGTCAGTGAACGCCCGCGCCGAGCCACAAAGGCTGTTGCGGTTTCCGGGCCGCGCCCGGAGTCCGCGAGAGAGATTATCGGCAGAGCAGCCAGCGCAGACTTAAAATTCGAGGCAGCCTGGGCAGACAAATTGCCCTGAGAATCAAAGGCAAATAGCAGGCCGCGATCCGTGCCGGTCATTTCCAGTGCTAAGTCAGCAATAGTCTGCGCTGTCTGCTGACCGTCAAGCGAAGAGCCGAGGGCGCGGGCAATGCGGCGGACACCTTTGCGGATCTCTTCCGACTTTTGCCGGGCATCTTCGTACATCCGGGCGTTCGCGATGGCTGCCCCGACTTGGTTGGCAATGGTATAAAGCAGCTCCATCTCGCCGACCGTGAACAGGCGTCGCCGGCTGCTCATGGCATGAAGAACGCCGATCACCTGGTCGCCGGACTGCAGGGGCACACTGACGAGCGATGTCACCCCTTCGCCGTCAATCGGGCAGGAGCGGTTCCGGTGGTCGGCAGAGACATCCTGCACGGCAGTAGGCGTCTCGAATTCCAGCACCCAGCCTGCAATGCCTTCCCCAGCTTTTGGCTTCATGGTTTGAGCCGTCTCACGGCGGATATTGCGGCTGACTTTGATCTCCAAGCAATTTGCAGTAGAGTCATAGAGAAACAAAGCAAACTTATCGACATGCAGCAGGCTGAGGACGCTGTCGGCGACAAAGTGAATGACACGGTTGAGGTTCAGTGTCGCGCCGACTGCTTGGGACAGCTCATAAAGCGCTGCGGCTTCCTGTGCTCGGCGCGTGGCATCTTCGTAGAGCCAGGCATTTTCCAGTGCGACAGCAGCCTGACTGGCGACGGCTGAGAGCAGTGAAGCGTCGGCATCGCTGTAGGCGCCGGGCTGGCGGGAACCGACAACCAACATGCCTTCGGCGACCGAGCGGGCGACCATCGGCGCAAGCAGCAGAGAACGCATCCCCGGCAGGGGCGGGTCATCAGTGGAGTCGGCGAGGACATCGTTCAATCGCAGCGGCTGACCACTTGCCAGAGCACGGGCCGCTAACCCGGAGCCATCGGCGGGCAGTTGCCGGTCCTGGTCTTCTTCCCCTAATCCACGCTCTGCGCCGATATAGAGCCGCGTCCGCTCGTCATTGAGCAAGAACACGGCCCCGGCAGTCATTTCCATGCTGCCGACGACGGTCGAGAGCACGCTGCCGAGGACTTCCTGGACATTGAGCGAGGAGGAAGTCGTTTGAGCCGCCCGAAACAGAATATCCCGTTCCTGCTGCTTCTGGGCAGCGAGGCGTTTCAGCTCATCTGTCCGCAGGGCTTGGGCCGCGAGGCTTGCCAAAGTTTGCAGGCAGAGAAGGTCACTGCCGCTGAACGCATCTCCATCGGTACGATTGAGGATTGTCAGTGCGCCGGACGGATTACCGTCAAGATAGATCGGGACAACAACGGCGGACCGGACACCGACACCGACGGCAACAATGAGATCGGCGGAATTGGTCTGGTCAGCCGCTGCATCGGGATGATGGACCAGATATAGCTCACCGGTGAGGGCGGTACGGCCTGCCAGAGCGTCTTCCACTCGTACCGTCTGTCCGACAATCTGTGCGGCATCTATTCCGGCGACAGCAGCGAAGTCTAAAAGAGTGCGGGAAGCATTGAGCAGGCTGACAGCGGCGCTTGCGGCATTGGTCAGGACACGTGCCTTTTCGGCGATGACACTGAGCGTGGTGCGGGGATCGGTTTGACGGGCAACAGCTCCCACGACTTCATGCAGCGCGACTAGATGCCGGTCGCGCTGCGCCTCAGTTTCGGGAGTCGGGAGCGAAGTCGTGCTCGGTGCGGAATCCATCAAAAGTAGGAGCCTATCTGTGCATTACGGCTTGAGATCGCAGGAGAAATTCGTCCGCGAAATTTGTGAAACATCGGCTGGGTCACAACACTCTATCATTGTGTCACAAAGACTTCACTCTGTCAAGACGCTTTTCCCATTGAGGCTGCCCCAGCCATTGCCGGATAAACTTTGCTCGCCGATGGTTCAAGTACACTGATGATTTTTTTTCGCTGCTGCCCTGTCCTGCCGCTTTGCCTGGCCCTGCTTCTGCTGCCTCTTGCGGTTCGCAGTCAAACATCGTTATCCAGTCCTGCCACGCCTTCTGCCCAGCCTTTGCCCCTGCCAATCAACGTGCCTCTGCCGCCGCCTACCGATCAGCCGCCGCCGGAGGTGCCGCTGCCGAACCCCATTCCACTGGGAAAAGAATTACTGGTCAGCGGCGCTCTCGACATCCGCACTAGGACAGCCGACGCAGGCCGGACAGGCGGTGTGTGGGTGAACACAGTCGAGCTGGATTTGCAGCATCCGATCAGCAGCAAAGGCCAAACACGCGGCAACCTCTATGTTCAGCTCATTGCAGAAAACCCACCGGACCAAGCGCACAGCGATGATGTCCAAATCGGCGAAGCTTACTTTATCTATCGTTTGCCGGTCGAGAACGATTTCGACTCGACCGCCTACTTGAAAGTCGGTCAGTTCCAGCTACCATTCGGGCTGCTGGCGGTTTACGACCCGCATTTGCTGATCCTTCAGCCGCTGTATTCCCAATCGCTCGGCCTGCGGACAGACTTTGGTATCTCGGTCTCAGGCCGAGTTTATGGATTTTTGAATTACGACCTGGCATTGACCACCGGCACGGGCCCAAACCACCTGTATGCAAATCCGAATAGAGTGGTGACATTTCGCCTGGGACGGACGTTTACGACCCGCAACGGCGTGGTCAATGTCGGTGGCTCACTGCTGCAAGGTCGGCTGCCGATCACGGACATCACGGCTGACGATCCCTTCGCGGTAGAGCTGCCGCCATCCGGCCGGGTCCATGCTGACCGGGGAGGCTATGTCAGCAAAAGCCGTCTGGGAGGAGATGCTTCCTACGGCTACCGGCGTGTCGTTGCGCGGGGCGAGGTCGTTGCAGGGGCCGACAACGACCAGCGCGTTCTCGGCTATTATGCTGAAGGCAATTACAGCTTTACGGAGCGCATGAGCGTAGTCGCTGCCCGTTCGCTATTTGTGTATCCTGAGGGCAACAGCACCGCTTCTCAGGAAGCGGTAGGGCTGACTTATGCCCCGAGCGCCAACCTTACCTTCCGCACCCTCTACCAGTACCTGCGCGATGTCCCGCGTGACAGCAGCGCGGGTATCCGGCACCGGCTCACATTCCAAGTACTGCTGCGGTTTTAGCGGAGAGCCAGATTCCGGGGGTATGAAACCCCCGGCAGTTAAGTGCTGACGCCCTTCGGGCTATGGATTGCAGGCAACGAAGTTGTCTTCAGCCCGGAGGGCGTCTGCTTTTCACTGCCGCGTGTTTTATACACCCGGCTTGTACCCATGGTTCAGCGTCGGTGGTGTATAATAAAAGTATGCCTCAGCCTACCCCCATGCCGCCGAAAACTACCCTGCCACCCTTTTGGAACTGGCTGATGCGCCTCACCGCCGTTTTTGCCCTGGCTCTCTTTCTGGTACCGACTGTGTATGTCGTGAAGTATTATGCAGTGGATAAGCCACGGGAAACAGAACAGACAAAAGCCACTAATCCGCGCTGGCCGATTGAATTAGCACCCCTGCAAGCCGCATATCTCCCGCTGATGGAAGAACGCGCAGAGACTGGAAGTACTGAGGAACGGATGGCCGCCATACATCGAATGGGGGAAACGCTGCGTCAGCCCTATATCAGCGTCAAGCGGCCTCTGGAATGCCTGACGGCAAAAGCGACGCTGGCGGATTTGGCGACTCATGCTTCGGCCCCGTCGGTGCGGATGGCAGCTTCTGATGAACTGGGAAAAGTGGCTCAGGGCGGTGCGGTGATACGACGGTGAGACGATAGATCTAGCAGTAATAGACGTCTTGCATAAGACTTTGCGGGCGACTGAAGTCGCGGCAACAAGGGCACAAAGTCCACCTGCGTGGAC
>JBPBQB010000227.1:0-8302 GCA_050954545.1 Janthinobacterium lividum | reverse complement strand
ATGTCTACTCCCCGCTTTGATCCCCTGCCCCGCGACTGGCGACTTTTTTCTGCGGCTGTCTTTTTATTCGGCTTCGGGTTTGCTGTCTACGGCGCAGTTTTTCTCAACTTTATCACGGAAACCCTCGGTGTCCATGCGATTCAAATGGGCGCTCTCGAGTCCACGCGCGAGATTCCCGGACTGCTGGCAGTCGGGATCGCGGCGGTCTTTGCCCGGTTCGCCGAGGCTCGCATCGCCGCTCTGTGCCTCTGCATGAGCGCAGCGGGAGTGGCTGCGACGGGCTTCGTCCACACTTACGGCGAACTGGTCTTGGTGACGGTGTTTTGGTCGATCTTCATGCACCAGTGGTTTACGTCTTCGAGCGCGATCCCGCTGGCGCTGGCATCAGGGCAGGACGGCGGGAAGCATTTAGGACGCATGGGGGCGGTGGGAGCAGGGGCCACGATCCTTGCGTTCATCATGGTCCATTTTCTGATCGGCCATGTGGCGTATCCGTTCTTTTTCGTGACGGCGGCAGTCTTTATCTTTGTCGGCGGGCTTTTCCTGCTGCCGATGTCCGGGGCTTCGACCACGCATAACCGCCCGCGTCTGCTGTTCCGGCGGGAGTATGGCCTCTTTTATGGTCTGACGTTTCTGGAAGGTTGTCGGCGTCAGATCTTCTCGACCTTCGCTTTGTTTGCGCTTGTCGAGCACTGGAAAGTGCCCGTGAGCCAGATCGCGCTTCTGATGCTGCTGAACGCCATTGCGTCGTTCCTTGTCGCGGCTCCGGTCGGCCATTTGATCGACAAGATCGGTGAGCGTTATTCCATGACGTTCTACTACGCGGCTATCGCGCTGACCTTTGCCGGTTACGCACTGGTGCAGCGCGTGATCGTTTTGGAAGGCCTCTGGGTAGTCGACAGCATCTTGTTCTCATTTGGGGTCGGGATCACCACTTACCTGAACCGGATCGTCCGGCCTGGGGAGATGATGCCGAGCCTCTCGATGGGGCAGACCATGAATCACATCGCCGCCGTTGTCATTCCCGTTGCCGGTGGCCTGCTCTGGCACCGGTTCGGCTACCACGCTCCTTTCTGGTGCGGTGTCGCTGCCGCGCTGGTCTCCCTCTTCATCACTCAGTCCGTGCTGGCGCGTGGTTCGGAGATCCCGGCGGAAGCGCAGACGGCCTAAAAATCCCGTATAAAAACTTGCTTTGTTCCCCTTGACAAAATCGCTAGCTACTGGTATTATATCTTTGCGTATACGTATGTGCAGGATTGCGTATCGGTATGTGCAAAGAATGGAGCGCTGTCACTTATGCCGGTCACGGCGAAAACTATTGCCCGCGAACTCCAGCTTTCGCAGCCGACCGTTTCGCGGATTCTCAGCGGCGATCCTGGGCATCGTGTCGCGGCGCAGACTCGTCAGCGTGTGCTGGAAACGGCGCAGCGGCTTGGTTACCAGCCGAATGCGGTCGCGCGGTCGCTTCGGCGGGGACGCACCGGGATCATCGGGCTTTACACCAACCATAACTATGACGCGCGGAACGATTTTCTAGGAACGATCATTGGGGCTTTGCAGCGCTGCTGCGAGGCGCGGGATTTGGATCTGCTGCTGCACAGCGGGCACGGGGACCGGTCGGCGGACGCCATGTTCAGCAAGCTGCGTGATGGGCGTATCGATGGCTTGATCCTGCATGCCAACGCAGACGATCCGCTGGTCGCTCTGTTAAGCGAGTCGCCGCTTCCGGTGGTGACAGTTGCGGACCGATTGCCGAACCTGCCTGCGGTCACCTGCGACGATGCCGGTGGAATGCATCAGATCATGGCGTACTTTTGGGAGCGCGGCCTGCGCCGCTTTGCCTTTTTAGGCCCCGATCAGCATTTGACCTCGGTGGAGCGCCGTCAGGCGGCTTTCATCGCAGAAGTCGAGCGCTACAATGTCCCGGCTTCGGATTGGTCGGTGCTGGAAATCGGGGAAGATAACGCGGAAGCCGCCGTCGATCTTTTGCGGAACATTCCGCAGCCCTGCGCGGTCTCCTGCTGGAACGACCGCACTGCGTATCATTTACTGCGGGTCTGCCGGGCACGGGGTATCCGGGTGCCGGAAGAGCTGGCAGTTGCGGGTTTCGACGGGTTCCAGACCGAGAAGATTCCTGTTTGGGATTTGGTCACAGCAGTCTGCCCCTGGGAAGATGTTGCTGCCCGCGCGTTAGAACTGCTGATGACTTTGGTCGATGCGTCGCCCGAAACGCTCTCTGCGACCGAGGAAGTTTGCCTGCCGATTCGGATGCGTCTTGGCAATACTGTTTAGCTGTACTGATTTTGTTATCGAGTTCTTGTTATCAAAGGAGAAAGATCATTATGTCCAAAACTTCACCTCGCTATTCGAAGGGCTTTACGCTCATCGAGTTGCTCGTCGTTATCGCTATTATTGCGATATTGGCCGCTATTTTATTCCCTGTTTTCCAGAAAGTGCGTGAGAACGCCCGCCGCGCTTCCTGCCAGTCCAACCTAAAACAGATTGGCCTTGCTTGCCTTCAATATGTACAGGACAGTGACGAGGCCTATCCGCCTGCGTCGGGCGCAGTTGCTTATCATGTTCAAGGCACCGGCGTTGGAACCTTTACCAATAGCGTTACTCACGCGGTGCGAACCGGCAATGGAGTCGCTGTAGGATTCTTTGATGCAATCCAGCCTTACGCGAAGAGCCAGGGCATCGTTCGCTGCCCGGATGACCCCATTACAGTTAACGTTGACCCAAATGCACATCCTGATGATGGCACTAACTCAGGGTACACGAGCTACTATTATAATACTATTGTTGGGGCAGTGAATCCCTACGATACGGTCGGCTCTCCCGGTGTTGCCTTAGCCTCGCTAAGTCATCCGTCACTGACAATCCTTGCAGGAGACGGTAATAGCTATTCGGGTGCAAGTGGTATTCCTTATGGCGGTGGTCCTGGCAGCGGCCTCAACTGCGGATACTCTATAATTGACACGACAGACGACATCAACTGCAGTGCCACAAGTGGATCACAGTCTTTACCTGGGATGACACGCCATAACAGCAATGACGGTGGCAATGTCGCATTCACCGACGGCCATGTGAAATATACTCGCCTCAGCGCAATTTGGGGGCCGCATTCCACATTTACCACAGGAAAGTTCCTGACTTACACAGTAGGTGTTTCGGGTCAAAATCCTACGTTCAATGTTGCTAACGAGTAATTTCTAATAAGCTCGATGCAACAGGTTGACTAACCGGCGGCCCTGTCAGACAGGCCGCCGGTTTTCTTTTGAGTTTATTATCTGGTGTCACGCGATGCCAGAAGCAGAACAGATATGAGGGCAGGGGCAAGCCCTGCCCCTACGGGTTGCGAATCGTGTCAGTGCGAAGCCCGAGTATACGAAAGGTTTTGTTATGAGGAATGCAAGTGTGAAAAAATCTCGTGCGCCGTGGCTTGTCTGCGGGCTGCTGGCGGCTTTCGTGCCAATCGGTTACGCAGTCATATGTCAGTCTCAGGTGAAGGCCGACGCGCTGCCGACCGTCGTTCAGGTGACGAAAACGGCGAATGGATTTGAGCTGCTGCGGGGCGGCAAACCCTACTTTATCAAGGGCGCAGGCGGGGATGCGTCCAAACCGGCCTTGAAAGAAGCCGGGGGGAACTCGTGGCGGACATGGGGTGTGGGCAGCGACACGCAAGGGCAGCTTGACCAGGCGCAGAAGCTTGGTATGACGGTGACTGTCGGCATCTGGCTGGGCCACACAGACAACGGATTTAACTACAATGATGCCGCACAAGTCGCCGCGCAGAAAGAGGCCGCGCGTCAGGCAATTCTCCAGTACCGCAGCTCTCCTGCCCTGGTGTGCTGGGCGTTCGGCAACGAGATGGAAACGGGCGGCAATGAAGACAATGTCGCCATGTGGAACGCGATCGAAGACATCGCGAAGATGGCCCATCAGCTTGACCCAAACCATCCGACCATGACCGTAGTGGCGGAGATCGGCGGGGACAAAGTTAAAGAGATCAACACGCTCTGCCCGGACATCGACATTGTCGGGCTGAACACCTACGCCGGCGGGCCGTCGATAGGCGACCGGTACAAAGCAGCAGGCGGGGTCAAGCCGTATATCGTCACCGAATATGGGCCGCCGGGAGTCTGGGAGAACCAGAAGAATGCCTGGGGCGTGGTGCCGGAGCTGACCAGCACGGAAAAAGCGGCTCGCTACAAAGACACCTATGTCAAGAGTGTCCTGAACCAGCCACTGTGTCTCGGTTCTTATGCCTTTACCTGGGGACATAAGCAGGAAGCGACTGCTACCTGGTTTGGCCTTGTCCTGCCCGACGGCAGCAAGCTCGGCGCGGTCGACACGCTCACGGAGCTGTGGTCCGGTCACCCGCCTGCCGACCTCTGCCCGATCATTCACAGTATTGCGGTGCAGGGGGATGCTCAGGTCGCGCCCGGCGCAGCAGTCAAGACGGCTCTTGCCGTGACCGATCCGCAGAACCATCCGCTGTCGGTCCAGTGGGTGCTTCAGGCAGACCCGGCGACTTACGCGACTGGGGGCGGCAGGGAGTCGACGCCGCCGACTTACCCGGAGGCGATTGTTTCCGGCACTCTCACTTCGGCGACAGTCAGGATGCCAAGTGAGGCCGGCGCGTACCGCCTGTATGCGTATGTCCGTGACACCCACGGCAGCGCCGCAGTCGCCAATGTCTCGCTGGATGTGCCTGACACCGCCGCCGCTGCGCCTGTGAAGACGCCCACAGCGAAACCAGTCAGCACAGCACCGAAAGCCACCCTGCCACTGGTGATCTATGCCGAGGACGGCGGCGACCAGCCGTATATTCCATCGGGATACATGGGCACGACGACGGCGATCAAAATGGACCCGGCCTGCACAGTCCAGCCGCATTCGGGGAAGACCTGCCTGAAAGTCGATTACACGGCCGGTGACAACTGGGGCGGCGTCGTCTGGCAAAGCCCCGCAAACGACTGGGGCGATAAGCCCGGCGGCTTCAACCTGACAGGGGCGAAGACACTGACGTTCTGGGCACGGGGCGATCAGGGCGGCGAATCTGTGTCTTTCCTGTTCGGCCTGTTCGGGAAAGACAAGACCTATGCCGACAGTGGAACTGCCAAAACGCAGGCGATTCTCTCTAAAGACTGGAAACAGTACACGATCAGCCTGGCCGGGCTTGATCTCTCGCAGGTCAAAACAGGCTTCGCCTGGACTCTGGCTGCGCCGGGTCATCCGGTGACGTTCTACCTGGACGACATCAAGTATCAGTGAGGCTTGGGAGCCGCAAGGGCCGGGGGTGTAGAAACCCCCAGCCTCTTCCAGTGTTCTTTCCCGCATATTCTTGACAGACAGGCGCGGGGCGTTGTATACTACGTGAGTGGGCAACGTCGCCGCGCCGTCCTCATCTGCATCTTCTTATTTTTTGCATGACTTTCCCCTTGGGCCGGCACAAAATTGACGTTTCCCCCGTATCTCGAAGAGTATTACTCATTTAAGTCAAGTCCTATAAAGGAACGCAATCACACATCATGGCACAAGACATCACGAATTCGACTCTTCAGGCGAACGCCATTGACGGCAATGGAGCGGCACCTCCCGGTTTCACCAAAGCCATCGAAATCAAAAACCTCGTCAAGCAGTACAAAAAAGTCACTGCCGTCAACAACATCAGTCTCGATGTTTACGAGGGCGAGATCTTTGGGTTTCTCGGACCGAACGGCGCGGGCAAGACGACGACAATCAAGACACTTTTAGGCTTGATCTTCCCGACCTCCGGCGAAGTGCTGGTACTCGGCAAGCCTGCCGGGGACATCGATGTCAAAGAAAAGATCTCCTATCTGCCCGAGTCGCCCTACTTCTACGAGCACATGACCGCAAATGAAGTGGTCGGATTCTACGGCAGCCTGTTCGGGCTGAGCGGGGCTGCCAAGCAGAAGCGTGTCGATTACCTGCTGGAACTGGTCGGATTAAACCAGACCGGCAAGAAGCCGCTGCGGTCGTTCTCCAAAGGAATGCTTCAGCGGGTCGGGATCGCCCAGGCATTGATCAATGATCCGAAGATTTTGTTCTTCGATGAGCCGACTTCCGGCTTGGACCCGGTCGCGCACCGGGACATTCGGGATTTGATCCTGCATCTGAAGAGCGAAGGCCGGACAATCTTTCTTTCTTCCCATCAGCTCTCCGATGTCGAGCTTGTCTGCGACCGCGTTTCGATCCTGCACGGCGGCAAGATCCGCCGCTTAGGCCATGTCGATGACCTGATTGCCGGCGGCAATGTGGAGATCGTCGCCGAGCATGTCAAGGCGACCGACGCACAAAAAGCGCAGCTTAACCAGATCACCAGCAAGACCGAGCAGATCGGTGAGACACTAATTTTAATCACGAGCGCCTCCGTCGAGAGCAAAAACAAGGTGCTGGACTGGGTGCGGAGCGCAGGCGGGGATGTCATTTCGATGACTCAGACCCGGCGCACTCTGGAAGACATTTTCTACGAAGTCGTCCATCAGGGCGAAGTCGAGAGCGGCACGAACTTTGCCGTGCCGGCCACCTCAGAGTCGATGGAGGTCAAGTCTTGAATACCATCTGGCTTCTGGCTTCCAGCACGTTCGGCGAAGCGATCCGCCGTAAGATCCTGCTGGTTTTCTTATTCGGTGGCCTCGCGATCATGCTGATGGGAATGGCCTTCGGCGCACTGACCCCGACCCGCGACCTCAATGTCACCAAGAGCCTCGGCCTCGGCGTTATTTCGCTGGCTGGCGTCTTCATCAGTATTATTCTGTACATCACGCTAATTCCCGCAGAGATCGAGCGGCGGACTATCTATAGCATTTTGTCCAAGCCTGTCCAGCGCTACCAATACCTGACTGGCAAGTTTCTCGGCGGCTTGATGACGGTTCTCACGAACATTGCTTTGATGGGTGTCATCTTCCTTGCGATTTTGACGGCAAAACTGCATCAATACAATCAGCCGATCGCTTCGACCGATCTCGCATTGCTGAAGAATCTGCTGATGATTTTTTTGCAGATGACGCTTCTCGGCGCGGTCGCCATGTTTTTCTCGGTCTTCCTGCCGCCGGTTGTCAGCTTCTTCGTGACTTTCGGCATCTGGCTAGTCGGCACGAGCGGACTGCTCAACAACGGCGGGCCGCTCGGGTTCCTGCATCTGCTGGTACCGAACTTCGGTAACTATGCGATCCAGAACCCGTTCATCAACCCCAATGTCACAGTCACTCAGGAGCCGACTTATATCCTGCTGACGGTGATTTATGCCCTGCTCTACACGGTGATCCTGCTGATGGCAGGAACAGTCATCTTTGATCGCCGGGAAGTCTAAAATTCATGCATACTCAATCCAACCGTATGACGATTCTCGTCATCGCCCTTTTGCTTTTTATTCCTGTTGCGTTTTTACAGTCGCGGATCGATCCCATCTACCAAAAGAACTACGCCCCTGACCAAAAAAGCCTGGCTGTCGGTGCAAAAAACCTGCCGGTTGAGTTCGCTCTTGGCGCGTTTACCGGATTCCGGGAAGCGATTGCCGGAATGCTCTGGGTGCGAACCGACGAGTTCTTCCACAACGGAGACTATGCCGCGATCATGCCGCTGATCCGTGTCATCACCTGGCTGGACCCCCACCAGATCGATGTGTACGAGACCGGCGCGTGGCACATGGACTACAACTTCACAGACTCGCAGGAGCGTTCCGACCGCCGCTACATCCCCCTGTCGCTGGCCTTGATTTCCGAAGGCATCGCGAACAACCCCGGTGAGCCGGATTTGTATTCCGATAAAGCGTTTGTCCACTACTTCCGCAAGATCGCGGACTACAAGCAATCTGCTTCCGTCTTCGCCGACGGCTGGAAAGTCGTTTCCGACGACTCAAAAGATCTGAATGATCAAAACAACTTTGATAAAGTCGACAAAGGGGTCATGACAGTCGGCCACAGCTACGCCCATGCGCTGGAAGCCGAAGGAAATATCCCTGCCGCCATCGATCAGTGGAACCAGTGCCTGGCGGTCCATGCTCTGCTGCTTCAGAAAAAAGGGACCGGCGACTTTGCGGAAGAACAGGACCTCAGCATCGCTCAAAAGCAGCTCAAAGAGTTACAAGGACGCTTGAAATACCGGCCCACAGACGACAAAATTCCAGTCAACATGGACTTTCAGCCGCAGCTTGTTCGGGTCGCTCCAAAGATCTTTGTGCTGAAAGGTAAGATCAATGTCATCGGTGCAACGAAGTTCGTACTAGAGACCGGTCAGCGCACGTTCGGCTCCGTAGACGGCGCTCGGATCGAGA
>JBPBQB010000052.1:0-8322 GCA_050954545.1 Janthinobacterium lividum | reverse complement strand
CCGAATAACGCGGGTTGCTGGCCGAAATACTCTAAATTCAGCCGCGCCAGGGGCAAATCAGACCAAACAAGCCTACAAAGTGCATAACAGGCTCTAGGAACCTCGTGGTCAGTGCAGACCGTAATAGAATCAATATTTCCGTGCAATTTCCTCAGAAAAGAGAACCCACCGAGAGTGACACGTTATTTCAATAGTCTCGCTGCCGCTGCTGCCATGCTGCTGACGGCGGCTGCCTCCCACGCGGCAACCCCAGCACCGCCTGCTTCTCCCTACGGCCAGATCGTTTCGCAGACCTTCGACAAAGCCCAATCCTTCACCGAGACACATCTGGCGAACGGCCTGACCATTCTGTCGAAAGAATCCCATGCCGCGCCTGTGGCCTATTTCAGTGTCTGGTACAAGGTCGGTTCGCGCAACGAGATCAGCGGTCAGACCGGGCTGTCGCACATCTTAGAGCATATGATGTTCAAAGGCACGACAGACCTGCCGCCGGGTGCGATTGACCATCTGTTCCTGACAAACGGCGGTCAGATCAACGCCAGCACTGCCGAGGACCGGACTGAGTACCATGAACTAATCGCGTCGGACCGGCTGGAGCTTGCAGCCCGGATCGAAGCCGACCGGATGGAGAACTCGAAGTTCGATCCGACCGAGCTATCTCATGAAATGGTCGTGGTCCGCTCCGAGCTGGAAGGCGACGGCAACAGCCCCGGCTATGATCTGTATACGAACACATTTCTGCCTGCGGCGTTCTCGGCTCACCCGTATCACTGGCCGGTCATCGGCTGGCGCAGCGATGTCGAAGCAGTTCAGAAGCGGCGGGACGTCATCTATGCCTACTACAAACACCACTATATGCCGAATAATGCCGTGGTGGTCATGGTCGGCGACTTCGACACGAAAAAAGCAGTCGGCATTGTCCAGAAATACTTCGGTGTCTATCCTGCCGGGCATCTGGAGCAGCACTTTATTACCCCCGAACCGACCCAGCGCGGCGAGCGGCGCGTTGTCCTGCAGCGTTCGGGAACGACCGGGCAGGTGCTGATCGGCTACCATGTCCCCGAGACAGGTCAGCCGGATCATTACGTGCTCGATGTCATGTCGACGATCCTTTCAGGGGGACGCAGTGCGCGGCTGTACCAGAATTTGGTTGAGAAGGGCATCGCGCAGTCGGCCAGCGGCGGCGACGGCGACAACCGAGACCCATATCTCATGACTTTTGACGGCACTCCGAGTACAGGTGTCACCAATGCTACTGTCGAGACGGCGCTGGAAGTGGAGATCACCAAGCTGCAAACCACGCCTGTGACTGCGGAAGAGCTGGCCCGCGCGATCCGTCAGACCGAAGCGGGTTTTGTCTACCAGAACGACAGCGTTTCCGAGCAGGCGGACACGCTTGGCCGCTACGCGGTCATCAACCTGCCGCGCTATAACGACACGTATCTGGACAAGATTCGTGCGGTCACGCCCGCCGACATTCAGCGGGTCGCCAAACAGTATCTGATCGCCGACAACCGGACAGTCGCCTACTTCGACCCGCAGCCCCTGCCTCCCGGTCAGACCCCGCCTCCTCCTCCGGTCACGGACAATTTCGGCTCGGCCAAGCCAGTCACTGACCCGCGCCAGAAAGCGCTGCTGGATGCGCTGGATACGAAGTTCAATTCCGTCAGCGCATCGACGGCCAAGCCTGCTGCCGCGCCGAAGCCGACCCGTGTCGTGCTGCCGAATGGCATGGTCTTGATCGTTCAGGAAAACCATGCCAACAAGACAGTCGCGATGGATGGCTTCGTGCGGGCAGGAAGCATGTTCGATCCCGAAGAAAAATACAGTGATGCAGAAGTGACCGCTGCAATGTTAAGCCGTGGCACGACCACGAAAAGCGCCCTGCAACTGGCCCTGACATTGGAATCTGTCGGTGCCGGTGTTTCCATCAATGCGGAGACCGAGTCGGCGTCTCTCTCGGGCACCAGCCTATCTAAAGACTTTGGACTGACACTCTCCACGCTGGCCGATGAGCTGCAAAACCCATCGTTCCCCCCGGACCAACTTGAGCGCCTGCGGGCTCAGATTTTGTCCGGGATCGAAGATGCCCGTCAGGACACCGGCGGCACAGGCGGGGCAGGGACGCAGGCGGAGATCGCGTTTGCTCAGGCGATCTACCCAAAAGGCCATCCTTTCTGGGAGCCGAGTCTAGACGAAAGCGCCGCCGCCGTCAAATCGCTGACACGCGCGGATCTGGAGACTTTCTATCAGACCTATTACCGGCCTGATACCACGGCGCTGGTCGTCGTCGGCGATGTCAACACGCAGGACGTAATAAACCAGGTCAAGGCCGCTTTCAGCGGCTGGGCAAAGCCGTCTTCTCCGGCTCCGTCAGTCACTATTTCCGATGTCGGTCTGCCCGCGACTCCGCCGGCCCCGATCGTGATCCCTTTAGCCGATGCGCCGCAGACCAGTATCCTGTTCGGCTACAATGGTGGTCTGACTCAGAATAGCCCGGAATATTACGCTGTCCAGCTCATGAACTACACGCTGGGCGGGGACACGTTCGGCTCGCGTCTTGGCAAAACGATCCGTGACCAAAACGGCCTGGCCTATTCGGTCAGCTCGGGCATTTCCGCAAGCCACGGCTCCGGCCCGTTCCAGATCTTCATCGGGGCCAACCCGAAGAACGCGACCCGGGCGATTACCTACCTGCGCCAGATCATCACGCAGGAGCAAAAGTACGGCGTAACTCCCGATGAAGTTCGGCAGGCCAAGCTCTACATCACCGGCTCGTACCCGCTGCGCCTGGAAACCAATGCCGGCGTCGCGGGCGTCCTCAGCCACGCGGAAGATTTCGGCCTGGGGCTGGACTTCCCCGAGCGCCGCAATGCCCTGTTCAATGCCGTCACTCCGGCCCAGGTCAGCGCCGCCGCCAAGAAGTACCTGCACCCCGGCTCCGGTGTCCTGGTCATAGCGGGAGCAGTGCCGCAGTAGGAACTCCTCCCGCCTCGCTAGGGCTTGTCTCCCTCCCCTGTTAGGGGAGGGCTTTCAGAGAACCATATCCAGAGTGGGGACAAGGCTCGGCCCTCCCTTCCTACCCCCCGCGCAGCCCTGTCAGGCCCGTAGCACGGTCGCCGGTGGTGTCTGCGGTCGTGGACGGCGCGGCCAAGTCGGTCGCATCCAGCCCGCCGCCGGGCGGCATCTCGGGCACCGCGTCCCCTTCGGTGATCCCGCCGCCCGGCAGTGTCTCCTGCTCTCCTAGTCCTGGGATAGGTGTATTGTCAAAGTCTGGGATATGGATGACTTCATCCTCGTTGTCCTGCATTTTATGTGCCTCCGTCTTCAGAATACCGTGCTTCTGTCCACTGTCAAACTCCTAGACGATTGTCAAATCGCCGAAAAACGGGTAAACCTAGAGCAGATTTCAATTCCCACTCAGCTTAAACGAGGAAACATATGGAAAGCCGAACCGACCCGATGGCCCCCAATACAATCGGTGATGACTCAAACGATGCCGAGATCGCCGGTGAGCAGGAACCGCTCAAGATGTACGAAGACGGCGACACCCCGCCGCCCGGTGCCCTGGATACGGCGTTCCCGGACACCAACCCGGCCGAAGACCCGCGCAGCGACCCCGGTATGTGGGGCGATCCGGGCCGAGTGCCCGGCAGCCGAGACCCCGATCTGCCGAACAGCAGTGAAGATGACGACACTCCGGGTCCGAAAGAGGGCGGAACTCCCTACGATGCCGAAGGCTCCAGCGGCTCGGGAGGGCAGTAGACTTGGCCTGGTCTGGAAGACCAGGGCTTTAGAAAAGCAAAATGTCCCTCCGGGACGAAAGACACGCTATCGCCTGCACGGTCTTCCGTCGGCGAAGCTGACATTCTGCACTTCTAAAGCCCTGGTCTTCCAGACCAGGGCGTTCTGATCCATGTCACCTATGTAACAACTTGTATGCCCATTTCCTTTTTCCATCTGTCTGTCCCGCCCCTTCATTTGGCCCTGCTGCTCTTCACGGCTCTCGCGGCGGGAGCAATTAATTCCGTTGCCGGAGGTGGGACGCTGCTGACTTTTCCGGTGCTGCTGTCCGTGCTCGGCAATAGTCCCAATGGCTCTGTAATTGCCAACGGCACCAGCACAGTCGCGCTGGTGCCTGGGTCCCTGAGCGCGTTCTGGGGCTACCGCAGCGAAGTCGCGGGCCAGAAGCGCAGCCTGTGGGAGATGGCCGTGCCGAGCCTGCTGGGCGGGGCGGTCGGCGCATATCTGGCGACCCATGTCAGCGCGGCGATCTTCAGCCACCTTGTCCCCTGGCTGATCTTCGGCGCGACGTTTTTGTTTCTAATACAAGACCCCGTGCGCCGCTGGATCGGTCGGGGCGCTCCTACGGATGATAACGCCGAGCCGCGTCACCTTGGAATCGGCGGCATGATCTTCCAGTTTTTTGTTGCAGTCTACGGCGGGTTCTTCGGCGCGGGGATCGGCATCTTGATGCTGGCGGCGCTGGGTTTTCTTGGCCAGACCAATATCTACCGCATGAACGGTTTGAAGAACTTCGCGGCGGTCTGCATCAACGGAGTTGGGGCGCTAACCTTTATTTTCTACCGGCGTGTCGACTGGACTTTAGCGCTTTTGATGATGGTCATGGCAGTTGCAGGCGGCTACGGCGGCGCGGGCCTCGCGAAGCGTGTGGGTCAGGCCAATGTCCGCCGCTTTGTCATTGCTATTGGTCTGATCTTCGGCGCGTACACGCTGTACGGCCAGCTTCATCACGGATAATTTTAGGAGACATTGCATGTTCCCGAAGACGGCGACGCGGCTCACGAACAAAATGATTCAGAACGAGGCGGACTCGGATGATACGGAGCCGCGCTGGCCGGCAGTGATCGCACTGCTGGGCGGGGTGGGCCTATTCGGCGTTTTGCCCCGCTACCTATCGTTCGGCCCGCGCTGGCTGCCGGCAGTGGTCGTGACGGTGCTGCTGGTTCCGACTTTGCTGTCGCACATTCGCGGTCATCATACCATCAACCGGGTGCTGGGTCTGTTCATCGCCGGGGTCGAAACATTTTTTCTAGTTGCTTCTTTGATCAAACTGATCCACTCGCTGCTGCACCCACACATCGGCGGACATACGGAGACCCCAGAGAGGCTGCTGATCTCGGCAGGGGCGCTCTGGCTGACCAATGTACTTGTGTTCGCCCTCTGGTACTGGCACCTGGACGCCGGCGGGCCTAATCAGCGTGATATGCGGCCCGGCCATTGTCAAGGCTCGTTTCTATTTCCCCAGATGACCATGAGCGACGAGCGACTGGCCGAGTCGGGTCAGCTCGGGTGGTCACCCGGCTTCATGGATTACTTATTTTTGGCGTTCAACACCAGCACGGCCTTGTCGCCTGCCGACACTGCCGCCCTGTCCCGCTGGGCGAAGTTTCTCATGATGGTGCAGGCTCTAATCTCGCTGACAGTCATCGCCGTTCTCGCCGCCCGCGCGATCAACACGCTCAGTTAGAGACTGATATTGCACAGTGGTAGGCGCGTGGAACTAAAGTTCTGCGCTGTGGGGCGCAGACGCCTAATGTCCGCCTTCGCGGACACGGAATAGGATAAAATCGAAGACATCCGCTCTTTGTCCGCGAAGGCGGACATTAGGCGCTTCGCCCCATAGCCGAGGACTTCAGTCCCACGGCTCTGAGAATTGCGTGACATTAGTTAGGAAACACTCATGCCCGACGAAATCGAAGTCCCTTTGGAACACCTGCACGAGCATATTGCGGAAGCGCACGAAGAAGCGCATGGGGAACACGAAGGCGGCAAAGGCGAAGCGAAAGAGCATGAAGGCTGGACCCGGTTTATCGCCGTGATCACGGCCATACTTGCTGTTGTCGCCGCCATCGGGGCACTCCGAGCGGGGCTGCTGGTGAACGAAGCGCTGCTGAGCAAAAACCAGGAGATCAGCCTGCGTACTCAGGCCACCGATCAGTGGAACTACTACCAGTCGAAAGGCATCAAAGGAGTCGTGTACGAAACCACGGCTCAGCTTCTGCCGCCCGGCTCACCACTGATCAAGAAAAGCCAAGCGGAAGTCGCCCGCTACGCCGACCAGCAGAAAGCGATCCAGGCTAAAGCGGAAGGCCTGGAAAAGGGCGCGGACGAAAAAGACAAAGAAGCGGAGCGCGATATGGACCATCACCACATCTTTGCGTTCTCCGTCAGCCTCTGCCAGATCGCCATTGCTTTGGCTGCCATTGCCGCTCTCACCCGAAGCCGCCGGGTCTGGGTCTTCAGCCTCGCCGCCGGAGCCGCAGGAGTCGCCGCTCTCATCGGCGGCTTCCTCGGCCTGCACCTGCCGTTCGCGTTCTAGGCTGCGGATCATAAGTTTTTACGGAGCGGGCGACTAAAGTCGCGGCAACAAAAGCACAAAGTCCACCTTCGTGGACTAATATAGAAAGATCTGTATTAACCTGCGAAGGCAGGTTTCGCGCACTTGTTGCCGCGACTTCAGTTGCCCGCTGCTCAGTGCCTATAGCAAAAAGAGAGGGCAGATGCTCTGCATCTTCCCTTTCTTCGCAGATCCGCTTTCTTACCGAAAAAGCCGTAAGGCCCCACAATTTATTGCTGGGGATATAAGGCTCCGTGCCTTTCCGAAGCCACGTTTCCGAAGGCACGTTATGGACACCCTGCGATTTACACTAAGCTCATGCTACAATTTCTTTGTGCAGACACTGTGTGTAAAATATAGACTGTTCCCCTCAAAGGAACAAACGCGGAAACTTGAAGACACCCTGGAAACGTGTCGCCTTGTTTACAATTCGCTTGTCAATGACCGAGTCTTCCAGTATGAAACCGCAAAGCAGTCGCCTTCACGCTACGAACAACAAAAACTGTTCCCGCAGTGGAGTAAAGACTTTCCCGAAATCAAAGCCGTTTACAGCCAGGTCTTACAGAATATTGCTGTTCGCGTTGACCTGGCGTTTCGAGCCTTCTTCCAAAGGGTGAAAGAAGGGAAAACCCCAGGCTTTCCTCGCTTGAAAGGCAAAGGCCAGTACGATAGCATCACCTATCCGCAGAGCGGATTTAAGATCGGCGAGTCTTCGGTATGGTTGTCTTTGCAGGGCAAGCAAACCCAGGTCAAAGCCAAACTGCACAGAATGATTGACGGCAAAGTGAAAACCTGCTGTGTTCGCCGTGTCGCCTCTAAATGGTTCGCGTGTTTCTCTGTAGAGCAGGAAGACGACTTCCTCCCGCCCTGCGCGGATAGCGTCGGGCTTGATGCGGGACTTAATTCGTTTATGGCATTATCCAACGGTGAGTTCATCGACAACCCGCGCTTCTTTCGCCGTGACGAAAAAGCGTTGGTGAAGGCTGGCAGACGGCAAGCCAAAACCAAGAAGCGAAGTCCTGCGCGAAAGAAAGCTAATAAGGTTCTTGCCGTCTCCACGAGCGTATCCGCAATCGCCGCCATGACTTCGTGCATCAAACCGCCCGCAGGTTGGTCAATCGCTTCGGCATAATTGCTGTCGAAAAACTGAGCGTCAAGACTATGCTCGGCAATCACTGTCTTGCCAAGTCTATTTCTGATGCAAGTTGGTCACAATTTGGAACTGTCCTCACGCAGAAGGCTGAAAGTGCCGCGCGTGAGGTGATTGCCGTCAATCCTGCGTACACAAGCCAAGATTGTTCAGTTTGCGGCTACCGCCCGGACGGGTTGGAAGGCCGTATCAAAAAGAAACTGTCTGACCGCTGGCATCACTGCCCCATGTGTGCGGCCTCTTTGGACAGGGATACCAACGCGGCGGTCAACATTCTTAATTTGGCAATCAATAATCTTCCCATCAGACTGGGATTACAGTCTGTCAGGTAATACCTGTAGAAGCCCCAACATTTATGTCTGGGGAGTAATCACTCACCATAAATCGCGATTGAAGTCAGGTCAACCGCCGTTGTGGAGCTGCCCCACATGGCTCGGTCTCCCCAGATGCTGCTGCCCCACATCGCCCGGCTGGCCGACGGTCCGCTGCTGCTCATCAATGACTGGCTTGCCGTAAAGGTCGTGTTGCTGCCCCACATCGCCCGGGTCATATCCACACTGCTGCTGCCCCACATCGCGCGGGTGCCCCACATCGCGCGTAGGTCGGTAACGCCTGTGCCCCAGAGGCTGCTGCCCCACATCGCCCGGTTCATTTGGATCGTGACGTTTCCACTGCTGTCCATCGACAGAGCGGGGCTGGCTGCCGGACCCTGTGCGACCACCGTGCTGGCAAGCGCCGCCGGGATGTTCAGGTAGCCCGCCCCGTATGTCAGCGGGTCTTCCGTGCCGTCGGCGGCAAACCACTTGTCGGC
>JBPBQB010000165.1:0-8520 GCA_050954545.1 Janthinobacterium lividum | reverse complement strand
AAGATACTGTCAGCCGCACTGACGGCCACAGCTATCAGGTCCCGACCGTTTCGGCTGAGGCAGTCGCTCAGTCGCTCCATCTTAGCCCCGAAGACCTGCTGCACACGTACCAGCAGATGCTGGACATCCGGCATTTTGAAGAACAGTGCAACCGCGCCTTTCGTGCCGGCAAAGTTGGCGGCTATCTGCACCTTTATATCGGTCAGGAAGCAGTCTCGCTCGGCGTTCTGCACACCTGGAAGAAAGGCGACCAGGCGCTGTCGTCTTACCGCGACCATGCTCACTGTCTTGTCCTGGGCAGCAATGCCGACAAAGTGATGGCGGAGATCTACGGCAAGAGCACTGGCATCTCGCGCGGCAAGGGCGGCTCGATGCACCTGTTCGACAAAGAGCATGGCTTCGCTGGCGGCTACGGCATTGTCGGCGGCAACGTCCCCCTAGCAGTCGGGATCGGCTGGGCGCTGAAGCACTCTCCCGATCTCAAAGACGGCAACAACATCTGTGTCTGTTTCCTCGGCGACGGCTCCATGAATGCCGGCGGCTTCCATGAAGCGCTGAACATGGCCCAGCTTTACAAACTCCCCATTTTGTACGTCCTCGAAAACAATAAGTACGCGATGGGCACTTCGATTGAGCGCTCCTCGGCCAATACGGATCTTTCCTCGCGCGTTGAGTCGTACAATATGGCTCATTCTAAAGTCGACGGTCAGGACTACTTTGCAGTCCGCGCCGCCGCTCAGGAAATTGTCGACAAGATGCGCCGTGATCCCGCCCCTTACTTTCTAGAAGCCATCACCTACCGCTATGTCGGGCACGGCGCGGCGGATGGGGCAGAGACTCAGTCGACTTACCGGACACCTGACGAGATCGAAGTCTGGAAGGGCCGCGACCCGGTACAGATTCTTGAAAAGAAGCTGCGCGATATGGGCGTTCTAGACGATGCAAAGCACACGGAAATGGACCAGAAAGCACTGGATATGGCCCGCACTGCTGCAGAGTATGCCGACAGCAGCCCGATTTGCTCCCTCGAAGAGCTGACGCAGGACGTCTACGCCGATTAATTTTGACCTACCTCCTTGCTTCGTCACAAGTGACTTCGCAGGGTCCTCCCTAAAGGGAGGATTAGGGCAGGAGGCAAAAGCTTCCGTGCATATTTCCTTAATCTTCCCTTTAGGGAGGACCACAGCGAAGCGGTGCGGTAGATCTCTTGTAAGGTCTTTCTCAGAATAAAGGAAACTATGGCAGAAGTGATCATGCCCAAGATGGGCGACGCGATGGAAGAAGGCACCCTGCTGGAATGGAAGAAGCAGGACGGAGAGACGGTCAAGTCTGGGGACGTGATCGCGGAGATCGAGACGGACAAAAGTAACGTCGAGATCGAAGCGGAAGAAGACGGCGTTCTGCACACCCAGGCCGAGCCCGGCGCAATCGTGCCGGTCGGCAAAGTGATTGCCGTAATCGGTGACGTCTCGAAGGCGTCTAACGGCACCAATGGCACGAACGGTTCCAAGCCACAGGCCGATTCGTCTCAGGAGACAGTCACCAGCGGCGAAGGCATTCAGTTCAAAGCTGACACACAGGACGACAAAGACATCGCCCGGATCGCCCCGACAGTGCATGTTCAGGAAGTCAGCGGCGCAACCGAGTCGATGACCTATGCCGACGCGATCCGTCTAGCCCTTCAGGAAGAATTGGACCGTGACGAGAAAGTCTTCATTTTAGGCGAAGAGATCGGCCAGTATCAGGGCACGTTCAAGATCACCAAAGACTTTTTAGAGAAGTATGGCCCGGAACGCATCGTCGATACTCCTATCTCCGAAGCCGGCATGGTCGGCCTGACGGTCGGTGCGGCCATGATGGGCCTGCGCCCGATCATCGAGTTTATGACCCTGAACTTTGCTCTGGTTGCTTGGGACGGCATCATCAACCATGCCGCCAAGATCCTTTACATGAGCGGCGGTCAGTTCAATGTCCCCTGCGTCCTGCGCGGCCCCGGCGGCGTCGGTGTCCAGTTGTCTGCTCAGCATTCCCAGGACCTGGCTCACTGGTATGCTAACACGCCCGGCCTGAAAGTGGTTGCCCCGGCGACTCCCGCCGATGCAAAAGGCCTGCTCAAAGCTGCCATTCGTGATAACAACCCCGTTGTCTTCAACGAGCACGCGGGCCTGTACCGGACCAAGGGCGATGTCCCAACTGACCCGAACTTCATTGTCCCACTCGGTGTCGCTGATGTCAAGCGTGTCGGCAAAGACGTCACCATCGTTTCCTACTCACGCGGCACGATTTTGGCCCTGGCTGCTGCCGAGCAACTTGCCGCCGAGGGTATTGACGCCGAAGTAGTTGACCTGCGCTCCCTGCAGCCGATTGACCTGGATACGATCATCAACAGCGTCAAGAAGACCCACCGTGCCGTCGTCGTGCAGGAGCAGTGGCTGTTCTACGGAATCGCCGCCGAGTTCGCCGCCCAGATCAGCAACGCCGCCTTCGACTACCTCGACGCCCCCGTCGAGCGCGTCGCCGGCGCGTTCGTCCCCATGCCTTATGCACGGACACTGGAGCTCGCGGCCACTCCCCACGAACCGGACATCATTGCCGCCGTCAAGAAAACCCTGGAGCGGAGTGCTTAATTTATTATGCCAGAAGTAATTATGCCTAAGATGGGCGACGCGATGGAAGAAGGCACCCTGCTGGAATGGAAGAAGCAGGACGGAGAGACGGTCAAGTCGGGGGACGTGATCGCGGAGATCGAGACGGACAAAAGTAACGTCGAGATTGAAGCCGAGGACGCCGGTATCCTGCACGTCAAAGCTGAAGCCGGAGCTGTTCTGCCCGTAGGAACAATCATCGCCATTATTGGTGATGATGTACCGGCCCGCAGCAATGGCGGTGGCTCGTCCAAGCCTGCCGCCTCTGTCCCTGCGTCGAATTCGCTGCCTCCCGCGCAGCAGGCCGAGCGAAAACGCGAAGCGGCGGCGGAATACGACACGCTTCTGCCTGCTACCGCTTCTGCTCCGCAGACCTTGAACGGAAGCAGCAGCGTGGAGCGCCTGAAGGCCTCGCCGCTGGCCCGTTCTGTTGCCAAGCAGCGTGGCCTTGATATTGCCCAGATCACGGGTACAGGGCCGTTGGGTCGTATTGTCGAAGCGGACGTAATTGCGTTCGCCACCTCGGCTCCGGCTTCCGCTCCGTCAACTGCCGTTCAGAGTGATCTGCCGCCTGCGGAAGCGACCTCGGCTGCGCCCCAGAAACGTGCGAGTGTGACGCCTGCGCCGCTGACGACTCCGACTGAGCTGTCTGCCATGCGGAAAGTCATTGCCCGGCGCATGGTCGAAAGCAAGACGACGATCCCGCACTTTTACATCACTGCCGAAGTGGACATGGCCGAAGCTATGGCTCTCCGCGAAAAGCTCAACGCCTATGATGAGACGCTGACAAAGATCTCACTCAACGACATGATTGTGAAAGCGTCAGGCAAGGCACTGGTCAAGTTCCCTGCGGTGAATGCCGTTTACAAAGATGAGAATATCTATCCGGGTGCTGGTGTTCATGTCGGCGTCGCCGTTGCGCTTGACGACGGTTTGATTGTCCCGGTAGTTCGTGATGCTGATTCGACTCCGCTGCGTCAATTGGCCCAAAACACTAAATCTTTGGTAAAAAAGGCCCGAGACAAAAAGCTTCAGCCGAGCGAATATAGCGGCGGTACATTCACAGTCTCTAACCTTGGGCCGTTCGATGTCGAGAGCTTCATCGCGATTATTGACCCGTCACAGGGCGCGATTTTGGCCGTTTCCAGCATCGTTAAAAGAGCCGTTGTGCTGGATAACGACGTTATTGCAGTGCGCCCGCGTATGAACCTGACCTTCAGCGGCGATCACCGGGTGATGGACGGTGCGACAGGTGCCCGGTTCCTGCAAGAGCTCAAGCGGCTCCTGCAAAACCCGTTGTCGCTGATGGAATAAAGAGTCGCGAGAATGACTGTGGTTCAGCAGGAGAAGGCAAATCGAACTGTGTGCTGGAAAAAGTGCATACATCGTTCTGGCACGCGCTCACTGTCTCTGAACCAACTTGTTGACATAGAAAAGAAATCACTCAAAAAGAAAAATATCCATGCCCAAAACAGAGATCCTGATTGTTGGTGCGGGACCAACCGGGCTTGCGCTGGCACTATTCCTAGCAAAATCAGGTGTCACGCCGCGCATCATTGACAAAAACTCTGGTCCTGGTCAGGCGTCCCGTGCGCTGGGCGTTCAGAGCCGTACCCTGGAATTTTACCGTCAGCTCGGTTTCGCGGACGAAGTGGTGAGCCAGGGCATTCAGATCCAAGAAATCCGCCTGCGGGCACATGGTCACGTCACGGCGGAAGTCAAGATCGCTGATTTCGGTGCAGGCCTGAGCCCATACCCCTTTGTCCTCAGTTTCCCGCAGGATGATCATGAACGACTGCTTGTCGGCAAGCTCCAGGTCGCCGGCATCGAGGTGGAATGGAACACGGAGATAGTGGGCCTGGCTGGGACTGCCGAGGAGGTTCAAGCGACGCTGCACAGACAAGACGGGTGGACCGAGAACTGTAGTGCGGCCTATGTCTGTGGCTGCGACGGTGCACGCAGCTTTATCCGCCAAAATCTGAAGCTGGATTTCGCAGGCGGAACTTATGACAGGACTTATTTCGTGGCTGACGTCGAAGCGACCGGCGAAGCGACGTCCGGGAGCAGCTTTACTCTTTGTCTCGGTTCGGAAGGCGTGTTAATCGTGCTGCCGGTTCGCAGCACCAGCATGAACCGGCTGATCGGGGTCGTGCCAAGTGAGCTGAACGGCAAAGAGAAGATCACGTTCGAGGACCTGCGTCCGTATGCGGAGAAAGAAGCAGGCGTAGCGGTTCAAAAAGTGAATTGGTTTTCGACTTACCAGGCCCATCACCGTGTGGCCGATCATTTCCGCGTAGGCCGTGCCTTCGTGCTCGGAGATGCCGGGCACATCCACAGCCCCGTAGGCGGTCAGGGGATGAATACTGGCATTGGCGATGCCGTCAACCTGTCCTGGAAGCTGGCTGCTGTCGTCCTGGGGCGGGCTGACATAACCCTTCTAGACACATACGAGCCGGAGCGGATCACGTTTGCCCGTTCGCTGGTAGCCACAACAGACAAGGTGTTCCAACTCTTGTCCGGCTCGGGTGTCAGCTCACACCTGTTTCGCGAAACACTGCTGCCGCACCTTGCGCCGTTTGCCCTCGGTTTTTCTGGAGCAGGAACCGCTGCCTTCCGGCTGGTTTCGCAGACGCGCATCAATTATCAGGGAAGTGCGCTCAGCAGTGGAACCGCAGGCAATGTTCACGGGGGTGATCGCTTGCCATGGATCGAGACTGGAGACGGAGAGGACAACTTTGCACCGCTTCAGTCTTTCGACTGGCAAATCCATGTTTATGGAGAAGCGGTCCCGGCACTGATTGAAACGGCGTCAGGTTTGGGGCTGGCTCTTCATCAATTCATCTGGACAGAGGCAATGAGAGAAAATGGTCTAGAGCGCGACGCGCTTTACCTAGTTCGACCTGACGGCTATGTGGCGCTGGCTGAGAGCCATCAGGATATTGGGAAGCTTCAAGGGTTTTTCTCTCGATTCCAGCTTACACCCAGCAAAACGAATTGAAACCACAACGAAGTAAGGAGAAGCCCGATATTGAAAACCCTGATGTCTCAGAATTTAATTTGTTTGAAGCCTTGTGCTTTGCTGGCACTGCCCGGCTGTGGAATTTACTCTTTTGCTCCTGTCCCTATAATCGCTTTTAAGGAAAACAAATGCTGGTAGTCACAGGCGGCGCGGGTTTTATCGGCAGCGTTCTGGTCGCTGCTCTGAATGCCCGTGGCCGCCGGGACATTCTGATTGTCGACGAGTTCGGCACCGGTCCGAAGTGGAAAAACCTGCGTCATAAAGAGTTCATCGATGTCGTCATGCCGGAGAAATTCGCGCATGATCTCACGGCAGGTGTCTATGACGGCAATCTTGACGGCATCCTGCACATCGGCGCGATCACTGACACTTCCTACACGGATATGGATGAGCTTCAAGAGCGCAATGTCCGGTATACACGCACACTCGCACAATGGGCAATGGCCCAGGATGTTCGCTTTGTTTATGCCTCCAGTGCCAGTGTCTACGGCGATGGTGCATTAGGTTTCTCCGATGCCGATGACGTTACTCCGATGCAACTGCCCCTCAACCCGTATGCATTCTCCAAATGGCTCTCGGACACCGAAGCGATCCGAGAAAGCTGGACTCAAAAAGTGGCTGGCCTGCGCTTCTATAATGTCTTCGGCCCCAACGAATACCACAAAGGCCGGCTGGCTTCTGTACCGTGGCATTCGACCAATCAGATCCGCGAGACAGGCCAAATCAAGCTGTTTCAATCCCATAACCCCGCCTATGCCGATGGAGCCCAGGAGCGGGACTTTGTTTACGTCAAAGACGTCTGCGCCGTCGTGCTGTGGTTCCTCGATCATCCAAATGCCAACGGCATCTACAATGTAGGCACCGGTCAGGCGCGGACCTTCAATGATCTTGCCGCCGCGATCTTCCGCACACTTGGCAAGCCTAGTGACATCACGTATATTCCGACCCCAGAGAACATCCGTGCATCTTATCAGTACCACACGCAAGCTGACTTGACGCGTCTGCGACAAGTCGGCTGTGATTTGCCCTTTATGTCCTTAGAAGATGCCATTCAAGATTACGTAGGAACTTATCTGCAAAATGAAACCAATCCCTATCTTTAATGCCCTTGCATTCATGGCCGTACTTGCTCTGCCGTCTGCTGCTTCGTCAGATATGACCGGTGTGCCGAACTTCCACCCGGTCGCACCGGGTATCTGGCGCGGCGCGGCTCCGACCGATGCCGGTTTGCAGCAGCTCAAAGCGATGGGTGTCAAGACCATTATCGATCTGCGGATTGCGCCGAAGACGGTCAAAAAAGAAGGCATTTATGCCCGGTCGCTCGGCTTCAATTGGATCAACCTGCCGATGGGTTCCGACCCTCCGACCCCGAAAGAAGTCTCCACACTACTGGCAACTCTCAAACTTGCCCCACAGTCGCCTGTTTTTGTGCATTGCCAGCATGGAGCCGACCGCACCGGCTGCATGATCGGCATCTACCGTGTTACCCAGCAAGGCTGGGCATTCCCCCGCGCCTACGCCGAGATGCGCCAGGATGGCTTCAACCCGCGCTGGACACTGCTGCGAGAGGCCGTTCAGCAGCGGGCGAAATAGCCCCGCTATGAACGGCAGGTCTGGAGGCGAAGCGCCAACCGGTCTGCGACCGGAAATGCCGTTGGCATATGGCATGCTTTTTCTTCCGCACACCGTGCGGTCGGCGTCCGCGCCTCCAGACCTGCCGTTCACGGCGGGTTTCCCCTCTACACTTCCAGCACGACTTTGCCGCCTGTATGGCCGCCTTTAGCAAGTTCCTGTGCCTGACGGGCCTCCGCCAGCGGTTTGACGGCGGCGACGCGGGGTTTGAGCTGACCGACATCGACAAGGCGTGCGATCTCGGCAAGAACAGACGCGTCCGGGTGCGCTCCGAAAGGCTTGCCGTGAACACCGCGTGCCGTCGCTTCAGGCGTCGCATTGACGACGCCGACCGTGGTGACAAGTACGCCGCCGTCACGGAGCGCTGCCCAGGACCGGGCCTGCGTCTCGCCGCCGATTGTGTCCAGCACCGCATCAACAGCTTTTGCGGCGTCCTCGAACTTCTCTGTCTTGTAATCTACAACAGCATCTGCGCCAAGCTCGCGCACATACTTGACATCGTCGCCGGTAGCAGTGGCAATTACTTTTGCGCCGATGAAGATAGCAAACTGGACTGCGAATGCCCCGACCGCGCCGCCTGCGCCGTGGATCAGCACTGTTTGACCGCTCTTCAACTGTGCCTGCTCGTTCAGTGCCTGCCAGGCCGTCGTACCGGCCAGTGCAAGCGAAGCTGCGGTCGTAAAATCAACGGAATCGGGCTTTGCACTCACGGTGTTCGCCGGCAGTGTGATATATTCCGCATAGGCACCATCGCGCTGATTATCGGCCATCGCAAAGACAGCATCTCCGATAGTAAATGCCGTGACTCCTATTCCTAACGCTTCCACTGTGCCTGCCACATCCCATCCCGGAATCAGCGGCAGGGGATGCTTGACTCTTTGCTCCATCTCTCCTTCGCCGACTTTCCAGTCGATTGGGTTGATGCCCGCGGCTGCGACTTTGATTAAGACTTCACCATCTTTTGGTTCCGGCTTAGGTGCATCTTCATAAATCAAATTTTCCGGGCCGCCGAACTGATGTATTCGCGCTGCTTTCATTGTTGCCATGTATGGTATCTCCCTGTACGACTGTACCCATTCTGAACCGAGTAGAAGGTTTGCCTATTTTGGCGTCAGCAAAAATATGTGCATCTTATACAACCCAGATGCATTTCGGAATTGACCGTAACCGACGATCTGCCCGCGATTGTTGATGCTAGTTGCATCTTCTAGTATCCATCCACTA
>JBPBQB010000123.1:0-8601 GCA_050954545.1 Janthinobacterium lividum | reverse complement strand
TTGGTTTCGACCCGGCTGACACGCTCTTCCAATCGGTTCAGAGCCGCGTCGAACGAAATATCGAACTGATGCCCTATGCTCTGCATTTCACTGATCTGCTGTTTCATGGCTTTCAGCTCTGCCAGAACTGCCGTGTCATTTTGCTGGGCAGGCTGCTGCCACATCTGCCGCTCGGTTTTCATCCTGTCGATTTTTGCCTTGCTGTTGGCAAGAATGACAAGACTGAAAGCACCGAAAAAACCGACGAATCCTAAAATATCGTTTATCGTATGTACGAATTCCATTGTCTGCTCCTAACCCAGCCGGACACGCTGTGCTTCGTCTGCCGATGCGCTCATCTGTTTCATCTCAACGCGCTGGACACGCTCTTCCAAGCGGTTCAGTGCGGCGTCAAACGAGAGATCAACTTGATGGCAAGTGCTCTGCATCTGCTCCATCTGAAGGCGCAGAGCGCGGACTTCTTCGAGAACGCTGTCGCTATGAAAACTCTCACTACGCGGCGCGGCAGGCGGCGGATTGACCTGCACTTGCTGGGCGTCGAAGAACGGCATATGGATTTGCCAGACACGTACCGGCTTGGGCGGCGGGCTTTGCAGCAGACCGGCCCGTTTCATTTCCGGCAGCATTTTTGCCAGTGTCCAGAAAAAGAGCGACAAGCCGCCGAAGAGGCCTGCCATCATGCCAAACGTTTCCATAGTCTTGCTCCCAAAAGTTATGACACGCCTGCGCCCGAAAAGTTGCAAATACGAAGTAATGTCCCAGAATTTTTGCGGGCGACTGAAGTCGCGGCAACAAGTGCACAAAACCTGCCTTCGCAGGTTAATACAGAAGTTCAATTCAGAGAGTTCCATATGAGTCCACGCAGGTGGACTTTGTGCTTTTGTTGCCGCGACTTCAGTCGCCCGTCTGCATCTTGATATTACCGCATATTGAGCTGCTGAATTTGCTCTTCGTCGGTCTGCGGGATAGGCCAGGTGACCGTGCGGCTTTCAATTCGGCTTAACCGTTCTTCTAAACGCTGCACGATATGGTCATTGGTCATGTCGTACTGAGTCGTTGTATCGCGCAGGGCGGCGATCTCAGCCCGGAGCGCTTCGAGTTGTCTGACTGTATCCTCGTTCTGCCCCGTTTGCGCTTTCAGGCGAAGTTCCATACGTCGTTCCTGAGATTTCAGAACGCTCTGGACGATGCCACTCCCAATACCCAGCACAATCGCGCTGATTGGAATCATAAGTGCAAGAGTTCCCGCGTCTACCATTGCCTGCCTCCAATCGTTACAGTCGTGCGAAGTTTCGGAGAATTGCCAATCCGACCGGCCCGGACTTCTCCGGGTGGAACTGCGTGGCCCAGACATTGCCTCGGTGCAGGGCTGAGCAGAACGGTCCGGCGTAATCCGTGGTCGCGGCGACATCGGCGGGATCATCTGGAGTGCAGTAGTACGAGTTCAGGAAATAGGCCATCGGTGCCTCGCCCGGCAGACCGACCCCGAGAGGCGAGCCTGCCGAGAATTCCAGCGTGTTCCAGCCGATCTGGGGCACTTTGACTCCGGCATTCGCTGGGAAGCGGCGGACGCGACCCGGCACGATGTCCAGCCCGAGGACACCCTGTTCGCCTTCTTCGCTGCGCGTGAGCAAGACCTGCATTCCGACGCAGATGCCTAGAAACGGACGGCCTGATTCAACAAACTGCTGAACAATCTTGTCCGTGCCGGAGCGCCGGAGCGAATGCATGGTCGAGTCGAATGTCCCGTCTCCCGGCAGCACGGCTTTGTCGGCGGCTGCTACTTCGGCGGGATCGTCGGTGACAAACGCACCTTCCATGCCTGCCTTGTGGAACGCCTTTTCGACACTCCGCAGGTTTCCCATGCCAAAATCAATAATCGCGACTTTCATGTTAAGACCTACCGCACCGCTTCGTTCATTCTTCACTTCGCTGTGGTCCTCCCTAAAGGGAGGATTAGGATGATAATTACAAGCCAGGCTTCTATGCTCCTTGTTACAAGCCTCGCTTCTCTGCTCCTCATCTTCCCTTTAGGGAGGACCCTGTGACCGAGGAACGAGAGAACAAGGAGGTAGGTCTAACGCAGCCACTGCCGCTTGAGCGGGTATTCCGCTTTGGCTTTGGACAGCCGCAGATCAGCTCGCCGAATGGCTTCCTCCGCGATGGCTTCCTGAGCGGCGGTGGATACAAGCGACATCCAGACCAATTCGCTGTCGCTGGTGCCGTGAATCGAGTAAGCCCGGCTTTGGTCCAGACGCTGCACTTGATCCCAGGTCGCTTCTTTGCGGCCTAAAATGGAGCGCTGATGCAGGCCTTTTTCATCGACGACAAGCTCGAATGTCCAGGTCAGCAGGACGGCACCGAAAAAGACGATAAACGGCAGGGCCATCACCAGAATAGACTGGCTTTGATGGCGGCTGGCCGCCAGTCCGAGGCCGATGACCCCCACTAAGCTGAACAAAATTGCGCCCAGTCGATAGAAGATGTCGGCGGAAAACGTGCGCGGGAACGTGATCGGCGCGGAAGAAACTGCCATAAATTACAAGATGCCTTTCAGGCGATACTCAATCACAAAACGCCTTTAGTGCTGGGAATGCCGCTGACCCGGCTGTCCTGCTGCTTTGCCATGTCGAGGGCCCGCCCGAAGGCCTTAAACGCGGCTTCGGCGATATGGTGCGAGTTCGACCCGCGCCGCTGCTCGAAGTGCAGGGTCAGGCCGGCGTTAGCGGCGACAGCCCGGAAAAACTCCGGCACCAATTCGGTATCGAATGTCCCGATCTTGGACGCCGGGAAAATGAAGTCCTGCACCATCAGTCCCCGCCCGCTCCAGTCGAGAGCGCAGGAGACCAGCGCTTCATCCATCGGAACCAGGGCATAACCGTAACGGGTGATGCCCGCTTTGTCACCGATGGCTTCTTTCAAAGCTAACCCGAGTGCGATTCCGATGTCTTCGACTGTATGATGGTCGTCGATATGCAGGTCGCCGCTGGCGCTGACCGACAGATGCAGCAGGCCATGCCGGGCGATATGGGTCAGCATATGGTCAAAGAAACCGACCCCTGTCAGTATCTCGCTGGTGCCGTCGCCATCAAGCCCGACTGTCAGCGTGATGTCCGTTTCCGATGTATGCCGTGCCAGCGTCGCGTCCCGTTTTTGTGTCATGATTAGCCGTATTGTACCAAACGAGCGGCAGTTTGTCCAGCCGCGCCTTTTGGTGGACTCTGAGATTGGTCCTTTTTCGTGCCTCACCGTGCCTACTTACTATGCAGTCACACAATGACACCCCTGATTCGGAATTGGTGCGATGCGCCCTTGCCGGAGACCGCTTGGCGGCGGAGCGGCTAACGGAGCGGCATCGGCGATCTATTCTTGCCATTGCTGCCCGAACGCTCGGCAGCGCCGACGATGCCCAGGATGTCACGCAGGAAGCGCTTGTGTATGCCCTGCAGCGGCTTCCTGAGCTGAGGGACGCGGGCAAGTTTGCGGGATGGCTTCATCATCTCACGCTTTCTCTCTGCGCCGACTACCGGCGTCGGCGTAGTACACGCCGATTGGGAGAGTCAATCAGTGTATTGTCTGAAGCCAGTGAGGAGATCAACTACGCCGAAACTTATACACTTCACCAAGCCGTCGCGGACCTCTCCGAAAACCAGCGCACGACATTTCTGCTGCATTATGTTGGTGGCTGGTCGCGGGAGGAAGTCGCGGTTCTTCTCGAAGTCCCTCTCAACACTGTACGCAGTCGGCTGATGGCCGCAAAGCGGAATTTGCGGGCGAATCTGCCCGGCTTTGTCCCGGAACCCGCTTCTGCATTCACCAAACCCGCTTCTGCACTCACCAAAGGAAAACTCATGCCTGCTAACACTTTCGGCCTCTCCGAAATTCAGCTTTATTTGATAAACACGGCGTTCCCCGGAGCGCGTCTCCTGTCGGTCCAAAGAGACATTGAACCCTGGATGCCCTTTAATCCGCGTGTTCATTTGGTCCTCACGGATGGTACGGAGAAGACCGCCGATTTTCGGGGCGATCTCGACCCGGCTCGCGCCGCGCTGCTGCCGGTGCTGGAACGGCTCGGCATTTCCGGCCCTCATCTCCTTGCCGGACCTGTCCCGCGCCTTACTGACCAGCGTGATGTCGAGAACTGGAACGGCGCAGATTTTCTGACGCTGTGCGAGGTGCCGCGCGGCGAAAACCTGCTGCTGTGGGCGTTAGGAGGGACGCCGCACCGCATCCGCCTGGCGACTGAGCGGGCATTTGAGGCAATTAATCGGCTGCAAGGACTCACGGCGGCACTACAAGCGGACCCCACCGGGGCATGCCTGGAACGGCGGACGCTGGCCGATGAGGTAGCCATCCTGACAGACGATGCACGGTGGGAAGCCGACCCGTGGCTGGTCGAGGAGGGCCGTGCCCGACGCGAATGGCTCTCCAACCCATGGTTTATGGCTGCCCTGGCGAAGGTGCGGGCGGCGGTCGCCGACATTCACGACCCGCTGGTCTATACCAGCTATGGATTCTTCTTCCCGCTGTCCTATCGAATAATGGCCGACGATAATTTCAATGAGCCGTTCGGAGCGCCGGGCGACCCGGCCTACAAAAAGAACCCGCTGGTCGAGTTCGTCAATCCTTTCGGCCACTACGGCGACCCGCTGCTTGGTCTGGCGATGGTGTGGGTGCAGGACTGCTACCCGTTCGTGCATACCGGATTTGTCGAGCAGTTCCTATGGCGGCGCGGTGCGACCAAACAGGACTTTGGCCCCCGGCTGGCGCTGAAAGCGCTGCAAATGATCGCCCGTGACCTGCCGATCGTGCGGCCCGCCGAGGGCAGCGGGTACTGGGACGGCCTTCGGGGCTGGGCGGAGCAGGGACTAGGCTGGATGCACTAAAATTATTCGCCTTGAAGCCAGCCCAGTGCTTCGTTGACGTCAGCCGCGATGACATCCGCGCCGGAGGTGCGGAATAGGCGCTCGTTGACCTTGCCTGCGGGGCCGCTCAGCACCTGAATCGACATAAAATGAGCCGTGTTTGCGGCATTCGCGTTGAAGCGCTGGACTGTCCGCAGATCGTCCCACGTGTCGCCGACGTAGGCGGCATAAGCGAAGCCTAGACGCTTTGCTAGTGCGACCAAGCCGCCGGGGTGGGGCTTCTTGAAACCGTCGCTCTGGGTAATGATATTCGCCGCCGGAATGCGCTCCGCGAGGCCGCACAGCTCCAGTCCGAACCGCGCTTCTTCGAAAGAGCGTCCGGTCATAATTCCTAGCGTCTTGCCGGCGGGCAGCTTCGCCAAGTCCAGCAGCGGCTGGTCATAGTTGATGTAGCCGGGACCCATATAAAGTGTCGGCGCGAAACCGTAGATGCGCCGGCTGTGTTCCCCGGCAAACATCTCCAAGAAGATCTGCTTGATCAAATGCTTGCGGTAATCGGTCTCAATCGCCAGTTTATCGTCGCGGGTCAGATGCTCGAACACGATATATTCGGCAGCCTTGACTCCGCCGCCGCGCTCTTTGACCCGGGCGGCAAAGCGGTTCAAATTCGGCTGAAACACGTTCAATGTCTCTGGGGCCGCGCTCGGGTTCTCTCGGCCTTTGTAGATGTAAAACAGCACCAGGGCATAAGACAGATCGACATCGTCGTTGAAGCCGCCGGCGTTCTTGAACAGCTCGATGTCTGCCGATGTCAGCAGATCGTCGGGTGCGGGCCAGCCCAGCACGGTGCGGAGGTAATAGGGGATCGCCAGGCAGTTGACGACCCGGATAGAGCGTGAGATGTCTATTAGGACACCGTCCATGTCGAAAATAAGGGCATCGATTTCGGTGCGCTTTGCCTGTGCGTTTGGGGTTGCGTAGATCATGATTGGCCCCCACCCCCGACGCTCCGCGTCGACCCCTCCCCCGCAAGCGGGAGAGGAGTTTGGATTGTGCTGACATTCGCCTCTTCTGTAACTTCCAACTTTTCTCCTAATTCATGCTCCCTTCTCCCATTCTGATGGGGGAGGGGCTGGGGGTGGGGGCCTCTCAGCCGCGCCGCCGCTGCATGTCCATCGAACCCTTCGGCTTCGGCGAACCGGGCGACATCTTCGGCGGCTTCCTCAGCAGCTTTTTGCGAGTAATAGATCACACTGGTGCGCTTCATAAATGTGTTAACCGACAGCGGGGACGCATACCGGGCCGCACCTGCGGTCGGCAGTGTGTGGGATGGCCCTGCCCAGTAGTCACCAATAGAGGCCGACGTATGCTCACCCATCAGCACTGCCCCAGCGTTTCTGACCAGCGGCAGGGCGGCCAGCGGCTCACGCACCATCAGTTCCAAATGCTCTGGGGCGAAGACGTTGGAGAGTTCGAGTGACTCTTCCAGGGAGTTCGTTTTGACAAAAATCAAGTTATTTGCGGTTACGGCTAGTATCTCTTTCCGAGACAGTGCTTCCCGCTGCTTTGCCAGTTCGTTTTTGCAATTTTCGAGTGTTTCCGCCGAGTGGCAGAAGACGACGCCCCGGTTGTCATGTCCATGCTCTGTCTGTGCCAGCAGGTCGGCGGCGACAAAGGCGGGATTTGCGTATTCGTCTGCGATAATCGCTACTTCCGACGGCCCCGCTAGCATATCTATTCCAACCTCGCCATAGACGAGCTTTTTGGCCGTGTTGACATACGCATTACCCGGGCCGACAATAATGTCGCATTTAGGAACTGTTTCTGTCCCATAAGCCATTGCCGCAATCGCCTGCGCCCCGCCGATCTTGAACAGGCGTCCTGGCAGATCGTAGCAGGCCGCAACAAGAAGTGGGTTGAGTTGACCATCCGCATCGGGAGGTGTACAGAAGACGATTTGGCAGCCTGCCACCGTCGCTGGAATACCAGCCATTAATACTGTACTTGGATAAGCTGCCTTGCCGCCAGGTATATATATGCCTGCTCGTCTGATAGGCTGTATCGTCTGGCCGAGAAATGCTGCTCTGCCGGGTTCAGTCGCATTCACTTTGTTCAGGATATGCATCCATGACTGTAACTGTCCCTTTTCCCGCTCATGGAAGTCTCGGATATTATATGCCGCGTCATTCAGGAAATGTTCTTCTTGTGTGGTTAGCTGATTCGATAATACTTCCATGTCATCGATAGAAACTTCCAATGCCTTTGTTTCTGCCTCGGGCCAGTCGAAGCGGCGGGTGTAGTCGAGCACGGCGGCGTCGCGTCGGGCTTTGACGTCATCGAGAATAGCCCGGACAGTGGCTTCGATTTGGGCGTTTTTAGCATGGTCACGCGCGGTCAGGGCGGCGTGGATCGTTTCGAGTGAGTCGAGAGCGGTATCGAATTGGCGCATGATGGGGGGATTATACCTGAAGCAGCGGGGAGAAGGCCCCCCCGCCCCAATTCTGGGGAGCCAGAGTAGGATAGGATTGCCGTTCTTCTCCGTATGGCTCCCCAGAATTGGGGCGGGGGGCCTCAGCTCCCCTTGCCAACCCGCCCCTCGCCCCGGTATAATCAGAACGCAATAATTTAAGCAGGCTTTAGAGCATTAGACAGGTAACAAAGCAGCAGGCGGACACTGCCGAGGCAACGGCGGGGAAAACAAGGGGATCAGAGCGCGTGAGAGAAAAAACTGAAATCAAGCTGTTTGCAGGGACCGGAAACCCGAAGCTGGGGCAGGACATCGCCGACTGGCTGAAGCTGCCGCTGGGGAATGTACGAATCAGCCGGTTCTCGGACGGCGAGACTTATGTCCAGTACAACGAAAGTGTGCGCGGCGCAGATGCGTTTATTATCCAGCCGACCTGTCCGCCGGTCGATACCAATTTAGTCGAGCTTTTGATCCTGATCGATGCCATGCGCCGGGCCAGTGCTGACCGAATCACGGCTGTCCTGCCTTACTTCGGCTATGCGCGTCAGGAGAAAAAAGACCGTCCTCGGGAGGCAATCACGGCCAAGCTGATCGCGGATGTCCTGACCGCGGCGGGTGCGGACCGTATTATCACGATGGACCTCCATGCCGACGCCATTCAGGGCTTCTTCAACATCCCGCTAGATCACCTGACCGCGCGAGGCATGTTCGCCGACTATTTCCAGCACAAGAACCTGGAAAATGTCGTGATCGTCTCGCCCGATGAAGGCCGGGTCAAGCAGGCTCGTAAACTGGTCCGTCAGCTTAACGCGCCGCTGGCAGTCGGTTACAAGTTCCATGAAGCGCATGGACATACGGAGATCACCGACCTGGCCGGGGATGTCAAAGGCAAGACACCCATCATTCTCGAAGACATGATCACGACCGGCGGCTCCATTATCGAGTGTGTCAATACGCTGGTCGAACATGGCTGCAACCCGGAGATCTATGTCGCCGCGACCCATGGTGTCCTGACCAACAATGCCGTCGACCGCCTGAACGACCACCCCGCTATCGCCGAAGTCGTCGTCACCGACAGTGTCCCTCTGTCCGCTGACCGGGAGCGCCCCAAGATCACCCAGCTTTCGATTGCGTCCTTGTTCGGTGAGGCCATCCACCGCGTCAATCAGGACATGAGCGTCTCCAGCTTGTTCGACTAGAGCCTGTTATGCACTTTGTAGGCTTGTTTGGTCTGATTTGCCCCTGGCGCGGCTGAATTTAGAGTATTTC
>JBPBQB010000109.1:0-8602 GCA_050954545.1 Janthinobacterium lividum | reverse complement strand
TTAAACGAAAGGTAAGAATACGCCTTCGGCAGACAGGAAATCCATTCTTCCCCCTGCTAAAGCAAGGAGTTTCCTGGATTTATATGATGAGTTTTAGGAATTTGCAGGCTCTATTCCTGGAGTTGACCTTTGAGGTACTTTTCGGCGCATTGTTGAGCATGAAAACAGATAGCATTGTATACTCGGGATTGAGACGCCCCCAGAGCAAGCAGAGCAACATCCCAATCCTCTTCTGCCTTCTCAATCCACTCTTGAGTGATCAGCTTCATACAGCACCTTTCCTTTTTCGACAATTTCCCGCAAGAAAAAATCCTCAATTTCTAAGCGGTGCTTTAGTCTCTCCGGCGTGATGGGAATAAGATCCATTGAAAAACCAGCGCGGATAGCTGTTCGGATGGTGATCGCCTGCTGAGACTTGCGCCCCGCAAACGGCATGACGACGAGCAAATCTATGTCGGAGTCTTCGGTAGGCGTACCGTAGGCATAGGAACCGAATAGGATAATGCGCTCCGGCTGGAACTGCCGGGCGATCTTGTCAGCGACGCTCTGGATTTGAGAAGTCTCTATCATACAAGGATTGTACCACGCAAAAAGAAAAGAGTGACAGCAAATGCTGCCGCTCTCACCTACTTTACCTTCTCCGTCACTGGCAGTATCCAAAGGCTATCAGAGCGGCAGGCCGAAGCTGCGCCGTGCCGCCTCGCGTACCTGACTGCAAAGTAGCAGCGCATCTTGGGCGTCGGCAGCAATAGCATCTCGTCCTGGATAACGAAATTCAACGCTGTAATCGTCCAGCTTTATCAGGGCTGTTCTCAGCACGTTCCATGACGCTTCGACGGGCAGCACTAAGACAAGGAGAACAGGCAAATTGTGCGTCTTGGGGAAAACCAAATTAGCCTCCTGCAAACGTGCTTTTAGATATTTTTCAGCACATTGCTGGGCCAAGTAGCAGACCAAGTCATTGTTCGGCTTTAATTGTACTTGTCCTTCACGGTTTGCGCTCTCCCAATCGCCTTCAGCTTTGTTGACCCACTGCTGCGTAATCGCCTGCATAGAGTATTCGCCCTTTCTCGGTGATTTCGCGCAGAAAAAAATCATTCATAGCAATCCGCTGAGTGATATAGTCCGGGTCGCACACCACGAGGTCAAGCGGGAATGCAATGTCAAGGTGCAAGCGAATATCGGAAGCTCTGCCGCGACCTTTGTTTGGGAGCGGCATAACGACGAGCAGGTCAAGGTCCGAATCCTCATTTGGCGTACCATAGGCATAGGAGCCGAATAGAATAATGCGCTCCGGCTGGAACTGACGAGCGATTTTGTTGGCAACGCTGATTATCTGGAACGGCTCTATCATGCAAGGATTGTACCATGCAAAGAGAAAAGAGCGGCAGCAAATACTGCTGCTCTTTCGTATTCAGAGTGTCGCTAAGTTCTCTGTTTTTCTTTGGCCATAGCGGGGCGCAGGAAGCGGCTGGCCTTTTTCCTGCACAATCTGCATCCAATCTGCTTTCGCTTCATGCAGACGCGCTAGAGCGATTTCCGGCGTGGGACCATCGACGGCGCAGCCGACAAACTCAACGATTTGTGCGATGTAGCACTCATCTTGTGAACTATAATAGACTTTGACCTCGTAGCCATCCATCTTTATCTTCTCCTGTATATTCGTCGAGTGCAGCACGAACTTGTTCAACTTGGTAACTTTTAGCTTTACCGTCCTGTCGCGGCTGGATATTCACCGGTACGGGAACCAGAGGGTGTTTATAAAAATGGTGACTGGTCTTAGCGCTTTGGGATTGCCAGCCAAGACGCTCCAAATAAGCTTCTAACTCTTCATAATCAATGTTATTGTCTGACTGACCTGCGGAAAGCCTATTCCAAAATTTGGCCCATTTGCTCATCCTTGACACCCACTTTCTTAGAGCCTATAACAATAAGAGTATAACGTAGGCAGTCTCAAGTTGTCAATCGACGTGCGAGTAAAAGAGCGGCCGCAAATGCTGCCGCTCTGTCGTGTTACGCTACCGCGATGCCATCTGTTTGACGGCGCGGCGCTTTGAGGCGGGTGATGATTTTTTCGCCGTCACTATCCACGACAATCGTGTCGCCGTCGGTGAACTCGCGGCGGAGAATGCCGCTGGAGATCGGGTTTTCGACCATGCGCTGAATGGTCCGGCGCAGCGGCCGTGCCCCGTACAACGGGTCAAAGCCGGAGTCGGCGATAAAGGACTTGGCGGCTTCGGTGACTTCCAGGTGCAGCTTCCGGGCGTCTAACTGGCGCTCTGTTCCCTTCAGCAGCAGATCGACGATCTGAGTGATCTGGGGCTTATTCAGGGCATGGAAGACAATGGTCTCGTCTATTCGGTTCAGCAGCTCCGGGCGGAAATGATGACGAAGCTCCTCGGTCACTCTTGCTTTCATCTTGTCGTACAGCATGTCCTGTTCGTGCAGGCTTGCGCCGACCGGCATGGCTTCGATGAACTGGCTGCCGATGTTGCTGGTCATGATGACTACCGTGTTCTTGAAATCGACTGTCCGGCCCGTGCTGTCGGTCAGACGGCCCGCATCCAGAAGCTGCAATAGGATATTGAAGACGTCCGGGTGGGCTTTTTCGATCTCATCCAGCAGCACCACGCGGTACGGGCGGCGGCGGACGGCCTCAGTCAATTGACCACCTTCATCGTAACCGATATAGCCGGGAGGGGCACCGATCAGACGGGCGACAGAATGCTTCTCCATATATTCCGACATGTCGATGCGGACCATCGCATCCGGGTCGTCGAACATAAACTGGGCCAATGCCCGCGCAAGCTCTGTCTTGCCGACACCCGTAGGGCCTAAAAACAGGAAAGAGCCGATGGGGCGGTTGGGGTCTTTCAGACCCGCCCGCCCGCGCCGGACAGCTTCAGAGACCGCTTCGATAGCGGCTTCCTGACCGATGACCCGCTCGTGCAGCTTCACTTCCATGTTCAGCAGCTTCTCGGCTTCTTCCTCGAACATGCGGCTGACAGGGATGCCGGTTGTCTTCGAGATAAGCTCGGCAATGTCGTGTTCGTCGACGACACTATCGACACCTGATTCGCGTGCCCAGGCATCCCGCTTCTCCGTGAACTCCCGGCGCAGGGCGACTTCTTCGTCCCGCAGACGGGCGGCTTTCTCGTAGTCCCGAGCATCGGCCGCCGCCCGGCCTTCCGCCTGCATTTTGGTCAGCCGCATTTCCATCTCTTTGATCTCGGGCGGCATGGACGACTTTTCAATTCTGATTTTGGATGCCGCTTCGTCGATCAAGTCAATCGCCTTGTCCGGCAGAAACCGATCCGTGACATATCGGCTGCTCAACTCGGCGGCAGCGACAAGGGCGCTGTCATCGATCTTGACCGTATGATGGGCCTCGTACTTGTCGCGCAGGCCCTTTAGGATTTCGATAGTATCTTCTATCGACGGTTCACCGACAATGATCGGCTGGAAACGCCGTTCCAGCGCTGCATCTTTTTCGATGTTCTTGCGGTACTCGTCCAGCGTAGTCGCGCCGATGCACTGCAATTCGCCCCGCGCCAGCGCCGGTTTCAGCATGTTGGACGCATCCATCGCCCCTTCAGCAGCGCCCGCGCCGACTACCGTGTGCAGCTCATCTAAAAACAAGATTACTTGGCCGGCTGCTTTTCGAACTTCGTCCATGACCCCTTTGAGGCGCTCTTCGAACTCCCCCCGGAACTTGGAGCCAGCCACAAGTGCGCCCATGTCTAGTGCCAGCAGACGCCGTCCGCGCAGGTTCTCCGGGACATCGCCCTGAGCGATTTTCAGTGCCAGCCCTTCGGCGATGGCTGTCTTGCCGACACCGGGATCGCCGATCAGCACCGGGTTGTTTTTGGTCCGGCGCGATAAGATTTGGATCGTCCGCTTGATCTCTTCATCCCGCCCGATCACCGGGTCGATCTTGTCTTCTCGGGCAAGCTGAGTCAGATCACGCGAAAACCGTTCCAGCATCCGGTACTTTTCTTCCGGGTTCTCGTCAGTGACACGTGAGCTTCCCCGGACAGACTGAAGGGCTTTGTAGACTTTTTCTTCGTCCACGTTCTGCTGCTTCAGAAGCCGCGCCGCGCCGCCGTCGCCTTCTTTGATCAGGCCAAGCAGCAAATGCTCGACGCCGATATAGCTATCATGCAGCCTCTGGGCTTCATCTTTGGCAAGATCAAATACTTTCTTGATGCGCGGCGTGATATAAATCTGTGCACCCTGGTCGGCATACTGAACTTTCGGCGCACGCGCAAGCGCTTCTTCCGCCGCTTGTCCAAGCAGCCGTGTGTCGACATTCAGCGCCTGCAAGACCTGAACGGCCAGGCCATCGTTTTGTTCGAGCATCGCAAGAAGCAGATGCTCCGTATCAAGCTGTGTGTGCTTATAGCGCACGAGTATGTCCTGGGCTGTTTGGACCAGTTCCCGCGCACGTTCCGTGAATTTTTCAAACATAAGTTATCATCTCCTGAAAGGAATTTGCCCCCACCCCCGCCGCTTCGCGTCGACCCCACCCCCACTTCGTGAGAGAGGGGTGAAGAGTTGGAAGTTAGGATACAAGTTCCCTGCTTTGCCTCTTATCCCAACCCCTCTCCCGCTTGCGGGGGCAGGGGTCGACGCGCAGCGGCGGGGGTGGGGGTCTCTACTCTTCCGCCGCCAGCGCGATTTCCTGAACATGCTCCTCTGCCCGCCGCAGCAAAACTTCAATGCGCTCCAGCAATGTTTCGTCCGGCTCGATCTGGTCGAGTAGCGCGAAGATATATGCGACACCTGCCAGATTGATTCCGATGTCCTGGGTGAAATGCTGAATCTGCTGCAAGCGCTCAATGTCGCGGTCGGAATAGAACCGGTTTTTGCCGACTTTGCGCGGCTTGACCAGGCCCAGCTTATCGTACATCCGCAGGGTCTGGGCATGGATCGGCTTTCCGGCATCTCCCGATGCCGCAGCCGTGCGGGCAGGCGGGCGAACCAGCTTGGCGGCGATGCTGATCGTGTAAATCGGCTCGTCTCTGTCTTTCACAAATGCCATGAAATTACACCTTCACCTCATCCGAACGCAGTTTTGCCAGTTCCATCAGCAGGTCGCGCTCACGCGGGGAAAGATCTTTCGGCACGGTCATCTTGACCGTCGCGTGCAGGTTGCCGCGCCCTCCTCCTTTGAGGATCGGCATCCCCTGCCCTTTCAGGCGGAACGACTGACCGCTCTGGGTCCCTGCGGGGACATTCAGGACACGAGGACCGTCAAATGTCTCTACGGACGCTTCCCCGCCCAAAGCAGCCACCGTGTAGGGAACCGCAAAGTCTGTTTTCAAATCATCCCCAATGCGCTCAAAGCGCGAGTGCGGCTTGATCTTGATCTTCAAGAACAAGTCGCCGCCGCCTGCCCCCTGCCCAGCCAGACGAATCCGCTGACCATCCGTGACACCCGGCGGGATTTTGATGTCGGATAGCTTTCGCTGCCGGGTTACAGTCCCCTCCCCCCGGCATTCCGGGCAGACTTCCGTCGCCTGCCCTGTGCCGCCGCACTGCGGGCATAAGCTGTTGCCGAATAGTCCCCGTCCGCCTTTGACTTTACCGGTCCCACTGCACATCGGGCAGGGTTTTCCCCGTCCGACTGTCACCGCACCCGCGCCGCCGCACTGGCCGCAAGTTTCGGGGATACTGACCGTAAAGCTCTTGCTGGTACCTTTGTAGGCTTCATCCAGGCTGATCTCGACGGGATACTCGACATCCTGCTCGACCTGCGGGGAAGTTCGACCCGGCGAACGTCCGCTGAACCCGCCAAAACCACCGCCGGAGCCAGCACTAAATCCGCCACCGCCGCCAGTCCCACCAAATAGCGAGGATAGAAAATCATCGATGCTGCCCTGATTGCCGCCTGCGCCCCCGAAGTCAAAGTCCGAAGTACCTCTGCCTGGCTGTCCACCCCCGGCATTAGGGCTAAAGCCTCCGCCCTGGCTGTAAGATTTCCATTGATCCCCATACTGATCGTATTTAGAGCGTTTGTCTGTATCAGAAAGCACTTCGTAGGCTTCGCCGACATCCTTGAATTTTTCTTCAGCACCTTTGTCGCCGGAGTTTACATCTGGATGATATTTTCGAGCGAGACTGCGGTAAGCCGCCTTGATCTCTTTTTCCGTTGCTGTTTTGGAAAGGCCCAAAATCTTATAATAATCTTTGTAGTCTACAGCCATCGTCTCTCCCCTGCAAGTAATCTTCGGCTACTGCTATTATCCCACATGAGCGTCATACTGTCAATTTATTTAACAAAAAATATGTCCAATAGGTTCCAGCACGCGATTTCGTTTAGTTTAAGCGTCTGGCGGGTAGAAGTCGTCATCAGTGAACTGAGGGAGATATGAGCATGGCAGACACACAGCAAACAGAGAACCAATCAAATAATGAGAATAGCCCATCCGCACCGCTTGTCGATCAAGTAAAGGAGCATACCCAGCAGGCTGTCCAGCAGGGCCAGCAGTATGCCGGTCAGGCTGTTGATCTTGTCAGCACACGGCTGAAAGCTACACTCAGTGAGCAGAAAGACAGTTTGGCGACCAGCATTACAGACGCCGCTCAGATGCTGAAGCAGAACGGCGGGTCGTTCCGCACCCAGGGAGTGGGCGTCCTTGTCAGCCCTTATCTTGATCAGGCTGCCGAAAAGCTGACGGAAGTGGGAACGACTATCCAGCAGAAAAGTATCGACGAAGTGATCCAGGATACGGAAAATTTCGGGCGCACTCAGCCGGCTTATTTTCTCGCCGCTGCCGCTGTGATCGGCTTTGCTGCCGCCCGCTTTATAAAAAGCTCAGGCGCACAGGCGGCTTCTAACTAAACTACAATTGGGAGAATTACAGGATGAGCAGGAAAAACAGGCCGCATTTTCATGAACCGATCGATGCGGTCATGGCGGATGCGGAAGATCCTATTGAGGATACCGTAGAGGTCGGAGCCGTTATACTTGTCGAAGGGCCTATCAATGACACTGTCGATGTCGGAACAGTCATGCTGTTCGATGGTCCTTTTGAGCCAGTCTCACTCGGTACGGATACCGGCGACCCGGACGACTTCGAGGCATTAAACGAATTCAGCGCTTTGGATGGCCTCAGCGCTCCTGACACTTCTACAACGGTAGATTTTGGTGCGTCAGATCAGGCATATGATACGCTTGATCAAGCAAAAGACGCAGTTGGTCAGGTTCAAGATAACGTTCAGGATAAGGCTCAGGACATGGCACAAAATGTAACTCAGACAGCGCAGGACTTGGCCGGCAAGGCTCAGGATACAGCGCAAGACATCGCGGGTAAAGCTCAGGATGCTGCTCAAGACCTCGCGGGCAAAGTGCAGGACACGGCACAGGGTATCGCAGGCAAAGCGCAGGATTTAACCCAGGCCGCATCCGATATAGCGAAAGATGCCGCTCATAAAATCGCTGACAACGCTTCTACGGCAAAAACTGCGGTTGTAGGGGCAGGGAGTACTTCTAAGAGCTTTGTTGCCGGTGCTGCCACGAGTGCAGGAACCAGCATCTGGAGCATCGTGCAGCGCAATCCGCTTCAAGCCATTCTCTTCCTCTCTAGCTTGATCTGGCTGGTTCGCAACAACAAAGCCACTGCTTCGCAGCCCGCAGTCAGTGTCACGGACGCTGCCGGCGACGCCGCTCAGAAAGTCGGCACAGTCGCCGGTCAGGTACAGGTTGCTGCCGGCAATCTAGGCTCCCAGGTGCAGGAGCAGACGCAGCGTGGGGCAGGCTGGTTCAGCCGCACACTGCAATCGAATCCGTTGGCAATTGGTGCGATGGGAATAATCTTCGGCGCGGGCCTCGGCTTCGCTGTGCCTGAGACCAACATCGAGCACAAAACGCTTGGTAAGACACGCGATGCGCTGGCTGACAAGGCCCAGGCCGCCGCGCAGGATCTAGGCCAGAAAGTTTCCAGCGTCGCTCAGACAGCAGTGCATGACGCCATCGAATCCGGCAAAGAAGAAGCGAAGAATCAGGGATTGACCCCACAGGAAGCACCTGCCCAGGAACCGGCTTCACAAGACCAGTAGGCAAAAGCACGAAAGCGGCTCAGGACAGTGTCCTGAGCCGCTTTTTTGTCACAGATGGCTGGATATATTTTCCAGTGTGCCATTTTTGAGAGTCAGTAGATAAGTAGGGTCATAGACCCACTGCTCGGTGCTGCTGTCACTTGGTACTTTATGAACTTCTCTAGGCTTTCCCCAGCTCATGCGGACTTGCTGGGATGTCATGCCCATGAAGATTTGTTTGTTCTCTAAAGCTGTCCAGACTTTCGGCGGCCACGCGTGTTTTATTCGAGGGTCAGATTCCGAGAACACATCCTGGAAACGGTCTATCGCTTTCAGGTCCTCCGGTATGTTCGTGTCGCTCATGTGGACATCTACATAGCCCTGTGCGCCTTGATCTGCCCCCTCTTCCTGGACAACGAAACGAACAGGAGCACTTGCATACCAGCCTGGAACGACATCCATGACTTTCACCGGCGAAAACTGCTTGATGCGAACTTTCTTGAAGGCATCCTGGTCGGCAGAGGAAGTCAGCGCATCTGACGTGTCTTTTTGAGCATCATAC
>JBPBQB010000107.1:0-8608 GCA_050954545.1 Janthinobacterium lividum | reverse complement strand
TTCTCCGTCTCATCCGCAATCGTCTTCAAGGCTTCCTTCGTCGTTTGCGGATCGAGAGTTTCTGCGGCAGGAGGCAAAATTTTGGCGGCGCGGTCTTCGCTCTTTCGGGGAGTATCTTCCGTGTTCATATCTTCCGTGTTGGTAATTTGCGTACTCATGTTTTTGTGCATCTCTTTTTCTGTGCATCTCTTTTTCTGTGCGTCTCTTTTTTCACTTGTTCATTGCTTTGCGCTTATTCATCGCTTTTCACTTACTGTCGCCGTGCCAGAACGAGGCAAACGTCGTCACGAAACACCCCTCCAGCAAAGGTGCGTGCCCCTGCAAGGATCGACTGCGCCGTTAGCTCCAGCGTATGAAGGGGCTGCGCTTCCTGCGCGAGACGCTGAAGACCCACATTGCCCAGAAACTCCTGGCTGTGACGCGCCTCGGTGATGCCGTCCGTCGTCAGAAGGATCGTGTCCCCCTGTTCAAGCTGGAACGCCGCTGAAACAAACTTCTGCTCCGACTCAATGCCCAGCAGCAGACCTTCCACGCTTACTTCTTCCACCTGTCCTGCTGCTCGCAGAAGCAAAGGCCGCTCCATTCCTGCCACAGCCACGACCCCTTTTCCCGTCGCCGCATGGATCACGGCAAGTGCCAGGCAGATCGGCGCATCATCTCCTTCGGCGTTCAAGCCTTCCAGAAACAAGCGGTGGCTCTCGCAAACATACGCATTGAGATGGTCTAAGACAAGGGCGGGCTGCTCATGCTCCCGCAGAAAAGCCCGCAGCGTGAACCTGATCTCGGCAGTGAACACGGCGGCGGTCAGTCCATGGCCCATCACATCCCCGATCACGAGCGCGACGTGACCGTTGTCGTAGGCGAAGATGTCCCAGAAGTCGCCGCCGACCAGGGCTTCGTCCGAAGCAGGTTCATGGAGCATCTTGACGGCAATTCCTGGAAAGGCGTTTTCATCGGGCATGAACAGCAGGGCTCGCTGCAAGGTGGAGGCGATCCGCCGATCACGCTGATGCACGGCGGCAAGCTGCGCCTCTACCTTTCTCCGCTCGGTGATGTCTTCGATGGCGAGGACGAGCAGGACGGTGCGGTTACCAGGGCGGTACAGCTTGCGGGCGTTCAGGAGCATGGTCCGGTTGCCGAGTTTAGGAAAGTCATGGGTCACTTCGAAGTCATCGAAGTGGCCTTTGGTCGGCAGGATGTCCCGCAGCAACGCCAGTAGGGGAGGAATGTTCCACTCCCCATTACCGAGTTCCTGGATGAAACAGCCTTCAGTGTCCTCTGGCAGGGTTTGGAAGGTCTTATAGAAAGACCTGTTTGCGGACTTGACACGCAGTTCCCGGTCCAAAATGATCAGAGGATCACGGATGGTATCGCCGATGTTCTGGGCGTAGGTCTCGATCTCTTGCAGCAGCAATTTTGCCCGCGCCATGGTTGACTCAGTTCAGTTTATCGGCTCTAATGTGTCTAACACGTTTCTCTAATGTGTTTGTCACGTTTCTCTAATGTGTTTGTCACGTTTCTCTAATGTGTTTGTCACGTTTCTATGTCGTTGATGAGGCACTTCGCGTAAAAATCACGCCCTCATGACGACTGCTCTGGCTAAGTGTGTTTTGATGCGGATCGTTTCTTTGATAGGGATGGCATTCCAGCCCCTCCCGCGCACTGAAAGACTGCTTCCAGCCGACAATCTGCTCCTCCGTCGTGGCTACCAATCGGCTGGCGATGTGCCGATCTTTGACATAGCAGTTCCCGTACCGAAGAACATCCTCCAAAATGGAGTTTTCTAAGTCTGCCTGACGACCCGTTTGCTCCCCTGCGTCTTCAGGTTGGACACTTGGGAAATCCGCGTAGACTGGCATTTTGCTGGAAGGCGACATCGTGCTTTTCCCAACAAGACGCTCCGCCATGCCGCGCACCCACTGCATCTCCGCAGTCGGCAGACTTTCCGCATTTGTAGTCGGCAGACTTGCTCCACTCATAGCTTCCTCGCTTGACGTTAAAGTGAGTACGCTATCCCATTCCACCTGCGCTTCCTCTGCTAACTCTAGTGCTTGAAATGCAAGCCCACACAGGTAGTGTCCCAGCGCGTTTCTAGGTTCCTCCCCAACTCCCTCGAAGAAGGTCCACAGAGCAGGCAGAGTCTCGCCCTGCGCGTAGAGTTCCAGTCCCAACCGCAGGTGGGTCTGTAACAACGAGGGCATCAAAGAAATGTCTGAAGTTGTCAGAAGGCATGGCGCTAATTCATGCTCTGGCTTTGCTGCCTGTACCTGCTGGCGGCTGACATTCGGCAAGACAGAATATCTGCGGAATGGAACGCGAACGTTCGCTAAATAGTGGCTCATGGTTCTTGATGATCTTTCACTTGGTGCTGGTTCTTCACAGGGTTGGTGGAATAGAACTCGTGTTTATGCAGGTCAATCCGATTTTTATTCGGGGCGCTTCGACGGCTAGACCGATAAGACCTGCTCATTTCTCCTTGCACCCTTAGTGCTTCCTCGGCCACCCGCAAGGCTTCCGAACATTCCGCCAGTTTTGCATCTGCATCCGCTTTCGCTTCTGTCAGTGGACTGGGCACAGGCGCAGTGCCAGTGTTCACTAAAGTCATCAACAGGGCCGCAATGTCAGGCAAAGGCACTACGAAATCTACGTCCCCTGTGGCGGCAGCATGGCGAGGCATACTCGGCTGCTGGCTACTGAGTAAGTCCTGGGCAATGGTGACACCGCCCATGGCTTTGATCCCCTGAATGCCTGACGCGCCGTCCCCATCCCCGCCCGTCAAAACCACGCCGATGGCCCGTGGTCCAAAAGTCGTTGCCACCGAACGAAACAGCACATCGACAGAAGGGCGACAATGGTGGACCTTGGCAGAAAGCGACAGCGAGAGGAATTGATTTGGGTTGACGAGAAGATGCGTGCCAGGCGGTGCCACATAGACGTGCCCTGGCTGAAGGCAATCACCCTCCTCGGCTTCTTTGACGCGGAGGTCGGTGAGGTTATTGAGAATCGAGGCCAGCTTGCTGGGAAACTCGGGTGAAAGATGCTGGACAACAAGGATAGGAGCGGGGAAACTTGCGGGCAGGGCGGACAGTATTAAGCTGACGGCGTTGAGGCCGCCTGCCGATGTCCCAATGGCAACAATGCGAGATTGAGAAAGGGAAGCGGCATTCCCGCCGCTGAGAGGAGAAAACGGATCAAGCTGAAAAAAGGCCACGGCAATTCACGCGAACACTTCCTCGCCTTGCGGCGGTCCGATCATAGGAGGCGGTGAAGGTTCTGTGTCAGAGCCTGGTCCCAAAAAATCTTGGGATACATTCTTGTACCACAAACGCGCTGCCTTTCAATCCAGCAACATCATTTTTTTGTTTTTGGATTTGGCTCGGCGCGGGAACAATCAGTCAGCATTACCCTCTAAGGTGGAAAGAAAAATGTGTGAAGAAGATTCGTGGAAGCCACTCCCTCAGTTAGACTTCAAGACGCTCGGACTTACGCTCACCCGAAATTGCTCCGTTGCCAAGATGCTGTGTTCCATCTCGGCAAGCGTTGTTGAGGACTCCCAAGTGCTGCGAGCGGAGATACGCCAGAGGAGGGAGGAACGCGCTTCTTCCAGGCAAGAGCCGAAACAAGTATAGAGCGTCACACTGCATTCACTCTGTACTACTTGATTCACATTGGTCCCCGTGAAATCAGCACAACTTCCATTCGGCAAGCGAGGACCTCACACAGGCATCAGCCGCATCCTTTGAGCCCCGCTTGCCTCTCGTGCCCTGCCTCGCTTCTACTTTACTGACCCCAGGTCGCAAACAGGCCCACAGCGGCGGCCAGCATCACCGCCGTTGCCAGCCACCCCAGCACCTTCTGCCGCGCCTTCAGTGTGAACTCGCCCATCACCTCAGAGTTCTCCGTCATCACCATCATCAAGATCATGATCGGCACCGCAACTACCCCGTTGATCACCGCCGACCAGAACAGCGCCTTGATCGGGTCCAGATGCACCAGGCTCAGCCCGAGCCCGAGCACAGTCGCTAGAGCAAGGACGCCGTAAAACCGCTTCGCATGGCTCGGCGTATTGTTCAGGCCCACTTGCCAGCGCAGTGCTTCCCCCACCGCATAGGCGGCGGACCCCGCCAGCACAGGCAAGGCCAGCAGTCCCGTCCCGATGATGCCCAGCGCAAACAGCAGAAAGGCAAAGCGGCCCGCAATGGGGCGAAGTGCTTCGGCGGCCTGCGTTGAGGTCTGGATGTTGGTGACGCCGTGCGCGTGCAGCGTTGCGGCTGCCGTCAGGATGATGAAAAAAGCCACGAGGTTGGAGAAGGCCATTCCTGTGAGAGTATCCACGCGGATGCGGTGCAGTTCGGGCGGAGCCGCTTTCGGATCATCCTTGAGCGGACTGTCCAGGGGGTTGGCCCGTTCTGCCTCGACTTCATCTTCGGCCTGCCAGAAGAACAGGTACGGGCTGATGGTCGTGCCCAGCACGGCGACGATGCTCGTGACATAGACCGCCTTCAGCGAGACCGCTGGCAAGACGGTGGCTTCTAGTGCCTGTCCCCAGGGAACATGAACCACGAAAACGGTGGCAACGTAGGCAAACAAAGCCAGGCACAGCCACTTGAGCACTTTGGAGTAGCGACGGTACGAGATGAATGTTTCCATCCCGACCGAGACCAGCGCGAAGAGCGCGGCATAGACAAGGGCAGGGCCACCGACCAGCAGCTTGACTGCTGCCCCCATGGCTCCGATGTCTGCGCCCAGGTTGATGATGTTCGCGGCTAGCATCAGCATGACGATGCCGTAAAGAAGGGCGGGAGGATAAAACTTGCGCAAGTTGCCTGCGATGCCGCGCCCCGTCACGCGCCCGATCTCGCCGCTGATCTCCTGAATGCCGCACATGAGGGGATAGGAGAAGAGCATGGTCCAGAGCATACCGAAGCCGAACTGTGCACCGACCTGGGAGTAGGTGGCAATGCCGCTGGGATCATCGTCGGAGGCTCCCGTGATGAGCCCTGGTCCAAGCGTCTGGAGCCAGCCGCGCTGCGTGCTGCCCTGGGGTGTTGTCGGCGGGTCGGGAGGAGGGGGCTGAGGTTTGGGTGACATGATCGGATTATAGCACAAGACGAATTACAAGATAATCAGGAGCAGGCCTTGTGCCCCGCATTTCTTCATCCAGGGTATCGTCTCTCTTCGTACGGGATGCTGCGCTGAGTATCATCCAGGCCGTTATACCATTCGCTGCGGCTCCCTTCGGAGCGAACGCGAAGTTGCCTCCAAAAACTACAAGAGCAGCATGATCCAGATTTATGCCTTGGCATCGTTCAAGATTAGAGGCTTGATGTTATTCAGGAAACCACAGGTATACTGTGTGTAAGGTAGCTTCATTGGTAGACCTAAACAGGGGATTTGCGCCAGTCTCGCCACCGCTCAGAATCTACTGGCGGTGAGGGAAGCTATGTTTTCAGCGGTGAGGGAAGCTATGTTTTCAATCGTATTTCAATCTCAGATTAATGGCGCAGAGAAAAAAGCAATAGGAACGATCACCTTCGGTTCTTCCAGGGAAACCTTTGTGTCTTCCTTTCATCAGTGGAGTGCTGAGGATTACCAGGCGCAATGGCTGGAGGCAATAAAACGGATCGTTGACGGGGAAGAGCATTCCGCTCTTATCACGAATTTACCGTTATTGACTTCAGAGAGTTTAATCAACTGGTGGACGATGTGGCGCTTTGGCGACCAGGTGAAGTTTCAGGATCAACTGTTTTTCATTTCTGATTTGAGTGTGCCTTTTGATCTGGACGATCCCTATTCCCATGTCGGAGCGTACACGGCTGTGAATGACGAAAGCCAGCATGTCTCAGAATGGGATGAATCGGTGGCAAATTTAGCTGTCTTCTTGGATGTTCATTCTTAGTACAAATCTCTAAAATAGGTAGGGGTCGTGAGAGGAGAGGATTGTGACTGCGACCCGAAGTGAGGGTTTGAGTAAAGCAGTTGTTCGACAATCATTCTACGACAGTCATGGCGTCTGTGGTGTCAGTCTTGTTTTGGTATTGTCATAACCTTTTTGCTGACTGGCCCGCTGCCAAGCCGTAGTGTGACGATCACCTGCATCCGCGTATCCCGATTCGGCTCATGCCCGAGTTTCTTCAGGGTGACATCCATGTGCGGTCCTTCTGCTAGGTCTCTGGCACCCGCCTGCCGAAGCACGGGATTTCTGGACGATCCGCGCTTGCCTGGAACAGCTTGCCTCGGATACGCCTGCGGCCAAACGCCGTGCCGTCCGGGTGTGGCGCTGGGTGATGCTGTCTGTGCTCGTTCAGGACTTGGAAGAGGGGCTGGCCGACGAAGTGGATCATTCCGCGGACCCTTACTGGTTTGTGACAGAGCCGATCCATGTCTGGTCGGACCTGCGTGACTTTTGGGCGAAGTTTCCGTTCCCTGCCGAAGACGCTTTGCTTGTCGAGGATTGGAATTCACTAATCGGGGAGGACATGGAAATCGCGAACCATCTTTTGTCTGAGCACCGTCAGTTCCTGGATGAGGAAGAGGCAGACTTGCGGAAAGTTGATGGATGACGCTGAAGAAACCTGCCATCCTGATAGTATCCGTCATCCTTGTCGCCAGTTTGATTGCCTGGCTGTTGGATTTTCTTGCCCTCGCAATAGCGTCTGGGGGTCCCCATTATGAAGGGTCTGGCTTGAGTGCGAGGGACATCGCTTCTCGCACCGCTACTTACCATAGGGAAGTCCTTTTGTTTGACTGTCTGCCCGCTTTATTCTTTGCAGCAGGGATCGCTTTGTGGCTTTTGCTGAGACGGACGAATAGGAAAATGCCTACATGAACTTCTTGAAGCAGTGGTTTCCCTGGCTGTTTGACTTCTCGCAAGGTGAAGAAGAAAACCAGCGCAATGCGCGTATTCTGACCGGTGCTCTGCAGGTGGCACTGGCCGAATCCGAAACTGACGTAGGGTTCGAGCAGTGTTTCCGTCAGCTTGTAAAAGCCTCGACGGGGCTGTCTGAAGGGCGCACCTGGGCCTGGCTCAATCATCGTCTGAGCGAGTATCGTTCGGCAGGCGAGTTCGCGCCAATGCCCCGGACATTGGCGGCTCGATTTCTGCGGGACATCCCGAAGCGGTATGGGATACAAGCGGTCACCGGAAATGAATAAATCAGAAATCGAAACTCTCATTAAAGATGCGTTCTGCGGGGTTCGCCTTGGCAAAGGCTGCAGTCTCCGTGAGGCAGAAACGGCAGATAACTGGGGCGAAAGTGGGCCAGAGGAAGATTTGGACACTTTTCCTGATGTAGAAACCGAAGATGACTGGGCAGCCTTATCGCTGCAGACACTGGATCGTTATCCCTATCTGGCGCATATGGACGCCGAGGGCTTCCGCTACTATATCCCTGCATTCATGCTCAGTTTGCTGGCGGATGATGATCGGTCTTCCATGCGGGCGATCTGTACCTTGAGCCTGCTTTACCCAAGTCGTAAAGAGGCTGACCTAGAAGCATGGAACTACCATATGGGTATGTACGATCTCCTCAATGGTAAGCAGCGTGCGGCAATCGCGTCGTTCCTGGATACTCTGCCCTCGATTGCGGAAATCGATCCGGGCGATGCCAAAGGCATTGAGCGTGCACTGCGGAACTATTGGCACCAGTTTTTGTAGAGAGCGCCTCTCACGGCTGAAGGCCCCCACCGGAACTAGAATCCGGTTTCGCTGGGATAAACGAGAAAACTGTCCGCTCAAAACGCAAGAGAATCATAATTGAGAGAACAACAAAGCAGGAGACTGACCATGACTTACGAATATGAAGTGCAAACCTCCGGTGGCTCCTCGTTCGACAACCTCGAACGGATAGGAGATCGTCTCCAGGAAGTATTAAACGGGGACGAGGCCGCTTCTCGGCTGACCTCAGGCTGGGAACTTTGGCAAGTCAACACGCTCAACGATCATCAGGGCGTCAATGGCTTGATCCTTATCTACCGCCGCGCTAAAGTGTGATCAATGAAAAGCATGATCAATGAACGATAACGGTGTTTGGCCGCCCTCCCCGTGGGCGGAGCCTACTCCCTATCCCGACATTGTCCTTTATCCCGCCCGCTGGAAGATGGCCCTCATCGCCCTCGGTGGACTGCTCTTCGTCCTGTGTGCTCCTCTGCTGTGGGCCACCGGAGACCCCTTCATCCGGGTGGTGGCCGTCGCCGACGTACTGTTCTTCGGCTTCTGCGCCCTCTTTGCCTTGGGCCGCCTGCTTAGACCTCGCCCGTCGCTGGTGATAGATGAGCGCGGCATTACTGACAATGCCTCCGCGACCGGTGCGGGCTTCATCGCCTGGGATGAGATCGCTGCCGTCGGTATGAGTAGCATGGGCGCGAACCGGTTTCTGGTGATCATTCCCCACGACACCGAGGCGATCCTGGCCCGACAGCCGTCCTTCAAGCGCAAGATCATGGTAGCCAACATGGGGCTTCTGGGCAGCCCGGTGGCGATTCCCGGTCACACGACGATGCCGCTGGAGGAGATCATGAGGCACGTCCAGGCAAGGCTGGCAGAAGCATAACCAATGAACATCCAATCCCTCGGCTATCGCACCGACCTCTTCTTCCCGCGCTTCGA
>JBPBQB010000140.1:0-8647 GCA_050954545.1 Janthinobacterium lividum | reverse complement strand
CATAGGCGTCCCTGACGAAAAGATTTATCAAGTTCTGACGGCCAATGCAGCTCAGCCATCGCATATGCAGTCTGCATTTTTGTTTTCCTTCAATTGCCGGAAAGAGCCTGTGAAACAGATAAAATAGCAAGTTCTGAGAATTGGATTTCCGTCAGAAAAACAGCCGAGACGATATTATCTAAATTCTCTTTTACTGTTAACTGACTGGCTATCGATGCCGCAACTTCCGTTTCCACCACATAGTACCTGAGACCATCACGTCCTGCAAACCATCTACTCCATGTGGCTGCATTCTGGTAACTGAGCGCGAACCATTTGCCAAAGACAAAGCTGTCGCCATCTTGGCGAAACACACCGGAGGCGGTAATATCATCTAGTTCCGCTTGAGAGACCGCCCGGTAGAGGCGCATTTATCGCCCCCACCGAACCACATTCGCACCCCAAGTGAGGCCTGCACCGAAGCCGACGAACACAAGCAGATGACCGGGTTGGATGCGGCCTGATTTCACGGCTTCATCGAGCGCCAGCGGGATAGAGGCTGCTGAAGTGTTGCCATGACGGTCCAGATTGACGATCACTTTTTCGCGCGGCAGGCCCATCCGCTCAGCGGCTTTGTCGATAATACGGATATTGGCCTGATGCGGCACTAAGAAATCGATGTCGGCGGATGAGACGCCTGCCGCCACGACAGCTTTCAGGGCAATCTCGCCCATAATAGTCACCGCGAACTTGTAGACTTCTTTGCCGTTCTGGAAGATCGTGCCGGAGCAGTCGCCGCTGCGCTGAACGCACAGCAGAGGCCCTCCCGAGCCGTCTGCGCCGAGGACGCCGCCTAAGTAGCCGCTGCCTTCAGACACTTCGCCGACAACCACTGCCCCGGCACCGTCGCCAAACAGGACCGCTGTGCTGCGGTCGTCCCAGTTCAGCAGCGGTGTCAGTGTCTCGGCACCGATGACGAGCACATGATGGTTAGCGCCTGACGCCACCATCTGTGCGGCCACATGAAGGGCATAGGCAAACCCGGAGCAGACGGCCCCGAGGTCGAACGCCGCCGCGTTGACAGCGCCGAGCTTGTGCTGGACAACGGTCGCGGTCGAAGGAAAAGAGCCGGGGTAATCGGGTGAACTGCTGGCGAGAATAATCAGATCGATGTCTGATGCCGTCAGTCCCGCGTCAGCCAGGGCGTTTCGGGCGGCTTCAGCGGCCAGATCAGAGGTCAATATGCCCGGCTCGACAAGGTGGCGGGAGCGGATACCCGTGCGGCTGGAAATCCACTCATCGGTGGTGTCCATCCGTGCCGCAAGCTCGTCATTAGTGACGACGCGGGGCGGCACAAAAGAGCCGACCCCTAAAATCCCGGCACGGCGCAGAAACGGGACTGCACTCATGCTTTCCCCTCGAACGCCGGAAGAGCATCACGGATGGCTTGGACATACCCACCGGCAGCGGCATCGACGGCGGCACGGATGCCGCCGGAAATCGCCTTGGCGTCGGAGCGGCCATGACCGATCACCGAAACGCCGTTGACACCCAGCAGAGTCGCCCCGCCAAACTCCGAGTAGTGAATACGCTGAGCCAAACGACGGAACAGAGCGGCCAGCATATCCTGCGACTGGGCGACTTCCGGCTCAGTCTCAATCAAGCGATGCAGCAGGTCAAAGACCATCTCGGCCATGCCTTCGCCGCTTTTGATGAGAACATTGCCGGAGAAACCGTCGCAGACTACGACATCGACTGCGTGTTCAAAAACATCTTTGCCTTCGACGTTACCGAAGAAGTTCAGTGAGGTTGACTTGAGAAACTGATGCGCTTCTTTTGTCAGCTCGTTGCCTTTGGCTTCTTCGGAGCCGATGTTGAGAAGGCCGACTTTGGGATTGGAAACGCCGGTCACGCGCTCGGCATAAATCGCGCCCAAGAGGGCGAACTGACGCAGATTGCGTGTCGAGCAGTCGACATTCGCACCGGCATCCAGCAGCAGAGCACGGCCCTGAATGGTAGGAATGCCGGTGGCAAGGGCCGGACGCTCAATGCCGGGGATGCGCCCGATATCGAGTGTCGCGATTGCCATCGCCGCACCGGTGCTGCCGGCGCTGAAAGTCGCATCCGCTTCGCCGTGCTTGACCATCAGGCCGGAGACAACGAGCGAAGACGCCCGTTTGCGGCGGGTCGCCTGAACGGGATGTTCTCCCATTTCAATCGCCTGCTCGGCAGCCCGGATAGTAACAGTCACCGGAACATCGCCGAGAGTTTCCAAAGCCGCATTGATCGCGGCTTCCTGACCGACGAGAACAATCTCGACATCAGCTCGCTCTCGTGCGACAGCCAGCGCCCCTTTGACAACTTCGGTGGGCGCGTAGTCGCCGCCCATCGCGTCCACCGCAATTTTAAGGGGCATGATTTACTCTTCGACAGCCGCAGTTTCTTTGACGGCAATCGCTTGTTTGCCGTTGTAAAAGCCGCAGTCCGGGCAGGCATGATGGTCAAGCCGGTAGTTCTGCTTCTGGCAGCCGGGGCAATAGCCAAGCACGACTTCGGGCGGGGTCAGCTTATAATGGGTGCGGCGCTTACGGGTCCGCTGATTAGAATGTCGTCGTTTTGGCAGTGGCATGAACTTAGTCTCCTTCGATTACTCTCTTAAATCCGATTACAATCTTAAATTGTCTCAATTACGAAATTGTTTACTCTTGCAGCAGCTTGCCAAGTTCGCGGAAAGGCGAGTTCTCAGCCACCTCGGCTTCCGGGTCCAGCGGCTCCTGAATAGGAATGCCGGGGCAATTCTCGCGGCAAAGCGGCTGGAGCGGCGCGGCCAGCAGAGCAGCCTGACGAATCAGAACGTCCAAGCGCAGGGTCTGCCCGTCGAAAACTCGCCCGATCTCCTCTTCGACTACCGATATTTTCGGGTCGCGATGAGCGGCGCTTTCGACGATCTCCAGATCGAACTCTTCTTCGAGGTCGGCATGGATCGTCGCCCTTACCGGTTCCAAGCAGCGGCTGCATTCCAGCTCGATGACCGTGTCGATAGGGCCGCGCACAAGCACCATAGAGCCGGTGTTGGTGACACTGACCTTGCCGACAATAGGCGCGACATACTCGACATCGTCGTCGGTATAAGGCTGCTCGTAAATTTCATAGACCTGCCGCATCCCAGGGGTACGCAGCAGTTCCGCCAGATCATATTTCAGCATAACTGTGGTCCTCACTCACCGGTCTGCGCCGCCAAAGGTGGAGACGCAGAAAAACAAGAGACGGCCAAAGCCGCCCCTTAATATACCACAAAAACGCGCAAAATAGGTTTTTAACGACGCACTCCGGCCATATCCGGCGCACGACCATTGCCGTTTGCCGCCCCGTTGTGGGCCGGGACGGCGGGTACGACACGCTGATCCAGCTTCATTCGGCCTCGCTGAATCGTCGCCATCAGCTCACCGACCTGTTTTTCCAGATCAGTCATGACACCATGCGCGTACTCATCCGCTCCGTGCCGCAGTGCCTGCGTATCCTGCTCGGCAGACGCGATAATCTCACGCGCCTGGGCAGTCGCTAAGCGAACGACTTCGCTCTGGCTCAGCATCAGCTCGGACTGCTGCCGGACATCAGCCATCTTCTTTTCCGACTGCTGATGTGCGTCGGCCAGCATCTTTTCAGCCCGGACGCGTGCGTCCTCTACCGTCTGCTTGGAAGAAGTCTCGGCAGTCAGACTCATCTTGTTGGCCTGCGCTTCTGCATCGCGCATGACACGCTCGGCACTGATCCGGGCTTCCCGAATGATCTCATCTGCCTCAGTCGTCGCATCTTCCAAAGTCTGCTCGGCGGTCTCGCGTGCGCCGTCGACGATCTTGTCGCTTTCTGCTGTCACCCGGCTGGCTCGCTTGACATCTTCCGGCAAAGATGCCCGAATCTTGTTCGTGATGTCGTGGTAATCTTCCGGGTGGAAGTTCAAGGCGATCCCCATGATCGACTTCTGTTCGTCTATCAGTCGTTCCAATTCATTCAGCAGTTTGATTATATCCATCAGTCTCCCCTACCCCAATAGTTAAAAACTTATTTGTCGAACTTTTTCCCAAGCGCGACCTGCACCGGCAGCGGCACCAGCCCGGTGATGTCGCCGCCAAGCCGCGCAATCTCTTTTACAATACTCGATGATAGGTACGCGTGTTCCGCTGCCGTCATCAAAAAGATCGTTTCCACTTCCGGCTGCAAGTGCCGGTTCAGCAGCGCCATCTGAAACTCATATTCAAAATCCGAGACCGCCCGCAGCCCTTTGACAATCACTTTCGCACCGCTCTGGACCACATAGCTTACCAGCAGCGTACTCGGCAAAAGCTCCACCTGGACATTCGGCAGCTCCGCGCAGCTCTGCCGCAGCAGATCCGCCCGCTCCTCTGCATTGAACAGAGGCAACTTGGACGAGTTCGCAGCCACCAGCACGATCAGCGTCTCGAACATCCCTGCCGCCCGCACGATAATGTCGAGGTGCCCGCTTGTGACCGGATCAAAACTGCCGGGATACACTGCAATCATTTAATAAAATCCAGTAATTCTCAGGCAAGAGTGAAGCAGTCGTCAATAAATTCCAATAACTTGATCACCTGCCGACTTCTAAAATCCAAATCTGCAAACGCAAACTGAGTTGGCAGCAAAATCATCCCTTTTTCTTCCCACGGGTACTCCGGGTTAGGATGATCCCCGCCTTCCGGCGAAAGGTCTTCTACTTTCTGCGCGATGTTCAAAAGACTTGCCGCATAAGCAGCAAATTGATTCGCGTTCGTAAAGCGGGACACACGACGTATGTCCGGCCGCTTGGCGGAGAGCTTGATGAAGGTTACCAGTGCATCGTGCGTTTTTGGGTACCGTACACCGCCCGGCTGTGTCAGGAAACCTTTTGCCATCTTCTCCGTCGTCATTTGTAAATAATGCAGGCGGTGGCACTGTGGCGCTTCTTCCCGAATCAGTTTAAGCAGCATTGCATAATCTGACTTTGCCTGCTCCAAATATGCAGTTCGCCAATCCATAGCTTAACCTCTTCAGCAAACACCTAATTTGGCGACTTCCTAGATACTGACTGCATCTTCCCACGTTCCCCATCCAGCCGGGAGGTGTAGCTTTCCTTCCTCTTCCGGTCGTATCAAAGCAACGGCTGACGTATAGTGGGTACCGCTGCGCTTGTCGGCACCAAAATAGTACGGGGCGATTGTTTCCTCTTCGAGAGTAGGACGTGCTGTTTCATCAACATAAAGCAGCCGAATCTCTTCTGTAGAAGGAAACAGAAGAACTTTTATAGTAGCGGGGTCAGATTCTCGGGCAGCATCCGCCAGCATCTTCGCCGTCGCCCGCATATCATCGTTCCTTGCTTCTGGTGTCACGAGATGCTTAGGGGCTTCTTCTTGAAGCACGTGAGCCAGCAGAACATCAGCCAACTGATTGATGTCCTGTCCTTCGCTTTTCGCTCTCGCCAGCAGCATAGCTTCTGTTTTTGGTGTGAGTGTCAGTGTCATTATTTATCGTTCCGCTCAGTAGTGATAACGGCAGGCAAGTATTCGCACTTTTGACTCCGTCTCGATAACTTGATAAACAAGGCGATGTTCTTGATCAATCCGTCGAGACCAGCATCCTGCCAGATCATGTCTCAGTCGTTCGGGCTGACCGGTGCCGAGATACGGATCACGCTGCACTTCCCGGATAAGCGCAATTACACGGAGAGCTTTCTTTCGGTCATGCCCAACCCACCAAGCTAGGTCGTCGAATGCCGCACCGTCAAACTCCAAGACGTTCAAGGGCATCCTCCAAAGAGATACCGCCTTGACGTTCTTTTGCTTCCAGCAGACGCCGCTTCATGGTATCACTTTTTAGGAGATAAGCCGTCTCGCGCTCAGACTCGATCTCATGCCAGAGATCAATAGGCACAATGACGCCGACTTCTTTGCCTTCAGCATCCGAGATATATTGGACTGTAGCCTCGCTGATCATAATCAAAGCCTTTGCCTTCAGTCTTCTCTTATCTGCAGGAAGACACTGCAATTACCTGTTCTTCATCCGCAAAAATCTCATCATCAGACAAATGCGTCGGCAAATTGTATTTGGCACACTTTTTTGCGGCGATTTCGGCTAGAGGGCGAACGCGCCCTGCGTCACTGTCTTCTAGCCCAACACGAATGGCGGCAACTTCCTCTGCTTGAACCCGCGCAAGCGCATCTGCCAGCAGCACATCCGCTACAATGTCGGCATCCTGCCCTTCATATTCTGCCCATGCTAGCAGTTTTGCTTCCGTTTTTGGCGTGAGTGTCACTGTCATTGTTTATTGCCCCTAACCTCAGGCATTTACGACTGATTGGATTTCTTTCATAACAGAAGCAAGCTCTTCCTCAGAACGAAAATGCCGCGCAAGGACGTTCGCGACTTTTCCCATGGTCAGCTCCGTAGACAATGCCCCTGGGAGTAGTGTTAAGCGTACCTTATTCGTGAGTGCAAGAAAGTCCTCTTGATGAAAGTTACAAGTGACCCCCAGAACAGTCTTTTGAGCCATGATAAGATCATCAAGTTCTTTAAGCAGTCTCAATATTTCCACAAGTCGCTCCTAACCATGATGGTCGGTGCCCTATCTTAACTCGCCGATACGCCTGCGATACTTTTGTATTTGCTTTTGACAACGGCTTTGAGTGCGGCATGTTCGGGCAGCAATAGCTTTGGGTCTTCAGCCAGCACGGCGAAGGCTTCTTCGCGGGCTTCTTTTAAGACGGGCACGTCGCGGACGACGTCGACGAAGGGCAGGACTTGGAGGCCGGACTGACGGGTTCCGTAGAAGTCGCCGGGGCCGCGCAGCTTTAAGTCTTCTTCAGCGATCAAAAAGCCGTCGGTGGTCTGGGCCATCGTGGTCAGACGCGCGGAGCCGTCTTCTGTCTTCGGGTCGCCGATCAAGAGGCAGTAGGACTGCGTATCACCCCGCCCGACCCGGCCCCGTAACTGATGAAGCTGGGCCATGCCAAACCTATCGGCGTCTTCGATCACGATCACCGAGGCGTTAGGCACGTCGACACCGACTTCGATGACTGTGGTCGAGACTAATAAATGAAGCTCACGGTCCCGGAATCGGGTCATGGTCTCTTCTTTTTCGTTCGGCTTCATCTGGCCGTGCAGCAGGCCGACTTTGTAGTCCGTGAAAACATGCGCCTGCAAATGGCTGGCAAGCTCGGTGGCGGCACGGGCCTGCAATTTTTCGTTCTCTTCGATCAGGCTGCAAATGACATAGGCCTGACGGCCTTCTTGAAGCATTTTACGCAAAGTCTCGTACACCAGAGCACGCTCATGGCTGCGTTTCCAATGGGTCTTGATCGGCTTTCGGCCCGGCGGCATCTGATCGATAATACTGACTTCCAGATCGCCGTAGACAGTCAGTGTCAAGGTACGCGGGATAGGAGTGGCCGTCATGACCAGAATGTCCGGCGCGGTGCCTTTGCTCTTGAGTGCCGCCCGCTGCATGACTCCGAATCGGTGCTGCTCGTCGACCACGCCCAAACCTAAATTGTGGAACGCGACATCGTTCTGGATCAGCGCATGGGTGCCGATCGCGATATGCGCTTCGCCCGATGCCACGGCGGCCAGTGCAGCGCGTTTCTCTTTCGCGGGCAGGCTGCCGGACAGCAGCGTGACTTTGATACCCATCGATTCCATAGTCCGGCGTATCCCAAGGTAATGCTGCTCGGCAAGAATCTCCGTCGGAGCCATCAGCGCAGCCTGATAGCCGTTGCGGACAGCGATCAGAAGTGCGGCCATCGCGATCACAGTCTTGCCCGCGCCCACATCGCCCTGCACCAGCCGGTTCATCGCGCGAGGAGACGCCATATCTTTCGCGACCTCGCCGATCACCCGCGCCTGTGCGCCCGTGAGAGGATACGGCAGGACAGACTTCAGCTCTTCGACAGGTCCGTCAATGATCGGGAACGTCGTACCTGCGGCTTTGTCGGCCTGACGCTTACGGACAGCCAGCAGCAATTGCAGGCCGAAAAACTCATCGAATACGAAACGCCGCTGAGCCAGCAGGCGCGATTCTTCCGTGTCTGGAAAATGGATCTGCTGAAAACTCTCCGGCAGCGGCGACAGCCCCCGGCGCTCCTGCAAACGCATCGGCAGCGTTTCTTCGATCAAGTCCCCATATATCTCTAAAGCCGTGTAGACAGCCCTGCGTACCCGTCCCTGCAAAAGCCCGGCGCTGAGAGCGTACACAGGCACAATGCGGCCAGATGAAAGCACGTCTTTGTCTTCTTCCGGCGCTTCCCATTCGACATCGGTCATGTCCAGCCCGCCCCGGCCCGAGCGGGAGGCTTTTCCGTAGGCGACAATCGTTTTGCCGCGCAGCTTATCGAACTGCTTCTTCAAATACCACTGATTGAAGAAGACCAGGAACGCGATCCCGGTGCGGTCATCGATGGCGATCTTTGTCAGCGTGACCCGTGTCCGGGTCGGGATATTCTCGACCCCGATCACTTTGCCGCTGATTGTCACCGCCTCGCCGTGGCGGATGTCGCAGATCGGCTTGAAATGGGTGCGGTCTTCGTAGCGGCGCGGGTAGTGCTTCAACAGATCGCCGACTGTAAAGATGCTCAGGCCTTTGCCGAGAGCGACTGCGAACGGCTCACTGATTCCCGGCAGG
>JBPBQB010000208.1:0-8904 GCA_050954545.1 Janthinobacterium lividum | reverse complement strand
AACCCGCGTTATTCGGGTTCGGCTAAGCAAGTAGGCTGATAAACAATATCCGTAATAGCTGCCTGCTGTTCTAAAAAAGTGCATAACAGGCTCTAGGGGATGTTCTGATCAGCGCTCGGGTCATGAGCAAACGGCGTTACAGGGCTATTTCGGGTCGTTCTGTCGATGCGTATTGTGAGCGGCCCGGCTGAGACGGTGTAGCCGCGACGCGGTGAGTAGGGGCTGGGGCCACGGCTGACACGCAGTATATACACTCCCGTTTGGGAAAGGCTGTACAGGGCGGCAAGATCGTAGCGGTAGCGTCGCGTCGCTCCCGGCTTCAGCACTATCAGCGGGTTCCAATGTACTACGGCTGGAGACGCGAATATCCGATCCCCTAAAACAGAGCGCGAGATCGGGCGACCGACGGCATTCGTGATCAGGAAATGAAAAGCAAACCGGTCAAACGCAGCCCCTCCCAGCGAAACAGTGTCGGTACCGCGGTTATGCAAATCTACTTCCAGCACAATCGGATTCCCAGTTCGGTAAACCGACTTATCCAGGGATGCCGTCAGTGTAATCGGAACTGCCGGGTCTGCTAAGACGATCAAAGGCAAAAAAGTCAGCAATGCGACGAGCATTAACTGAATGTGGCGCATGATAATCTCCTGATGCTTTAATATTGCTTCTGTTCCGACACGCAGCCGACTTAGGAAGTATTAATCTCAAGGCAAGTTCTCGTCTGCGTGAGGATCGGAAATAAAAAACGACATTGGATCGTGGGTCGAAATAACAGTTTTCAGAATCTGAAACTTGAGTGGGCCTGCGGTTAGCGTAGATTCGTGAGCACGAAACCAAGACGAGCCTAGAGTTCGATTAACGGTGATGCGATAGTGCCCGGCCCGCAGCAAGCCGTACAAATCAGTAAGATTAAAGCGGCAGCGGCGTGTCCTACCGGGCTTGATTTTCACCTGCGTGTTTGCCGCTGCCGCCCACATCGGCGTGAAGAGTAGGTCTCCAAGAGCAGTGCGCGGCACGATACGGCCAGATGCTTCTATGATAGTGATTTGGAACTGGGACTGCCTATCGGCAGTCATTCCGATCACAGCTTCTTGTGTTCCAGCATTGTGCAAGTCAGCTTCCAAGACAATGGGCTGACCAATCTGATAGGTCGATTGGTCTAAAGACGCCGTCATTGTAACCTGCGGGGCTGGGTTCGCGAGAACAATCATCGGTAAAAATGTCAAAAGCGAGGCGAACATAACTCGGATTTGCCACATGATCTTCTCCTGAGCAGTCAGACGGCAGCTTTGGAGGCGCGGCGTGTGCGCCGGCAGACATGCCAGACTAAGCCCGAAACCATCAGCAGGCTGAAAGAGACCATTGACGATGCTTCTGGCACGGCCTGAACAGTCATCGGCGTCCCGTTGGGGTTCAGGAAGGGATCGACACCATCTACTTTATGGTACAAGGTGAAGGGGGCGTTGGAGATGTTGATGAACGGTGTGCCGGCCTTTTGCGTGATCGTCAATCCGAAGCTGGGATCGGTCGCGTGGATGCCACGGGCCAGCGAAGTGGAGATCGTGAAATCATTGCTGTCACTGAATGTCCAGCCGGCCGGCAGGTCGTAAGCAGTCACGCTGTAAAAATTGGGACTGTTTTCAATCGTAGAATTGCTGAGGCTGAAGATCGTGTATAAGCCGGCCGGGTCGGCTCCGACATTGCTGAATCCGGTGATGCCAAAGGTATAGTCACTGTATTCCGCTGGGAGACCGATGACTGTGGTAGTGCCTGATTCTGTCAGAGAATAAGTCAGCGTGGGGGGTGTCTGAGCCTGAGAGGCGGTCGCGGTGAGGCAGACAAGCGGCAGCAGCAACAATAGGTGTCTGTTCATGAATAAAGCCTTTCGATGGAGAAAACATAGTAATACTATGCGCTGTTTGAAAGCCAGCAAGGTATTATAGCATAGCGACCTAACAATGGTAATCATTCTGCTATGAGACGAAACCCGTTTGCTGCCGAAATCAACAGTGTGTCCAGTGGTCCCCTGCAATTCTTTACGGATCGCGAACAGTATTTGGAAGCGTTTGAGTCCCACTTACAGGAACCGAACGCGGACGATATGCAGATACTCGTGTTCTATGGAGTGGGCGGTGCGGGCAAGACAACTCTGGTGCAGAAACTGTGTGCAGGGCTGGATAGTCTCAAGCCTCCTATTGCCTATGCCCGGTTCAACCTGGACAATATCGCCGATCAAACGCAGGCCTATCGGGAGGTCTTGCTGCGCCTGCGGGCCGACCTCGAAAACAATTTTCACCTCGATTTCTCGCGGTTCGATTTAGGCCTCGCCGTGATGCTTGCTCGTGACGGCGGCGCTCCGCCGCCGATGCTGAAAATCAGCCCGCACCTCAATGTAGCATTCGAGGTCGCGATGGAGTTTACTCCCTCTTTTGTCAAGGCTACCGCCAAACTGGCGGCAGCCGAGCTCAGGAACGTCATTACGAAATCGGACAAGCTGGAACAGTGGGTTCGGCGGGTAGGCGGCACGGAAGCCGTACTTTCTCTAAGTCAGGCGCTCATGCAGGACGAGCAGATTATTCAGGAAGAGTTGATCCGTCGCTTTGCTCAGGACCTTTCCGCTAACCTGCCAGTGCGGCCCGGCAAAGCCTGCCGGGGTGTCCTATTTCTGGATACCTATGAAGCACTCTGGACCGGACGCGAAAGCGGGCAGTCGGCACAGGCGCGTCTGCTGGACGGATGGGTTCGTCAGTTGGCCGAGTTCTGTTTAGCATCCGGTATCCTGCTCGTGATTACAGGACGAGATCGCCTGAGCTGGGACAATGACCTGGATTGGGAAGGCTGCCTAGACCAGCATCTGCTGGGCGGCGTCTCCGCCAGCGATGCTCAGGACTTTTTAGCCCGGCGCGGGATCGGCCCAACGCCCCCGATTGCTATTGAGCCATTACAGCGTGCTATTCTGCGGTGTGCCGATACCGGCGCGGGCAAAAATACGCCTTCCTGCCATTTGCTGACTTTGGCTCTGTGCGCCGACATCGTGCTGAATATGCGTCAGTCCGAGGGCAAAGATCCGTCGCCACAGACATTTTCAACCATTCCGACCGGACAGGTCGCCGGAGCGCTGGCAACACGCTTTCTCAAATCTTTGCACAGCCGCAATTTAGAGCTTTGGGTGGAAGCGCTGAGCCTGACACCGCGCTTTGATGAGGCGGCGGCACTGGCGCTGGACAGTGATCGCCTATTCCACAATGGCCGGGCCGGCTGGGAACAGATTATCCAGTACTCGTTCATTGTCGCGGAAAGCAATGGGTTCTACCGAATCCATCGCACGATGCGCGAAGCCCTGCGTGCCCGTCTCCGTCAGCCTGCGACTCAGGAGCAGCACACATGGTTTAACCAGCATTGGCAGACACATGGGGAAGAAGCGCTGGCGTTTTATCACCAGTGGTCTCAGGATGCCGAAACGACGCTCACTCAATGGTCCACTGCACACCAGGAGTATATCAATGCGGCCCAGATTCCCCAGGCGCGGGCACTGCTGACACGCTGGGCGGAGATCGGGCTGGATGATGACGACCGAAGCCATCTGCCTGATCTCCTCTGGGCTGCCACCCATCTCGCGCTCGGGCAGGCACTTTGGAAAACGCCCAGTGCCCCGCGCCAAACAGTCCTAAGCCGGGCCGCAGAGCATTTTCAAGCCTCTCTGACCATTTACACGGAAGATGCGGCTCCCGAGCGCTGGGCCGATGCTCAGATGGGCCTGGCTCTGTGCCTCCTGTATCTGCCGACAGGCGACCGCAGCGAACATCTGTATCAGGCAATGACCTACCTGCAAAACGCGCTGGGCACCTACACGGCGGAAGGGAATCCGGAAGCATGGTCGGCGGCTCAAAACCATCTGGGGATTGTCTACGCACGTCTGCCCGATGGTGATGAAGCTCATAACCAGCGTCGTGCTCTGGTCTGTTTCGAGGCGGCAGTTCAGGTCTGGACAGAAGCCGAGCACCCGAAGATCTGGGCGCGAGGACAGCACAATCTGGGTGTCACCTATTTGGAACTGCCGGACGGTAACCTCGCCGAGAACAAGCATCGGGCCATCGGCTTCTTCGAGGCGGCGCTGCGTGTTCGCACTCAAGACGTTTTCCCCAGCGGATGGGCGCTGACACAGCTCAATCTCGGCGAAACCTATTTAGCATTAGCCGAAATGCTAAACGAAAATCGGCCTTCTCGCTTACACGAGGCGAGAAGCCACTTTGAATCGGCGCTTCAAGTCTACACTCTCAGTGATTTCCCGGAACTTTGGGCGGAAACTCAGAACAGCCTGGGCCGTGCCTGGCGGCAAATATCCGATGCCGATCTCTCTGATCCACTGTCGGTTGACTATCTGCGCTGCGCCATTTCGTTCCATGAGGCTGCCCTGGAGGTCTGGAGCGAAGCCGATTATCCCGGCGACTGGGCCAAAGCCCAGCAGGACCTCGCCCTGGCCTGGCAAAGTTTGTCCAGGCAGACTCAGTCGCCTGAAGCGGCTTCAACTGCCCGTGCCGCTTTCATTGCCGCCCGTCAGGGCTTCATCACCGCCGGCCTGCCGGAAAAAGCGGATGCCTGCACCCTAGCTTTAGCTGTGCTGGGGAGCTACCCCGCTGCCAATGCCAGCGCATAGACTGCATTCGCGCCTGCGGCCCTCAGCACCAACGCACATTCATGCAGGCTGCTTCCACTTGTGACAACATCATCAATCAGCAGAAGCGTTTTGCCTGCCACCAGTAATGGCTGCTTCACCTCAAACGCATCGCGCAGATTGGTTCGGCGATCATCCCCGGTAAGTCCGACCTGTGGACGGGTAGGGCGGGCACGGATCAGCACATTGGTCAGCAGCGGCAAACCAATCTCGCCTCCAAGAACCCGTGCCAGACGCTCGGATTGATTGTAGCCCCGCTGCCGCTGCCGAATGGAATGCATGGGAACCGGCAGGAGTGCGTCAAACCGCAGGCCGTTCAGCTCTGCCGCATGGTCCCGCGCATAGGCCACCAGCAGACGCCCCAATGGAACCGCCATCTGCGGCTTGTCTCGATACTTAAAATGGTGAATGGCGTGACGCAGAACGCCGTCATACGCGCCGAGTGCGCGGGCACGGGCAAAGGCGGGAAGGCGGCGTCGGCAATGCAGGCAGCCGTCGGCATCGGCAAGCATAGTCTGACCGCAGACGGGACAGAGTGGGGCGGCCATAGGAGTGATTTGTGCGGCACAGTCCGCGCAGAGGCCGGACTCGCCTAGCGTTTTGCAGACGAGGCAGCGCGGCGGATAGAGGAGAGTCAGAAATGGGTCGAAGAGGGCTGATAACATGAAACTTCCTTGTGCCCCGCGAGTTCTTAATAACTGATGTTACGCAATCCTAGAGCCTGTTATGCACTTTTTTAGAACAGCAGGCAGCTATTACGGATATTGTTTATCAGCCTACTTGCTTAGCCGAACCCGAATAACGCGGGTTGCTGGCCGAAATACTCTAAATTCAGCCGCGCCAGGGGCAAATCAGACCAAACAAGCCTACAAAGTGCATAACAGGCTCTAGAGCCGTGGGACTGAAGTCCTCGGCTTTGGGGCGGGGCGCCTAATCTCCACCTGCGTGGAGAAAGAGCAGAATAACAGTACAGTCTGTTTCCCTGTCCGCGAAGGCGGACATTAGGCGTCTACGCCCCAAAGCGCAGGATTTTAATCCCACGCGCCTGCTACTGCCTAACATCAGTTAATCACTATGCGTTGGCTTCGTCCAAAGCCTCAAAGTAGGCGATTTCCTGGAAGGCGCGGTAGCGGGCGGCGATGTCGGCTTGGGTCAGGGTCCGCAGACGGTTCAGCGAGAAATCTTCAACGTTGTAGGAGGCCATGACGCTGCCGTAGATGACGGCTTTGCGGAGGGTGGCGAAAGACGTGTCGTTCTGGGACGCCACATAACCGATGAAGCCGCCGGCAAATGAGTCGCCTGCGCCAGTGGGGTCGGCGATCTCTTCCAGCGGATAAGACGGTGCGGCGAAATGCTGGTCGCCGCTGAACAGCAAAGCGCCATGTTCGCCTTTTTTGATGATGACGGTCTTTGGCCCCAGGGCCATAAGCGCTTTTGCCGCTTTGATGACAGAAAGCTCTCCGGTCAACTGACGCGCTTCGGCGTCGTTCATGAATGCGATGTCGACGCGCTTCAGGACTTCAATCAGCGCGTCGCGCTTGCCTTCGATCCAGAAGTTCATCGTATCGCAGACGGTGAGAGCCGGGTTCTCGACTTGCTTGAGAACTTCTAATTGCAGTGTCGGGTCGATGTTGGCTAGAAAAACATATTTGGCTTGTTTGTAGTTCTCAGGCAGCGACGGCTTGAAATCCGCGAAGACGTTAAGCTGCGTGTCCAGCGTATGCGCGATGTTCAGGTCAAAATCGTAGTAGCCCGCCCAGCGAAATGTCTTGCCGCCACGGACAGTCTGGACACCGGCCAGATCAATGCCGCGCGACTTCAAGAAGTCCAGATGTGCCATGGGGAAATCATCGCCGACCACGCCGACAAGCTGCACGGGGGCAAAAAACGACGCTGCGACACCGGAGTAGTCAGCCGCTCCGCCGAGCGTGTCTTTCACCTCACCCGTCGGGGTCTTTACCGAGTCAAGGGCCATCGAGCCGACAATCAAAACAGGCGTATCAGACATAGTTTTTCCTTCGTAACAGAGACATATAAGACAGAGGCAAAAAGAAAGCCCGCCGCAAGGCGCGGTGGGCTGATTTCAGAGTAAAGACGTGATCGAACAGCGGTCAAAAACACAAGGCCTCGATGGGATTCGGACCCATGGCCTTCTCCTTCGGAGGGAGACGCTCTAATCCACTGAGCTACGAAGCCATATCGAATGTTCGCCACGCAAACTGCTAAACCGACGGTAGTTTATACCCGGAATAGGCAGTAATTGTCAATTGTCCGAGAACACTTTTCTTGACAAGCTGGTTGTAAATAGGATATGATGAGGGGGTATTGCAGAGAATGCGAGGGGCAACGACGTCTCTTCCTATTCGCGGTGACCGGGTGACGGCGCTTCGGATTTGGAGGAGTTTTTTTGTGTCCGGCTCTCTCGTTTTCCTGGTAATTGTCCGAGGATAGAGTTGTTATGACTCTTCAACTCATCAACTTTTCCGAAAATTGTACGACGCAGACTTCAGGAGCCAGAATGAAACATGTAGACATGGTCGTCATCGGCAGCGGGCCTGCCGGGCAGAAGGCGGCGATTCAAGCAGCCAAGCTCGGTAAAAAAGTGGCGCTGATCGAGCGAAACCGTATCCTCGGCGGGGCCTGTACCCACACCGGGACAATCCCCAGCAAGGCGCTGCGCGAAGCGGTCCTGCATCTGTCGGGGATCCAGCAGCGGGGCTTCTACGGAGATCGGGAAGGGCGCGGCAAGCCGGAGATCACGATTGAGGACTTGATCGCCCGAGGCCAGCAGGTCATTCGGACCGAGATGGAAGTCATCCGCGAACATATGGTTCGCAATGAAGTCGAAATTCTCTGCGGCGTCGCCCGGTTCGAAGATCCGCATACACTGAGCATCACGCGCCAGAACTCGACGGAGATGCTGGAAGCCGACCATATCGTGATCGCGACCGGGACCGTGCCGGCACGTCCGCCGAGTGTTCCCTTTGACCATGACCATGTTCTGGACAGCGATAACCTGCTGGAGTTGACCCATCTGCCGAAAAGCATGATCGTAGTCGGCGGCGGGGTCATCGGCACCGAATATGCCTGCATGATGGCGACCCTGGGGGTGCGTGTCATTCTGACCGAGGCGCGGCCTTCCCTGCTGGACTTTGTCGACTCGGAGATCAGCGAAGCGCTCCAGTACCGGATGCGGGCGATGGGGGTCACGCTCCGTCTCGGCGAACGGGTAGACGACATACAGATCCAGCCCGACGGACTTGTCCAGGCGACTTTGCAGTCCGGGAAACATCTGCGGGCGGACACGCTGCTCTACTGTATCGGACGTCAAGGCACGACTGATACGCTGGGCTTGGAAAATGTCGGCATCGTGCCCGACAACCGGGGCCGGCTCAAAGTCAACGGAAACTATCAAACGGAAGTGCCGCATATCTACGCCGTGGGCGATGTCGTCGGGTTCCCGGCGCTGGCCTCCACTTCCATGGAGCAGGGTCGCCGGGCCTCGTGCCATATCTACGGTGAGCCGACGACCTCTATCCCTGAGCTTTTCCCGCTTGGCATCTATGCCATTCCCGAGATCAGCATGGTCGGCAAGACCGAAGCCCAACTCACCGCCGACGGCGTCCCCTACGAGGCGGGCGTGGCCCAGTATCGGGAGATCGCCCGCGGCCAGCTCTTAGGCGACGAAGTCGGTATGCTGAAGCTGCTGATCCATGAAGAAACACGTCAAATTCTCGGTGTCCACGCCATCGGCACGGGCGCGACTGAGCTGATCCATATCGGCCAGGCTGTGATGGCATTCAAGGGAACCGTCGACTATTTCATCAACAACGTCTTCAACTATCCAACCCTCGCCGAGTGCTACAAAGTGGCGGCGCTGAACGGCTCCAACAAGCTGCGAATGCTCTGGCACGACGACCATGAGCATTCGTCTCTTGAAATAAGTGAGCATCGCGAACCGATTGCCGCCTAAAATATCTGACTGCTTACTCTCTACGAAGCCGCCCGGCGATTGCCGGGCGGCTTTTTTGTGTCTCACATCCAAAATCAGGCTATTGATTTCCCCACATCCGCCGATACTTATACGTGTATAACCTGTTCCCACTTGTCTCAAGGAGCGCGCTCTAATGCCGAAAAAAATATTGATCACCGATGATGCGCTGTTTATGCGTGTCACATTGAAAAACCTGCTGGTCGCTAATGGCTATGAAGTCGTCGGCGAGGCCGTC